>CAYVDV010000529.1:0-3528 GCA_964450465.1 uncultured Saprospiraceae bacterium
ACGGCTGCGCTGGAGTGGCAGGATTACCAGGCTCCCGACCGCCAGGATGCCCACTATCTTCGCGGATCACTGGAGTGGCTCCAGCGTTTTTACTACAAACCCAAACGGAAAATCTACGTGCGGGCTTTTGCCGGCTATTTCCTGGCCAATACCCAGCGCAAGCGCGGCAGCCTCGCTACCAACAACCTGTCGGATGATCTGGCGCGGGCATCCTTAGCACTCAATCCGCAAGGCTTTAACGACTATCGTTTCGATCAACTCTTTCTGGGGCGTTCGGAATCGGACGGCTTCCTGTCCAGGCAGGTAAGCCAAACGGAAGGCGGCTTTAAAAATGCTCTTGGTGCGCCTTTTGCCGGTACGCTGGGGAACTCCAACAACTATGTGCTGGCCCTTAACCTGAAGGCCGACCTGCCGCAACGCCTTCCACTGGGTATCCCTTTAAAGCCGTACTTTGACCTCGGATATTTCGATGACGCCACCCCCCTCGGCACAAACCGTCCGGCAAGCGAGCAATTCCTGTGGAGCGGCGGCTTCATGCTGTCGTTCCTGAATGGCTCCCTGGAACTGTATTTCCCTGTGGTGAATGCCAAGCCGATCCGGGACCTGTACAAGAGTGAAACCGACAACTATTTCCAGCGGATATCCTGGAGTATCCGCCTGGGCCGCGTAAACCCCATTGATATCGTTCAAAACATAGCAAACTGATCTTTATGAATTGGCAAAACAACTTACCCCGCCTGAAACACATGGATTCAGGCAATTTTTTCCTCATTGCAGGCCCCTGTGCCATCGAAGGCGAACAAATGGCGATGGACATCGCAGGCCAGGTCCGGGAAATCTGCGACCGGCTGTCCATACCGTATATATTTAAAGGCAGCTACCGGAAGGCTAACCGCAGCAAACGCGATTCTTTTACCGGCATCGGCGATGAAAAAGCACTTGGTATCCTGAAATCCGTGGGCAAGGCGTTCGATCTGCCGGTTACCACGGATATTCATAGCGACCCGGAGGCTGCGATGGCCGCGGCGTATGTGGATGTATTGCAGATCCCCGCTTTTTTGTGCCGGCAAACCAGCCTGCTGACGGCTGCCGCCCAAACCGGCAAGGTGGTCAATATCAAAAAAGGACAGTTTGTGAGCCCGGAAGCCATGCGTTTTGCCCTCGAAAAGGTGCAGGAAGAGGGCAACCCGAACGTATGGCTCACCGAGCGGGGCACTACCTTCGGGTATCAGGACCTGATCGTCGATTTTCGCGGCATACCGGTGATGCAGTCCTTCGGGGCGCCGGTCGTGCTTGACTGCACCCATTCGCTGCAGCAGCCCAACCAAAGCAGCGGGGTGACCGGCGGCCGGCCGGCGCTGATCGAGACGATTGCCCGGGCTGGAGTGGCCGTGGGCGTGGACGGACTTTTTATCGAAACGCATCCAAAACCCTCGGAAGCTAAGTCGGATGGCGCCAATATGCTACCCCTCGACCGCCTGGAAAAATTGCTCGAACGGCTGGTCCGAATCCGGCAAGCAATACATTTGACTTGATTTCAAATGCGTGCTTACCCTAAAATTGGCCGAATTCGCGGATTTAAAATAGGATTTTACGAAATGCTTTGTTGGAAATTGTAGGTCTTACACTATTTTTACCGCCGCGAAAATGTTACGCCTCTTTTGGAAAAGGCTTAATTTGACTCTGCTGAATTTTTTTTGTTGCTACACACCAATTTTTCGCTCCGTTGCATCTATGCAATGGAACGGTTCAAAACGAAACGGAAAAATTCAACAACCGGAGCCAAACGCCTTTTTCGCAGGGAGGTACTGTCAACTCAACATTCATTAATTCAAAACTAAAACGCAGCATGACAGCAGCAAAAAACACTCCTGCTAAACAACAAGGTGCAAACCCCGGTTCGATTTTTCCGTTAATAGCGATCCCGGCTTGTTACGTCCTGTCAACCTTGATCTATTTGTATGTTTTTGGGGATGGGTCGCACTTCGTTGACAATGACCCGCACAAAGACCCGCTGCCGGGCGATTATTTTGGCACGATATACAAAGGGGGCTGGGTTGTGCCGCTTTTGTTGGGTACCTTCTTTGTAACCGTTGTTTTTGTGTTCGAGCGTATGATCACGCTGAGCAAAGCAGCCGGCGCCGGTAAAGTGGACGCCTTTGTTCGCATGGTCCGGGGTTTCCTGGATAAAGGAGATATCTCCTCGGCTATTGCCGCCTGCGATAAGCAAAAAGGTTCGGTAGCAAACGTTATCCGCGCCGGTCTGACGAAATATGCCGAAATGGAAAAAGTGGACGGTATGGAAAAAGATGAGAAGATCGTAGCCATCCAGAAAGAAGTGGAAGAAGCCACAACCCTGGAATTGCCGATGCTGGAGAAAAACCTCAGCATCCTGGCAACCATCGCCTCCATCGCCACCCTGCTTGGTCTGTTCGGAACGGTATTGGGGATGATCCGGGCCTTCGCCGCTCTGGCTACTGCCGGTGCGCCGGACTCGACGGCTCTCGCTACCGGTATCTCCGAGGCTCTGGTAAACACGGCCCTTGGTATCGGTACCTCCGCCATCGCGATCATTTTCTACAACATCTTTACGACCCGTATCGATGGTATGACCTATCGTATTGACGAAGCCGGCTTCAGCCTGACGCAAACCTATGCGGCACAACATCATTAAATTTGAGTGCAGCGAGTTACAGATTAAACAAAACTCAACACTCAAAATTCAAAACTAATGCACTATGCCTAAGCATAAACCGCATCGTAAAGTGCCCTCGGTCGATATGACGGCCATGTGCGACGTGGCATTCCTGCTGCTCACCTTCTTCATGCTTACCGCTAAGATGAAGCCGCAGGAACCGGTAGCCGTGGACACGCCATCATCTATCTCCGAAACCAAGCTGCCTGAAGCCGGTACGCTGACCATCCTGGTTGACCGCGATGGAAAAGTGTATCTCGATATGGCCGGCTCGCATACCCGGAAGGCACTGATCGACGATGTCAATGACCAGTTTTCTATGGGTCTGAATGAGGAAGAAAAACTGAAGTTTACCATTGCTGGTTCCTTTGGTGTGCCTCGCGCCCAGATAAAACAATGGCTGGATTTGAGTCCGACCGACCGCGCCCAGTTTAAAGTTCCCGGTATCCCCGCTGATTCGACGAACAACGAATTGGGGCCCTGGATACACAACGCCCGCCTGGCTCAGTTCAAAATGAAACAGGAAGGCACGGTTAAGGACGAATATGTGATCGTGGTTAAAGCAGATAAAGACACGCCTTATCCGGCAATCCAGCGGGTAATTAATACGCTGGTGGATATTAACGTGAACAAATTCAACCTGATCACCAGCCAGGAGGCGGATCCGAACAAAACCAAAGCCCTTTGACAAGGGCGATGCGTTTTGTTCATCACACAACATTTCATCACCCATAATAGCATACCAATATGGCTGAAATGCAAACCGCGGATAGCGGTGCCAGAAAAAAAGGTGGTAAGGTCCGCTCGAAAAAAATGTCAACCCGTGTTGACCT
>CAYVDV010000530.1:0-3525 GCA_964450465.1 uncultured Saprospiraceae bacterium
TTTTGAGTTGTGAGTTTTGCGTTGGTTCACCTTATCAGGAGGGAAAACTTCCCTGGATTCGTGCCAACTAAACTGCCAGGCCTAACCACTATTTCTGACACTGCATTATCCCCTCCGGATAAGTTGAACCAACTCAAAACTCAAAACTCAAAACTCAAAACTACCAAAGTTTCACCCCTGCACTCAAATACGCCTGGGCCATTTTCTGCAGTTGTTCCCAGGTAAACCCGCAGGTATTACACTCGTAGTACGACATGATATTGCCCAGGTCGGGGTTGTAATATTCCCCGTTGGCATCCGTCTTGGTGTTGATGAACTTGCACTGATCGTCCACGTAATTGGACAGCGGTTCGCCTTCCACGTAGGGGTCGGCGGGGGTGTCGCAAATCCCGTCGCCTTCCGTAGTGCAGTTGGAACCGTCGACCAGTTCGCTGCCGTTGCCTTCGAAGGTGTGTTTCAGGCTAAAAAAGTGGCCCATTTCATGGGCGAAAGTGCGGGCGTTGATACAGTCTTTCCGAAACACAATACCCGAGCCGAAGGCGTCAGCAATACCGTTCAGGTCGGCAAAGCCGCAGGCGCCGATGGGACTGGTGAAGTTGGTCACAAAGTAAAAATTGATCCGGTAGTCCGCGTGGTATTTGGTCTTGACCTGCGGGGTTTCTGAATCGGGGTCTTCGAGAATATCGTGCTGCCAGTTGTCGTGGTAGCGAAATTCGCACACCTCAAACGATACGCAGATTGGAGCAAAGAACGGGTTGATATCGGCCACGGCTTGTATCACATCCGCTTCCTGTACGCCGGCGCTGCCGAGGCTGTCGCGGAAAATATGCGCTACGATGCTGAACTTTTTATTCAGACAGGGCAGCGATTCGTGCTGAAAGGCATAGCTCTGGGCGAACAAGCCGTCGGCAGAAGCAGTCAAAAGGGCTAACAGGGTAAGAACGAAAAGACGCATAGCGCAGGGATATAAGCGTTGATGTGAAGCAGTTTAAATGTTTGGTGTTGGCAAATGTGGCAACTTTCCGGAAGATTTTTACCGCTTCCTCGAAGTTTGGTATTTTTTAGCATAAAATTGCCCAACTTTGGCACCTTTGTGACTCGGTGGCTCCACTGCCGCCGCCAAACCCAACACACATCAACTCTTTACCAGAACAACGCCTATCTATGCGGATTACCATCACCCTGCTGGCACTGCTCTTTTCCATTGCACTTTTTTCCCAAACCGCAGATGTCACAACAGGCTGTGCGCCTTTGGAAGTCAAATTCACCCCGCCTGCCGGCGCCACTTCGTTTTTCTGGGACTTTAAGGACGGCGGCAGCTCCGGCCTTGCCAGCCCGTCTAATATCTTCACGATCCCTGGAACCTATAATGTGGATTTCAAGGCAACTCCAACAGGACCGGCAGTGGGCACTATCACCGTTACGGTTTATCCGAAACCGGATATCGGGTTTACGGCTGTGCCGGAATCCGGCTGCGTACCCTTGAATGTAAAGTTCACGGATACGACCGATCTGGCCGGCGACATTACGGTGCAGGCCTACTCCTGGGTATTCGGCGACGGCGGCAATGGTACCGGACCCAATCCCGCACACATTTATAATACAGTAGGGTCCTTCACCGTATCGCTCGAACTGACCACCAACTACAGCACCTGTAATGTCACAAAGGTATTTACGGACAAGATCCGCACCGGCATCAAACCGGCCGTGAACTTCAGCACCGTACCCTCCCCGCCGGTGGGCTGCGACCCGCCTCTTGACGTAGCCTTTACCAATACCACCATGGGCGGATCGGGCACCCTGACCTACACCTGGGTTTTTGGGAACGGCAATACTTCCGGACTGGTTGACCCGCCCCTCCAAACCTACACCCAAACCGGAACCTTCACCGTCACACTTACCGCTACCGATGCCATAGGCTGCTCGGCTACAGCCTCCCGGGAAGTGAAGATCGGGCACCCGCTGGCCGACTTTACCGTGGCCGATACGGTTTGCCTGGGCGACTCCATACTATTCACCAATACGTCTGGAGCAGGTAACTATGCCTGGAATTTCGGCCCTGCAGCCTCTCCACAGAGCTCCATACAACAGAACCCCAAGGTCGTATTCAATACCTTCGGCACGCAAACGATCACCCTTACCGTGACCACCGCCGGCAACTGCAGCAGCACAGTCACCAAACAGATCTTCGTCGATGAGGCCAATGCGAACTTTACCGTAGCGCCGACCTACTCGTGCAGCGACCCCACCCTGTTTACCTTCAACGCCAGCTCGCCGGCAGCCACCCAATGGGAATGGACGTTCAGCGACGGCTCTACCGCCGATGTTAAAAACCCCACGTTCAACTGGACCACACCGGACACCAGCGGCTATACCCACCTGGGCCTCTGGCTGGATACCGTTTATCTCCGGGTGACCACTTCTTCGGGTTGTACCGCATCGTCTTTCCGCGTGGACTCCATCTGGCGGCCCAACGCGCGTTTTGTACCCGATGTGCAACACGGCTGCGCACCGCTGGAAGTCGTTTTTGCCGACAGCAGTATTTCCAACGAGCCGATCACAACCTGGACCTGGCTGTTCGACGACGGTAGCGCGCCGATGGTGAACAACTCCAACGCCCCGGCCTTGCATACCTTCACCACGCCCGGCGATTATCAGGTTCGCCTCGTCATCCGGAACAGCGCAGGCTGCATCGACACCTCCTATGCCATCCTGATCGAGGTAGGCGAGCCCATTGCGGGGGATTTTACCGCAGATAAACTCGAAGTCTGCCCCGGCGATACTGTACATTTCACCAACCTGACCACCGATCCGCGCGTGGATGCCTGGCACTTCTCTTCCGACAACGACCGCCTCTGGCATTGCTTCCAAAACGAAAACCCCAGTTGGGTGTACCAGAGCGAAACCGGCCCGATGGATGTTTCGCTGACCACAGAGTACAACGGCTGTTTCTTCACCGTCACCAAGGAAGAGTATATCCGGGTAAAAGGCCCTATCGCGCAACTGCACTACAAAACCACCTGCGATAACAGCCTCGAATTCGAATTCACCGACGAAAGCCATGATGCCACCCAGACTATTTGCTTTCTGGGCAACGGCGACAGCACCCTGCTGGCCGGCACATTCACCTATTTATACGATACACCGGGCGTGTACATGGTAATCGTCAAAGCCGAAAACCCAGCCTCCGGCTGTCCGGCCTCCTTCGACACCGTGACCGTGTACCCCACTATCCTGAAAGCCGACTTCGACCTGCCGGATACCATTTGCGGCGGTACGCCGTATGTACTGGACGGCCGGAATTCTCTCGGCGTCAATGCCACCTGCTATAAAGGCTATACCTGGTATTTCTCCTTCCAGCGGCCAATCCGGACCGATCAGGATACCATGAGCTTCCTGTTCGGCCCTTCCGGCCTGCAAACCGTAAGCCTCGAAGTGGAAGACATCAACGGTTGTAAGGACACGCTTACCGACGATATCTACATCTACAACCGCTACCCGGAGATCAAGGTCAGCGACGACCTG
>CAYVDV010000531.1:0-3495 GCA_964450465.1 uncultured Saprospiraceae bacterium
CGGCGCAAAACGACAACTGCCCTTCGCAGGCATGGGCCGTGCGAATGGTGATTGCCGTATTCACCTCGCCGTTGAACAACAACCATCCGATGCAGCCGCCATAGTAGCCCCGGCTGTGCTGCTCAATCTGCTCGATATAGGCCATAGCCGCCACTTTGGGCGCTCCGGTGAGCGTGCCTGCGTTGAGGCTGGCGATCAGGGCATCGAAACCCGTATAACGCTCTTCGAGTATGCCGCTTACCTGCGCCACGGTGTGGGTCACATGGGAGTATTTTTCGATAATGCGGTACTGATCGATCTCGATACCGGGCTTGCAGATGCGGGCGAGGTCGTTGCGGCCCAGGTCGATGAGCATGTCGAGTTCGGAGTTTTCCTTGGGCGAGTTGAGCAACTCCATCATCAACTGGTGGTCTTCGATAGGGTTGTCGGAACGCCGCACGCTGCCGCTGATGGGGCGCAGGGTTGCGCGGCCGTTTTCGTAGCGCAGCATCAGCTCGGGGCTGGCGCCGAGCAGGGTTTCGTTTCCGAAATCGAAAAAGAACAGGTACGGGCTTGGGTTGATCGCCTTGTACCGCTCGTACAGCGGCAGAAGGTCTCCCTGCACAGTGGCCGTCATTTTGCGGCTGAGCACGATCTCCAGCAGTTCGCCCTCATTGCACAGGCGGACGCCCTGCTCCACCTGTCGTTTGAAAGTCTCGTCGTCGGGACTGAGCCGGAAGGGCCCGATTTCCGGGCCGGCACGCTCCGGCAAAGTCTTCGTTTGCGCTTCGCCCGTCCGGGTATGCAGACGCGCCAGCTCGCGTTGGGCTTCCTCCGCCGTCTCCCGTTCTACGTAAAGCGTCAGGTCCCGGGTAAGGTGGTTGAACAGAAGGATATTGTCGAATAAAAACAGGTGAAAATCCGGCTCCGGACAGGGTTTTGCCTGTGGAATATCCTCAAACAGGTAAACGAAGCGATAGGAAAGCGCCCCATATAACCCGGCGAAGTTCTTGTCGTCGCTTTTAAACTGCGCGAGCAGCCGGCGCAACGGCTGCGCAATATTTTGCCGCTCGAGCCGCTCATCCTCCGGGCCGGTGAACGGCGTTTTCGGGATGTAGAACTGCAGGACATCTTCCTGTTCGAACTCGATAAAACCGGCGAATTCCGTTTTTAAAAAATCATAATAGCGCTGCCCGCGCGGATGGAGCAAGCGGACGCTCAGCCGCTCGTCCTTGCCGCTCAGTTCCAGCGGCGGTTCCAGACCAATAACCGACATGCGGCTGCTTTTGTCAACCGCGGAGGCCGATTCAAAGAGACAAGTGGGGCCGCCGTTCCGGATCACCCGGTAAAGCGGCAAAGCATCAAGGTAAGGCAAGCGGGTCGTTTGCGTGGGCATGGCGGAGAATTGATAAGTTTGTATTATTGTACCGGTACGATGATGCAAAGGTTTAAAAAAATCCCGGGCGGAGCAAGTCTCTGAAAAAAAATCTTGTGGAGTTATCCGGGTATTGGCAAATTCTTGGCATTTTCCGGCATGAAACGACCCTTATTCCTCCTGATAGCCAGTATTTATCTGTTTATCAGTCCCTTGTTTAGCCAAAAAGCGAAAACTGCCGCGATCCGGATGGTCGATGGCGCACCGGCGCTCTTTGTTGACGGCAAGCCCGAGTTGCCTTTTTTTTATGCCCTGACGCACGTAAGCGGAGGGCGCTGGTCCTGGGAAGAATTGCCGGCCCACAACCTGCGCAACAACTGCGCCGATGGCATCCGTTTATTCCAGGCCGATCTTTGGTTGGAAGATATCTGGCAGCCGGACCGGAAGCAGCTCGATCTGGATCTTGCCCGCCGGCAGCTGCGCGGCGTGCTGGATGCCTGTCCGGATGCCGGCGTGGTGCTGCGCCTGCACGTCAATGCCCCGATGTGGTGGAATCGCGCGCACCCGGATGAATGTGTACAGTACGCCGATGGCCCGGTGGAAGCGTTTCCTGAAGGCTTGCCCTACAACCACGAAGACGGGGACATTTACCGCAGTCTTCGCGCCAGCCTGGCCTCGGAGCGCTGGCGGCAGGAAGCCGGCGCGCGACTGGCCGAGTTTTGCCGGCGGCTGTCGGGCACGCCGGAAGGCCGCTCGGTGATCGGCATGCACATTTCAGGCGGCGTGTACGGCGAATGGCATCCCTTCGGATTTTTCCGGCATGAGCCGGATATCAGTGGGCCCATGCAACAGGCCTTTCGGACCTGGCTGAAGCAGAAATACGGCGCCGACACCGCGCTGCAACAGGCCTGGCGCAACCCGGAAGTGACCATTGCCAAAGCCACGGTGCCCGATACTGCCTTGCGCCGCTGTTGCAACGGCGGGGCTACGTTTCGCGATCCCGAACAGGAACAACAGGTTTTGGATTTCTACCGCTGCCAGCAGGAAGTGATCACTGCCGATATCGATCATTTTTGCCGGATCGTCAAGGAAAACTGGGGGCGGCCGCTCATTACCGGCGTATTCTACGGCTATTTCCATTTCGGGCTGTGCCGACAGGGTATGGGCGGGCATCTCGAAGTGGAGCGTATCCTGAACTCTCCCTGGGTTGACTACCTTGCCGGCCCGCCGGGTTACCTTAAAACCAGCAGAGAGGCCGGTGGTTCCGGGCTGCAGCGCAGCATGGTCCGTTCGGTTCTGTTGCACGGAAAATTGTGGATGGATGAGGTGGATAACGGCTACCTCCAGGACAAACGGGAGCGGGACTTTGTCCGCTCGGATCAACTGGGCGACACGAGCTATCTGCCTATTCTCCAGCGAAGCCTTTGGTTGCCGCTGGTACAGGGCTGCGGATTGTGGCTCTATGATTTCGGCCCGCGCCGCAATACCGGCTGGTGGGATGCGCCCTTGTACCGCGAGGAGATCCGCCGTACGCGGGAGTACTTCGCCCGTATGCCCCGGGCCGGGGCTGGCCCGGCTGCGGAGGTTCTGGTGATATGGGATACCGACAGTTATTACTATACCGCCAATGCGGTGGCCAAAACCTGTAAAGAGGACCTGGATGCCACTGCCGATGCCTTGCTCCGCTGCGGAGTTCCTTCGGACCACTATTTTATGTTTGACCTGCAGCGCCTTGACCTTAAGGCTTACCGGGCGGTATTTTTTCCCAATGCCTGGAAACTCAGTCCGGAAAAACGCCGTTTTATCCGCGATTCGATAGCCACCGGCGGCCGCACTATCGTATGGAACTTCCTGCCAGGCTTTCTCGACGGCCGCCAGCGCAATAAGACCCTGACAGAGGAACTCACCGGACTACCACTGCAGGAGATCCCGGCGCCGGATACGCTGCACTGGGAAACCGGTATTTATTCCTTTCACAATCCGGACAAAGTGGTCCCGCTGTTGATTCCCGTGGACCCGGATGCGACGGCGCTGGGGTATTTGTCCGGCACGGACTATCCTGTGCTGGTGCAAAAAGAATATGTTGATCACAAACTGGTCTATTCCGCTGTTCCGCTTGACCAGAGCGATGTGTTCCGGCA
>CAYVDV010000532.1:0-3491 GCA_964450465.1 uncultured Saprospiraceae bacterium
CGGCTGGCTGGTGGTGGCGGTGATGGCGTGGCTTGGGGTAATGGGGATACTGGGCACATGGACCCGGCTGTCCAAATTCCATCATCCTGATCCCATTTAGGGGCGATTTTTTTCAGATCAGTCCTTTGTTTAGTATAGGTTTGCAGCCCTAAGGCAACTTGCAGCGGAGCAGGCTGCCGGCAATGCATCACCCTGTAGAGGTAAGTACTGTTAACACTTAATACATGGACTTTCAAATTCTTTTTTCAAATCTGACCAACCCAACGCTACTATTCTTTGTGCTGGGAATTATTGCAGCAGCCGTTAAAAGCGATCTGGAAATTCCGGCTTCATCGAGCAAGTTTATAGCGCTTTATCTCTTATTCTCAATCGGCTTTAAAGGAGGGCAGGAACTGGCGCATAGTCATTTTACCAGTGAAATCGTATATGCACTATTGTTCGGAATACTTTTAGCCTCTTTTGTTCCGCTATACACTTTTTATATTCTGAAAAGAAAATTAAGTATCAGCGATGCGGGTGCCGTTGCCGCGGCATATGGTTCGGTAAGCGCTGTAACTTTTGTAGCGGCAGTATCGTTTTTAGAAGCGCAAAATCTGACTTTTGGAGGGCACATGGTTGCTGTAATGGCATTAATGGAATCGCCTGCAATCATTGTCGGCGTTATTTTGATCATGCGGTATGAAAAAGACAACAAAAGCAAGGTCAGTTTAAAATCGGTCATTCGGCACTCTTTAACCAACGGCAGTGTGCTGATGATCCTGGGGAGTCTGGTCATCGGGTTGGTAGCCGACACCAAACAAGCCGAAGGCATCAAACCCTTTACTACCGATATCTTCAAAGGTTTTCTAGCCATATTTCTTTTGGAAATGGGGATGGTAACGGCAAAAAGATTTTCAACATTCATAAAGTACGGTTGGTATGCTTTACTGTTTGCGATCATTATTCCAGCCATAAACGGATCCCTGGTTGCCTTTGCAAGTCAATATATAACCCATGACATTGGCAACCGATTTATTTTTTCCATACTCGCGGCCAGTGCATCGTACATTGCCGTGCCGGCCGCCATGCGATTGGCAGCGCCAAAAGCGGACCCCGGGCTTTATATTCCAATGGCATTGGGCGTAACCTTCCCGTTCAATATTACGATTGGGATGCCGCTGTACTTTTTGATTATTAATGCATCGCTCTAAATCATAACAAGGCAAGGCAAAAGAACTTTGCACTTTGTTACTGGCGCTCGCCAATGCGCGGTAGCAATTGATATTTATATATAAACAATAGAACAATGAAAGTTCAATTCACAGAAGAGCAAAAGTTTGATCAATGGTGGATATTTATTCCGGTTGGTTTAGCCGGGTTAATTCCGCTCGTTGGAATTTACAAGCAGATGGTTCTGGGTGAACCGTTTGGAAACAAGCCCATGTCAAATTGGGGATTAATTGTCTTTCTGCTTATTGAAATAGGAATTCTACTGCTGTTTTGGAGAATGACCTTAAAAACGCACATCGATGAAGAAGGAATACAGCTAACTTTTGTGCCGTTTTTGAAGAAAAAATTTGCCTGGAAGGATATTCAAAAAGCAGAGCTCGTGAATTATGGTTTTGTAGGAGGCTGGGGGATAAGGCTGGGAACAAAATACGGAACAGTGTATAATACAAAAGGGAATAAAGGCTTGTTTATACTGCTGAATAATGGGAAGAAATACTGCATTGGAACCCAAAAAGAAGATGAGCTGAGGGAGATAATTAAAGAAGCGTGTCAACTACTACGGGAAAAACCGAATTGGTGATGGCAATCTTTGCCCTTGCCGGGTGGATAAGGCTTAATCGCAGGAGACAAATCCCGCTTGGCCAGGTCCCTCTTCCCTGTTGCCTTTTCGCCGGGATCACCAGAGGCAACAGGGAAGATGGACATTTGCAGATTCAGGCGTGTCTGAAACTGCCAGTTATAAATGAAAGTAAGCAAAACAGAAACACGTATGGAGTACATCAGCGAACAAACTTTTGAAGCGGAAGATTATTCCAAAAAACCGCTTGCAAAAGGGGAATATGAATTTTGCCTTTTCAGGAACTGCAATTTTTCGGATTCGGAGTTGACGGAAATCCGCTTCATCGAAACCGAATTTGTCGATTGTAACTTAAGCAATGCCAGGATTCATAAGACTGCCTTCCAGGATGCTAGATTCAAAAATTGTAAAATGCTCGGATTGCAATTCGATACCTGTAATGACTTTGGCTTTGCCGTGAGTTTTGAAAACAGTCAGCTCAATGATTCGATTTTCTATAAAATGAAACTCCGGGGCACCTCATTTAAAGGTTGTCAGCTCCAGGGCGTTGATTTTACAGAAGCAGAAATGGAAAATACAATATTGCAAAACTGCGATTTGAGGAATGCCGTTTTTGACCATACAAACCTGGAAAATGCAGACTTAAGAAATGCCACAAATTATTCCATTGACCCTGAAGCTAACCGCTTAAAAGGAGCAAGGTTCTCGCTGCCCGAAGTTTTAGGGCTTTTGGAAAAGTATAAAATCAAAATAGATAAACTATAAAACCCAAAGGGTAAAGAATAGTACAATAAAGGAGCTACCCCAGGTGCCCGACTGTTATCACCACATTCCCGATTTTCTTCCCGCTGGCCACGTAATAGTAGGCTTCAGCGATCTGTTCGATCGGATATTTCCGGTCTATGACAGCCCGGAATTCCCCTTTTTCCAGAAGCCCGTTGATCAGCAATACGCTTCGCCGGCAGTCAACCGGGAGCGGGAATTTGACTTTTTTGCTGCCAAGCAGGGGCGACAGCAGCGCAAGTATAGGGTTTTGCGCCATAAAGCCCAGTTCAGAGGAGAGATAAATGCCGCCGGGATAGAGCAGGCGTTTACATTTGCCAAACGAACTTTTTCCGACTGCGTCAAAAACAGCGTGGTATTGCTGGCCGTCCTGCGTGAAGTCTTCGCGGGTGTAGTCTATGACCCGCTCGGCGCCAAGGGAGCGCAGGAGCTCCGTGTGTTCGCCGGAGCATACCGCCGTAACCCCGATACCGTAGTGCTTCAGCAGTTGCACGGCAGCCGAGCCGATGGCCCCGGTGGCGCCGTTGACGAGCACACGCTGGCCGGGCTGGAGTTCAAGTTTGTTGACAAAATTGTAGGCATAATGCGCCCCCTCGCCACTGGCTGCCGCTTCCTCGTAACTGATACCGTCCGGAATGCGCGCCAGGGCGTTGTCTTCGGCGATGGTCAGGTATTGCGCGTGGCTGCGCAATCCGGTGTCGTTAAAGCCCCAGACACGGTCGCCCGGTTTGAAGGCCGTGACTTCCTTTCCCACGGCAGTGACCTCGCCGGCGAAGTCGGTTCCGGGAGTGGGGGTTGATGGCTTCCACAGGCCTGTAAAAAACCGGATGATGAAGGGTTTGCCCCAGAGGATACCGCAATCGGTCCGGTTGACCGTGGCGGCGTGTACTTTTACCAACACTTCGCGGTCTTTGGGCACGGG
>CAYVDV010000533.1:0-1311 GCA_964450465.1 uncultured Saprospiraceae bacterium
TTTGGGCATCTTGGACTTTTTGATTTCAAAAGCCGGAGACCTGAATAACGCGATGCTTCGGATTGCAAATCCTCGCAAGCCCCGTTGTTTTCGGGGCTTGCGGAAAGAGGATGAATAGAAGACTTCACGCCAGCAGATGACAAAAAGAATTTGCGATACTTGCCCCGGACAATAACTTACTGACCTTTGGGGAAAGTTTTAGGTTAAAAAAACGGCTATAGCTAACATACATGAAAAAACTGCTTACATTTTTTATTATCGGCATTTCGACAATATGCTATGGACAGAATACTGTTCAATTTGCTGATTCTATTCGAAAATCATTTAATATTCCCGAGATGAGTTATGCAGTAATTGACAGTAAATCAACTTTGGAAATTGCTGCATTGGGAAGACATTCCGTTGACCTGCCAGACACTGCAACTTTAAACGACAGGTTCCATTTAGGGTCAAATACCAAGGCTTTAACCGCTTTTATAATTGCTAAATATGTAGAAAAAGGAAAACTGCAATGGACGACAAAATTTTTCGATATATTTCCTGAATGGAAATCCAAAAGCAAACCCGAATATGAAAATATAACACTAGAAGATTTACTTTCACATAAAGCAGGAATACAGCCATTTCAGGGAGAGGAAGACCCTCAAATACCAGAGTTTAAAGCGACAAAAAAGGAAAAAAGAGAAAAATTTGGGCAGTTTGTATTAACATTGGAACCGGCAATCCCTAACGACCAAAATCCATTTATTTATTCAAACGCAGGATATACCTTAGCCTCATTAATGGTAGAAAAAGTGACAGGCAAGAGTTGGGAACAATTGGTTAAAAAAGTTTTTAATAAAGATTTGAAATTAAATGTAAAATTTTCCTGGCCTGAAAACCAGCGACACCAGGACACCTGGGGCCACATTTATGAAAATGGCAAACTTACCCCTGTTCCTTCTACAACAGACTACCATTTGGATTATACGGAACCGGCAGGAGATTTAAATATAAAACTCAAAGACTATATCAAGTTTATCCAAATGAATTTACAAGGCCTTCAAGGTCAAGACAATTATTTGAAATCCAGTACATACACCTTTATTCATAAAGGAGTTGAGAATTACTCACTTGGTTGGTTTAACGTTTATGAAAATGGGAAAGAACTTTCTACTCATTCCGGAACAGCGGGGACATATTATACGCTTGTACATATTGACAGGCTTAATAACATAGCATTTATAATTTTTACCAATTCTTTCAATGACAATACGACACAGGGAGTGAGACTATTAATGAGAAAACTGAAAGAAAATTACGGCAGATAAT
>CAYVDV010000533.1:1411-3481 GCA_964450465.1 uncultured Saprospiraceae bacterium
CCAACCAACTAAAACAACATAAACATCACGACAAAACAATATCAATGATCCTTTTTTTCAATAACGCAAGTAAAGGTCAATTAACAAAAGCCCCATTATGGGTCATTTTTGCATTCAGCATCATTTCAGGCATCGCCAATAATGCTAATGCCCAAATTGTAAAGGCATCACAATCCGGGTTCACCTGGATATCTACAGAAAACGTAGCAGACACGACCTTCGGTTCAGGCTATACCATGTATTGTGCGGTATGGCCAATATTCAAGCACTATCCCGGACCTCAAGACTTTCAGACGGGGTTGAGCAGCAGTTGGTTGACCACCCAACGGACGGGGAAGGAACCCAATCAATTTTATACTACTATTGAAGGTGGCTTAGGCTGGTGGCACGACACGCGTTTCGGCACAAAAGCCCCTAAGTTTATCATGGGCGGGGTGGCTTATAATTTCTTTTCCTGGGCGAATGGGCCCGGCGCCGGAAGGACGAATATGTTGCCAAATGGACAACGGGACTGGAGTACCCCCGGAGGAAAATATGGCGTAGCACAATTATCCAACAAACTGCTCTGGGCGCCGGATGGCCTGAATATGGCACAAAGTTTAAATGGTGAAATGCTTGGATATGGATATATGCCTTTGCCGTTGACAGAACCAATGGCAAATACAAATGGCACCAATGTCAAAACCGGGAATCAATGCTGGACGCTGTTTTTAAACTCCACCAACTTCAAAGGTCCTGCAACCTTTTTTCTACCTACTTTTTGGACCGAACCGGCATTGCTCGACCCCGGTTTGGAAGGATTGTTTCTGGATTCAAGACCCTCCAATCCCAATGTCGCTTTTGGTGTGGAGCATGCAGGCTCTCCGGCAATTATTGCTCAGGATGCCAACGGCAACCGATATGCTAAAGTAGGAAGGTTACAGTTCCCGGCAAACAATGATGACAGATCAATGATCCTGAATCAAATCTCGGTCTATTCTCCCGATGCGCTTTGGAATGCCATGGAAGTCTGGTTTAATGGAGGGCCCGCAGTGCAACCGGGCATAAATGTCGCCGGGGTTCGCGGGGTTCCTTATGTCAATAACGGAGGTTCCATGGCTGCCGAAATTAATGAGAACACGCCTAACGGACTAAAAAAATCCATTGACCTGAGTTATATTGATAATGTTCAGCTCAATACAAACATTATGGGTTTTGAATATAACCTGAACATTGTTGAGCAAGATGAAAAAGCCTTCAGATTACCCGAGTATTTCAGGCTCGATCCTGATAGTTTATGGCGTGCTATTGACAAGGGCGATGTGCCCGCTTCTACTAATTTGACCAGCACAGAAGTTCCTAAATCGCCCCGGCCGGAAATCACCTACTTAACACCGTTGGATCCCGAATGTCAGTGGCAAGACCCTAACGGCCCCTGGAACAGTCCCGGACCAACGGCAGGCCCATTTAAAGCAGACCTTGGGGACGGTACTACAGTTACGTATTACTGGTATCGTTTTGTAGATCAACCTGCCATCATTCACGCCAATCTCCCGGAGGATATTCGGACCAAACTCCAAAACAGGATCGAGCTGATTCATGCCAACTGGAGCCATACCGACGCATATTTAGCGCCTCCGTCTGTAGGAAAGATAGCGACCATTGATCCGGCGGCAATTGTTCAACCGCCGGCTGGCCTGGAGATTGGCTATGTTCCGATTGTAACCAGACAAGAAAAAACCCGACCAAAAGTGCGGGTGTTTGTTTTGGCCGGCCAATCCAATATGCAAGGATATGGCGCCATCAATGATCCTGAAAATGACCCGGGAAGCTTAAACGACGTTATCCAAAAGGACGTAAATGGCGTCTGGTCTAAAATCGGCACCAAAGATAACTGGACATCCCTGGAGAATGCCTACCTGTATTTTGAGCGGGATGGCGATACCATCCGATCAAATGTAACCGTTGGCCAAGGGGCTTATGCAGATTTTATAGGGCCAGAGTTAGCCTTTGCGCATCAGCTGGATGAATATTATAAAGACCCCGTCTTGATCATAAAAACTGCCTGGGGAGGAAAAAGTCTGGCGGTAG
>CAYVDV010000534.1:0-3446 GCA_964450465.1 uncultured Saprospiraceae bacterium
GGCTTTGGCTGATCTGGTCGGTGGCAAAGACCAAATACTTGCCATCGGCACTCCATGCGGGCAGTATTTCGGAATAGATGTCATTGGTGAGCCGGCGCACCTTTTTGGTTTTCAGGTCGTAGGCATAGAGATCGGTTTGCCCTTTGGCCAGGCCGCTGACCACGATTGTTTTGCCGTCCGGGCTCCATACGGGGTTGTTGAATTCCGGCACGCCGGGTATGCTGATCCGCTCCAGGGTTTTACCTTTAAAAACGTCTTTGACGATCAGGACGCTGCGGCCTTTTTCGTACACATCGAAGGCAAAGCGCTTTTCGTCCGGCGCCCAGGTGCCGGCGCTTTCGATGAAATCAAACTGGTCGATGTGGCCGTCCTGGGCAGCGCTGGCCACTTTCCGGATGATCTTTCCGGTGCGCGCGTCGGCCAGATAAAGATCGAGGGTGAACAGGTTTCGTTCCGACAGAAAGATCAGGTACTTGCCGTTTTGGCTGATAGCCGGGCTTATGTTGATCTCGCCGAAATTCTCCTCCGAGAGAATGCGTTTGCCGGGGAGCTCGGTTTTCTTGCCCTTGGTGACCCAGCGGCCGTAGTGGTTTTTCAACGCAGTGGTCCAGGCTCCGGCCAGCGAATCGGGGGTAGTGCCCAGGGTGAGCCGGATAGCCGGGTCGAGGCCGAATTTGGCGGTATTGACGAAGAGGGGGCGGATGATCTCGTCGCCATATACACCGGTTACAAATGCCCAGAAGGACTGTCCCCAGCGATAGGGGAAGTATTTGCCGCTATCCAGATCGCGGAGTTTTTTCGGCAGTGCGTCGTTTTTCACAGCATCGCGCATCCACATAGCCGTGTGGGCATCGATGCGGCCGACAGACATATATTCGGCCAAACCTTCCACCATCCAAAGCGGCAGGTTGGCAATGCTTTGCAGGTTGGTGGAATCGCCCTGCAACAACAGGTGGTACTGAAAGGCGTGCACCAGTTCGTGCCCCAGCACGTGGTTGGTCTGCTGGTTGGTCATGGCCACGGGGAAGACCACCCTATTGCGTAGCCCTTCGGTGACACCGCCGGTACCCACGCTGATGCTGCCCATGATGGCATTGGTTTGCTGGAAACCGGCATGGTCGCTGTAGATCAGCAGGGGATTTTTTTCGGTAAAGGTGTCGCGGAGGACGGCCTGGTGCATCTGGTACCAAAGTTCGGCCGCTGCGGCCAGTTCCTTTAATTTTTCCGGATTATCCAGATATTCGTAGATCGAGAAATGGTTCGTTTCGCTGACTTTGAAGTCTTGTTCCTGGTAGCGCGGCTTATTGCGCCCGAAATACTGCGCTTGTAGCGGTATCTGGGGCAGGAGGAAAAGCGCTGCAACGAAAAACACTAAGCGTTTCATAGCTGTTCGGATTGAGTGAACATGATTGGAATTACTTTTACTGAAACAATTATTACCATGATTTAACAAAGAAAGACGCGAAAAATATTTGTTGGAAGTGTTAGTAATGCGTTAAAACCTGGCGAAACGTCCGGGGGTGGCAAATGCCCCTCATCCGGGCGCATACAATCTTTAGAACGTGACATTTATCCGTTGGTTTATTCAATTATGCTGGATCGGCGCATGCGCCCTGGCTATGCTGTGGCAGACGCATCTGCTTATCCCGGGTGCGGAACCGACGGTTTGGCTGTTGGGATTTGTATTTGGCGCCACGGTGTTCGGATACAATTTTTCGGCTGCCCCTGCGCGCAAGTACCCGGCCTGGGTGTTGGGAGCGTTGAGCGGCCTCTGTTTTTTGAAATTATTCCCGGCGCAGCAACTTGCCCTGGCCCTGCCCGGCATGATCTGGCTTTTGTACTACGACCGGTACCGGCCCGGACAAGGCACGGGCCTGCGGCATTTCCCGGTGCTGAAGCCGGTGGCCATCGCCCTGGCCTGGGCCTGGGTGACGGTGTGGTTGCCTTTGTCGCCCCTCCAATGGACGGACGCCGGGGTGCTTTTCGTTGGGCGGGCGGCGTTTATTTTTGCGCTGGCCCTGGCCTATGACCTGTGCGATCAGCCTTACGACCTGAAACACGGACTCCATACGCTGGTGCTGCACCTTGGTCCGCGCAATTCGCGGCGGCTGATCAATGCAGCGCTGGCCCTGGCAGCCGTTTGCAGCGGGCTGAATGCCTTGCTCGGCGTGTACAGTTGGTCCGCAGCGCTGGCGCTGGCGCTGTCGCTGCTCCTGAGTGCCCGGATAATCCACCGGGTAGTGCTTCGGCTGGAATGGGGCGACTGGCGCAAAGCCGTTATCGACGGATTGATGGTATTACAACTGGGGCTGGTATTATTAGGTGTATTTGCCGGTTAAGTGGGTACTGCAACCATATTGCCATTTCTCTCGTCCTATTTGCAGAACCCTTGAAACAGGTGTTAAAACCGGTTTATCGTGTTCGTAATATCCTAACAAGACCTTAACGAAATATAACTTGATGGGCAATGCCCATTCCCATACCTTTGCCGCGTCCTGATTGCCTGAAAAGTACCAAGTCAACCTATTCTTTATCACTTAAATGCCTATTTTTTATGCGAAACTATTCTTTGTCTGTCCTGGTAATGCTTGTCGGCCTGTGCTCTTTTCAATCTGCAAATGCCCAGATTGATGTCACGGCCAATCCGATCGGTCTGCTTTTTGGCGACCTGAGCATTGGCGCCGATTTCGGCGTCTCTGAAAACTTCAGCGTGGAACTTGCCCTCGGCTTTGGCTCCAACAAGGTCTCTGATGTCAAGGGTTCCAATATCGGAACCAACGTGGTGGGCAAATATTACTTTAGTCCCAAAAATGGTGCAGACCGCTTTTACCTGGATGCTTTCCTCCGCTATGTACATCGCAACTGGAATTATGACGATACTTCCGGTTTTGCCGATTACAGTTCGAATCGTATGGGTATCGGCTTTGGCCTGGGTTACAAGGTCGTTTCCAACGGCGGTTTCGTATTCGATATTGGTTTCGGCGCCGGCCGGGCTCTGGTGGACAACAACAAATACAGCGACTCGAACGGCGTTCAGGAGAGTGTCGATTGGCCGTCTGTAATGGTCCAGGGTAAACTGGGCATCGGCTACCGTTTTGGCGGGAGCAAGAGCTAACAGGTCCGGGTTGCCCGGCAATAAAAAGAGGCCGTTTCCTAAGCTGTGCATAGGAAACGGCTTTTTTTGTGGAAAAACCGATCCACTACATAATCCTTCCTTTGCTCCACGTTTGCAGTTAAAACCATAAATTTGGCCGGATATAAGTTGCTGCGTCAGCCTTTATCCTGTGTTTATGGCAAAAAAAAACGTAAAACCTTCCGCATCTTCCGGCCGGGGCCGCAACACTCCGCCTCTGAAAACGCAAAGCAGCGCTACCGGACAACGCCACTCATCGCCGTTCTTATGGATTGGCGCCGGGCTAGCCGCGCTGGCATTTTTGGTGTATGCC
>CAYVDV010000535.1:0-3442 GCA_964450465.1 uncultured Saprospiraceae bacterium
GAGCGCGCATGAACTGCCCGGTATTAGCGGAGCAGGTTGATATAGCCTTTCAGCATCTGTTCGATACCGTTGTCGTCTGTAAATTTTAGGACAAAGAAGTACACGCCATCGGGCAATAGTTGCCCGCCGGCCGTAAGGCCTTCCCAGCGACGATCGAGGTTATTGTAGCCCTTCGTTTCATAGACAAGCTGTCCCCAGCGGTTATACACCTCGAAGGTGTTGTTGGGATAGCTTTCGATACAGGAGATCAGAGTATAATCGTTGTTGCCGTCGGCCTGACCCGGTGTAATCACCGGACGCACCTGCATGCAACCGTCTTCCGGGTAGGGCACCTGATAGCGATCGACAGCGGTACAACCGTTTTCGTCTTCAATAACGAACGTGATATAGGCTCCTGCGCAGAGGTTCTCTGCCAGCGGGCCGTCGCCGTTTTGGCCGTTGCTGGTCGACCAGGTATACGCTATCGTACCTATACCTGCCGGGGCTTCGGCAAGCACTTCGCCGTCGCATGCCGAGAACCCGGTAGGCGCCTGGGCCGAAAAATCAAATACCAGTGGGTCGGGCTCATTGATGGTAACCGTAGTCACGGCCGTTACGCCGTTGCCATCGGTGATCGTCACCTTGTAATCGCCGGCACAGAGCTGATTGGACTGCGAGATGCCGCCAACCGGGACATTTTGATCCTGTTGTCCACTAGGCCATTTGATCTTGTAGGGAGCGATTCCGCCTACTGCCGAAATGTTGGCCCGGCCATCGCAATTGCCGTTGCAGCTGACATCCCAGCCGTTATAGTTGCTGGCTATTTCATACGATCCGATGATCGAGGCCGGCACAGTAAGCGAATCCACCCACTCGGCTGTACAACCCAGATTGTCTGTTACGGTCACAGAGTACTGGCCTCCGCAGAGCGTGTTGTTGGTTTCGCCGCTAACACCGTTGCTCCACACCACGCTCACAGCGCCTGCGTTGCCGGTGTACACCACGGCTGCACTGCCGTCGCACACTGTAGTTCCGCTCACCTGGAAGCCGTTGTAGTTCGACAACTCATTCACGTTGGTCACATCGAGCTGTGACAGTGAGGCCAGGTTTACCACCGGGCATTGCCGCGCCACCTGGCTTTCGTCAATGACCGTGAGCGTATAGGTGCCGGGATAGAGCCCGGTGGGGTTTTGTGCTGTGCTGGTGTAGCCATTCGGCCCTGCCCATTGGAACGTATAAGTCGGGCCATCGGCGCCGGCAACCGTCACATTGATAGCCCCGTCGTTGGTATTCAGGCAGGAAGCCTTTGTTGTTTGTGCAATATTACACTGGAAAGGCTGATAGGTACGCACCAGTTTATAGGTATTCACGCTGGTGCATCCCGAAGAGACATTCGTGATGGTAACTACATAGGTGCCGGAATCGAGATTCATCCGGGTACTTATGGTATCGCCATTTTCCCAAAGGAAAGTCAGGTTGGCATTCGACGGTATCGGATTGAGCGTGATAGAGCCGTTTTTAAAGTCGTCAAACGGATTGGTCTTCGAGTCCCCGACAATGGCCTGTTGCAACTGCGCCACCTGGATCGGGTTCATGGTAAAGGAGTTGCCCGCATTGTCGGAAATAACCGGCTGGTAAATACCCGATTTCAGATTACAGACTGTAAACGTATCGGAGTCGAGGAAGTAGGTGCTGCCGCCAAAGGTGACACTCACCGGATCCACGGCGCCGGGCGGTACGTTGAAGGTAATGCATCCGTCGTCGTTACAGGAAGCCGTAGCCGTAGCCGTCGTGACGATCAGTACATTGGTGCTCTTAACATCAGCCGTTGTGGTGAAGGTACAGCCGTTGGCATCTGTTATCGTGAGGTGGTAGAGTCCGAAACTCAGGCCGGTCAGGTTTTTGCTGTTCGACGTAAAGCCGTTGGGGCCGGTCCAACTATAGGTCAGGGGTGCCGTGCCGCCGGTTACGGTGGTCAGGGTAATAGCGCCGGGAGTCAGGCCATCCTGCGGAGTGATCGTCGAGTCGGCGATTACAATTGCCGCCGGCTCATTGACGGTGACCGGGTTAAAGGCGATGGTACAGCCGTTGGCATCCGTCACGGTGGGGATGTAATTGCCGCCGGAAAGGTTGTTGAGCTGTGCGCCGGTCAGGCCGCCCGTCCAGTTGACGGTAAAAGGAGCGCCGTTACCGCCGGAAGGTGTTGTCGTTATTGAGCCGTTTGCTTCGCCGGGGCATTTTACATGCGCTACGGTTGGACTGAGCGTGATTGCCGTGGTAGGGCCACCCACTACGATTGCCGAGGGAACGGTGCTGGTACAGCCGTTGTTGTCCGTCACTACCGGGAAGTAGTTGCCCGGGATAAGATTATTTGGGTTGAGGCCCGGGGCTATTGTCTGGCCGCTCGGGCTGTTCAGGCGCCAGGAGACGAGGTAGGGAGTTGTCCCGCCATTCACCGTCACGGAAGCCTGTCCGTTGTTGGCGCCAAAGCAGGTTGCTGCTGTGGGTGTACCGCTGGGTACAATATTAAGAGCCGAAGTCGGCGCCGGTACATTGAACTCATAGGTTTTGGTGCAGCTCTTGCCGTCGGTAATCGTTATCGTGTATGGGCCGCCGGCAAGGCCGGTAATATTTTTTGTAGTAGGTCCGCTTGACCACGCATAGGTAAAGCTCGGCGTACCGCCGGATGGGTTGGGCAGAGCGATTGCGCCATTGTTGAGTCCGAAACAAGTTACAGGACTTATCGAAATCGATGTAGGCGCCAGGGAAATGGGCGAGGGCTGCCCCACCTGAATGGGTGGGTTGGAGACAAAAGTACAGCCGTTTTTATCTGTAATGGTCACCGTATAGCTGCCGGCGCTAAGGTTAGCGGGGTTTTGCACTGTAGAGCCGCCGGCCCATTTGAACGTATAAGGTGGGGTGCCGCCCGAAACCTGCAACGTGATAGCGCCGTCAGAGCCGCCGTTACAACTGACGTTCTGCGGTGCGGCAGACGGGATAAAGAGCGCCTGGGGCTGCGATACCGTTGTAGAGGTAGTCGTGGTAGCGCCTCCCGCAACGGTGATCGTAACCGTATAGGTGCCAGCCGATATGCCCGTGATCACCGAATCTGTGGTAGTCATGGGCGATTGAATACTGCCGCCCATCCAGGTATAGCTCGTCGGGTTGGAGCCCTGGATCAGTGTTGCGGAAAGGGTGCCCGTGGCGCTGCCATTACAGGCAGGCGGGGTAGCGCTCAGCTGCCCTACCGGGGGGACAAAGGCCAGAATCGCAACATTGCCGTTATTCAGCTGCGGGGTAACTTCGCCACCTGGTTCTTTCACCACCTCAACGGCGAAGCCAGGCAAGCTCGTAAAAGTAATCGGCGAAGCCGTGCCTCCCGCACCCACTGCGTTAAAGCAGATCTTGAAAATCAGTGTGCTGTCCGGAAGGTCAACTCCAACCGCATTTTGGTCAAACCAGG
>CAYVDV010000536.1:0-3430 GCA_964450465.1 uncultured Saprospiraceae bacterium
TCCGCATCTATAATTACGTGCGGCTGGTGCGGAGTCTTTGAGCGCTCCCCGCCGCAGAATAGATTTATCCGGAGTCATCCACGACTTTCGCTCCTGGCATGATGCGTTCCAGCAAGGCCGCAGCAGGAACATCGACAATGCGGCGTTTAAGAAACTGTTTTCCTATAAAAGCTGAGCTGACCGCGAAAAGCGATGGTTTTGCGTAAGTTTGTGAAAACTAACGACAAA
This sequence comes from uncultured Saprospiraceae bacterium, assembly GCA_964450465.1. Classification (GTDB taxonomy): domain Bacteria; phylum Bacteroidota; class Bacteroidia; order Chitinophagales; family Saprospiraceae; genus M3007. The sequence continues at coordinate 229 of CAYVDV010000536.1, forward strand.
ACAACATGAATATCAGAACATGGGCGGTACTTCCGGTGCTGCTGTTAGCCGCATTACAGGCAAAGCCTCAGGACACGTTTTCCATTGTAGCCCTCGATACCATCACCGGCGAAGTTGGCAGCGCCGGCGCCTCCTGTGTTGACCTGTCGAATTTTCCCGGGTTTGAAGATGGCTTTTTGGGCGAACTGTTCCCCGGCGTAGGGGCCATCAACACCCAGGCATCGTACAACCAGACCAATCAGATCAATGCCCGGAACCGGATGAACCTGGGCGACACGCCGGCCCAGATCATCCAGTGGCTGGTCAGCAACGATGCCACGAGCCAGCCGTCCACCCGCCAATACGGCATCACCGCCCTGGTGAACGGATCGCCCCAGTCGGCGGCCTACACCGGCTCTGCTACGCTCAACTACAAAAACCATATCACCGGGCCCAATTACTCGATCCAGGGAAATATCCTCCTGGGGCAATCCATTCTGGACTCGATGGAAGCCAATTTCCTGAATGCGGAAGGCGACCTTGCCTGCAAACTGATGGCTGCCCTGCAGGGGGCAAAAGTAGTCGGCGCGGATACCCGCTGTGCGTCCAACGGGACCTCCTCCCTCTTTGCTTTTATCAAAGTCGCCCAGCCGGACGACACCTTCGGCAACCCCTCGTTTTACCTGTCGCTGCGGACCAAGAACGGCGCAGGCATCGAGCCGGTGGACTCTCTGCAAACCCTGTTCGATCAGGTAAAAACATGCACGGCCTCGGGGACTGCCGATAAAGCGGATATCCGCTCGCTTTTTCTGATCTACCCGAACCCGGCGGAAGATGTTCTGACGGTGGAAAACAAGACTCCGGAAACCCACAGCCTGGAAATAAGTACGGTGACGGGAAATCTCGTTTACAAAACGGCATTGCGCCAAAGCGCTGCAATCAACACCTCGGCCTTTCAAAAAGGGATCTATTTTATCCGGATCGCAAACAATAACCGCTCCGTTGTGGTAAAAATGATCAAAAACTAGGGCATGTTTTTTTCTGCCTGATGCAAAATGAGCCGGCCGCGGGGCGTGGCCAGGCTCTTTTTTACGTGGCCGGGAACTTATTTGCGGCCTAGTTCCTTAGTTGCTAACCAGCTCCCCGGAAAGCCGCACGAAAACACCCTCCCATGCGTCTCTTCTACATTTCTACCCTGTTTCTCACGGCATCCCTGTTGCAGGCCCAGTCCACTCGCGCTTTACACCAGGATACGTTCTCTGTTTATGTAACCCGGGCTTCCACGGCTATTCTGGTCGACGGCGACCTGTCGGAACCCGTTTGGCAAGGCCCCCATGTCGCCACTGGCTTCCTGCTGAAATGGCCGCGCGACGGTGGTCTGGCGCCGGCTCAGACGGAGGTGCGCTGCGCTGCCGACGACCGCAATCTGTATTTCGCCTTTACCTGTTATCATACGGGGCCGCTGGTGCTGCAAAGCCTCAAGCGCGACATCGGCTATTGGGACTCCGACGGGGTCGCCGTTATCCTGGACCCGTCCAACACGGCCAACAGCGGTTATTTTTTCGGGATCAATGCCGCAGGCGTGCAAACGGAAGCCCTTTTGTCAGCCGGCTCTTCCGGTGACCTGGATGTCAACTGGGATAACACCTGGCTGTCCGAAACCAAAGTCTATGCAGACCGCTGGACGGCAGAAATCGCCATTCCCCTTCGCATCCTGCGTTACAACGCCAACCAATGCGCCTGGGGCGTCAATTTTATCCGCAACGACCTGGTGAACGGTCTCTACTCCACCTGGGCGCGGATACCCTTCCAGTTCGAAGGCACCGACCTCGGCTGGACGGGCGCGTTGCTTTGGGACAATTCGCCGCGCCGCGTCAAGGGCAATTTTAACGTCATTCCCTATGCGACCACCGCACTTTCCAACGATTATGAAGAAAAGACCGGCTGGGAGCTGAAACCGGGCGTCGGCGTGGACGCCAAGGTGGGTGTCGGCTCGGGGCTCAACCTCGACCTGACCATCAACCCCGATTTTTCGCAGATCGAGATCGACGAGCAGGTGGTCAACCTCACGCGCTTCGATGTGATGCTGCCCGAAAAACGGACCTTTTTCCTGGAAAACGCCGACCTGTTTGCGAACTTCGGTATCCCGCCCATCCGGCCTTTTTTTTCCCGGCGCATCGGCCTGAACGACGACGGGGAAGCGGTGCCAATCGCCGGCGGTGCGCGGCTGACCGGCAACCTCGACGGCGATACGCGCGCAGGCTTGATGACCATGCAGACGCGCGCCAAAAACGGCGACCCGGCGCACAATTATTCGGCGCTTGCCCTGCGGCGGCGCGTGTTCGGGCGCTCTTCTGTAGGCGGGTATTTTCTCAACCGCGAGGAGTTTCAGGACGGCAAATTCGAGGGCAACCACTACAGCCGCAATGCCGGCCTGGAGTTTGGTTTTACGTCCACCGACGGCCGCTGGAACGCCTGGAGCACCTATCACCATTCCTTTCGGCCGGGTATCCGGAGCCGGAACGGCTGGGGCAACACCGGCTTCATGTACGCCGGCCGCCGTTTTACCGGTCTGCTCGATATGGCCCGCATGGGCGAGAACTATTATGCCGATATCGGATTCGAAACCCGCATCGAAAATTACGATGTCCGGCGCGATACGAGCTTCCGGATCGGCTACACGTTTTTGTACAGCAACCTTACGTACAACCTGTTCCCGCATTCAAAATCATCCCGGCTGAATTACACCAAGATTAACGTTGAGTTGTTCCAGGTCCTGAACCCCGACGGCTCCTGGAATGAATCGGCCAATAACATTGCCGTAGCCTGGAATTTCAAAAACACCAGTGAATTCACCCTGAAGGTATTTCCGTCCTGGGCCGACGTGCCGGTGAGCTTCAAGTTTGACGACGGGGAGCTCGACCAATGTCCTGCGCTCGATGCCGGGCGCTATCAGTATCTGTATGGCGAGGCGCAATGGAGCTCCGACTATCGCAAGAAATTCGTGCTGGCTGTTACGGCCGGCGGCGGCGGGTTTTACTCCGGAACACAGTATTCGGCCCGGGTCGAGCTGAGTTACCGCCTTCAGCCGGTGATGAATTTTCGTCTGGCGGCGGCTTACAACCGCCTCGATTTCCCGGCTCCGGTTTGCGGCGTTGAAATTTTCAACCTGACGCCGCGCATCGAGGTATTCTTCGCCAAAAACCTGTGGTGGACGACCTTT
>CAYVDV010000537.1:0-3421 GCA_964450465.1 uncultured Saprospiraceae bacterium
CCGCTTTTCCTGTCCGCCCAATCGCCTTCCGACTATGCCTACCATGCCGAACCCTGTTATGAACCCGGCCAAACCTGCGAAGCAACAGTGATCGCCTGGTCAGGCCTGCGCCTGCGCGAAAAGCCCGACTTCAAGGCCCGCAGCCTGGCCGTTATCCCCTACGGGGAATCCGTAACATATTCCTCGGACGAAAGCATGAAGCTGTTCGGCGTCCCTTACCAGTACGACACCGACTCCATACCCGGCCACTGGCAAAAGGTGCGGTGGAAGGGGCAAGCCGGCTATATCTTCAATGCTTACCTCGCCGGAAGTGTGTGGAAAATGGACAAACCCGTGTATCTCCTGTATGAAAAGGTTTACGGTTGCTGGAGCGACGCCTATATTTCCCGGGATTACCATTATTACGGCTTTTACCCCAATGCCGATACAACGATGTTGATCATAAAAGAGCAGCGCCCCATCTTCTTCACGTTGCCGGATGAGGGCATGGGAAACTCCAACTCTACGTTTACCTTCAAACAAAAACAGGTATCGTACTTTGCACTGGCTACCCGGGAGCCGCTCACAATTTCCTCCTTCCGGGTCAAAACCTCGGGTAAAGTATTGCATGGCGATCCCTACACCGGCATTATCCCGGATTCTGTAAAACTGACTGTTCCGGACAGCCCCTGGGAAATCCGGGTCAAAATGGACGATGAAAAGTACCCCCCGACATCCGATCCGGCGCCCCGGCCTTATTTGCGCGACAAGAACACCGGCGCCTGGCACTACCTGCTTCCGGAACGCAACGTGTGGTTTAGCACACTCCATCTGGTTTGGTCCGGCGATTTTGATGGAGACGGCATTACGGATTTCATGCTGGCCATGGGAGATGACCATTATTACCAGCACCTGCTGTTTTTATCAAAGGATGCCGGCAAGTGGCGTTTTGTGCGCCTGGCCGGGCGATACGGGTGGGAGGATTGCTGTTGAAACGTGAATATTCATTTATGCCCTACTATAACGCCCTGATGCCAGTTTATCTCGCTGACGCATTGTTTCCGCCAACGTTCGGTAAAACCAAACGAAGACACATAGTTGGTACGGCCGTAGGTGGCTGCCATACGATTGAAGAGGTCTTCGACAAAGGCCGTTTGAAAAATATCCGGCTCGGTCCTTCTCATTGGGTCAAAACACAGGTGATACCAGTATCCACTTGATATATTAACCTGCGTTGGCAATTAGGCCTTCGATAGATTTATTCAGTAAAGTAAGATCGTTTTGAATCACATCCCAAATAATCTTCTCATCGACGCCGAAATATTGGTGTATGACGATGATGCGCAATCCAATGATCTGCCGCCATGGGATTTCAGGCTATTTTTGTCTCAATTCCAGACTAATCTTACTGGCTGCCTCGCCGACAATCTGAAGTTGTCGAATACAGGCATCCTGCATCATTGGATTTTCAGAAAGCTGCTGAAGATCAGCCCCTGAAACATAGCGGTTAATGGCAGCAATGGCATCCAGGATATGTTGAAGCCGTATTTTATCTCCAAACTTATCTGGCATAAATCAATTCTTTTTCGCGGTCAATAATCGGCTTAATGTATTTTGAAACGCCATTGGAAGATACCAGATCAACTTTCTTATGCAGTAATTCCTCTAATTCTAACTGCATTTGAACAAACATCAAACCGATTTGCTGATTGTAATCCAATTCCACCAGTATATCAATATCGCTATTTTCCCGTGCTTCGCCACGAACATATGAGCCAAACAGATAAGCCCTGGTAACGGGTTTATCGGCCAGATAGTTTTTAATCCGCTGAAGATTTTCTTTACTGAGTCTCATAATATCACCTACGTACCGCATACACCAGTTCATCCTGGAATTCCCCGTTTTTAAACAAGGTCTTTTCAAACCGCGCTTCCAGCCTAAAGCCGGCTTTTTCGAGCGCCCGCTGCGAGCCGATGTTGGTACCGAAGGGCCGTGCGAAAATACGGGTAATATCCCAGGTTTGGAAGCCGTAGACGACCATTTGCCCAATAGCCCTCGTAATGATGCCATGCCCCCAGAAGGGTTCGGCGAGCCAGTAGCCCAGTTCCATGTTTTTGCAGTAGATATCCTCCTGCGCGTGCAGACCGATACCGCCCGAAGCCTGGCCGCCGATTTCGATTGCAAAAACGCTGACGGGATCGCCCTTAGAGACGTTTTCAATAAAAGCCCGACCGGCCTCCCGGGTATAAGGGTGCGGGAACTTGTTGGTCAGGTTTTTGGCAATGTTGTAGTTGTTGGCGTATGCCACCAGGCTGTCCAGGTCGCCGGGGGTCCAGGGGCGAAGGGTAAAATCCATGATGTTGTTTTTGGTATGTAAATCGAAAACTACGCTTTTGCTAACCCTCCGGCCGCCGGAAGAGTTCCATAAAAACAAAAAAGCGCTCCTTCCTTCAGGAGCGCTTCCTTGATTCAACTGTGTGCCGGTTGTTGCGAGCATCCAAAACGCACGGGGTCGACCGGTTGGAAAAGTGTGGGAAAAGCGTGAAGGGAACAAAAGATAGTACCCTGGTCTTTCCCGGCGCCCGGTGCTGCATTCCGGTTAAAAATACGTTTACCCGGCGCAGGTTCGTCTGCCTGAGGTGGCCTGCAAGCCCGGATAGTGGAGGGGATTAAAGAGTTTTGAGTTTTGAGTTTTGAGTTTTGAGTTTTGAGTTTTGAGTTTTGAGTTTTGAGTTAGTTCACCTTCGTGTCAATGGAATGTTTCAGGTGATAATGGTCGAATCTCTTTCGCATATTTTTCAATACCAGAGCGGGTGTACCAACTCAAAACTCAAAATTCAAAACTCAAAACTCTTAAGCCGAACACGCCTCGCAAGTCGGGTCGTCGAGGCTGCAGATCTTGCCCTGTACCTGTTCGGGGTCGAGGGCGGACATTTGCGGCGCTTCTTTTTCGACTTTGACCACCGCTTCGTTGGTGACTTTGTTGGCCACAAATTTCTGCTGGTGTTTATCGCTGAGCGTGAATTTGATCGGATCGGTAGCGGCCTTGGAACGCAGGTAGTACATCCCGGTCTTCAGGCCTTTTTGCCAGGCGTAGAAGTGCATGGAAGAGAGCTTGGCAAACGTGGGGGCTTCCATGAACACATTGAGCGACTGGCTCTGGCAAATGAATGCGCCGCGGTCGGCAGCCATGTCGAGGATGACCTTCTGGCTGAGTTCGTACGCCGTTTTGTACATATTGCGCACATCCTCCGGAATATCTTCGATGCCCTGCACCGAGCCGTTGGCGGCCATGATGGCTTCGCGCATTTCCTCGGTCCACATGCCCAGGCGCACCAGATCGCGCATCAGGTATTTGTTTACCACGATGTGTTCGCCGGCGAGGGTGCGGCGGGTGTAGAGGTTGGAGGTGTAGGGTTCGAAGCATTCGTTGTTGCCGAG
>CAYVDV010000538.1:0-3406 GCA_964450465.1 uncultured Saprospiraceae bacterium
CAAAACGCACAAAATTGGGAAAAAAGAGACTGCTATTCAAGTTTTACCGCCTCTAGCAGCGTATCGAGTTCTTCCGCATATCTGTTGGTAACGACGTAAACGTCGTTAATATTCGCAGGGCTTTGGCTGAGTTTTACCCGGATATATAAAAAATTGCTGCCGGCCATCCGGTAAGCCGTGTCTACCCTTCCGGCCATATGCCCTTCCGGAAACAGCAGCGAATAGTTGCTCACCTGAACGGTATCTCCGGGCTGCACCGGGAGGTGGTAGGGAATATCCGTCAGGGACATGTATTGGGGGTTGTCGCCTTCCCATACCAGCGAGCCGAAATAATCATGTCCCTTGAGGGCTGCCGATATTTTGGTTTGCTGATGCAATACCGACATAACCGTTGCGAAATGGTCGGAAACCTCGCGCACAACACCGGCCACGCCCGAGCGGGTGATTACCCCGGTATTGGGTTGAATGCCATCCTCGTGGCCGCGGTTGATGATCATCCAGTTGTTCCGGAGCCCGATGGTATTGCTGACTACCCTGGCGCTGATCAGTTCGTATTCGGGCCGGATGAGTTTGTGCTCCAGGGTGTCGGTACGCACCACGCGCCGGATCGTATCGATGGAGGGCACTTCGATCAGGCGGGCATTGGCCAGTTGCGATTGGAGGTGGGCGTTTTCAACCCGCAGGCGAATATTCTCGTCCTGCAGGCTGAAATAATCCTGCCATTTTGTTTTCCAGTTCAGCACGGTCCCGGAGTATTTCGCCCAGGAGGCCGAGGATATTTGCCCTTGCGGGTTGTTATAGGAAGCGATGAGATAGAAACAGAGCACTTCCATCACTACCAGCGTAAGCAAGCCGCCATGCCGAATAAAGAGTTGTATGATGGAATGCATAGTAGCTGAGCGGATGTCTCATCAGACGATCCTTGGTTTACACACTTTTGCGATCGATGAGGAAAGAAAACTTGTCCGTGTTGCGCAGCGCCATGCCGGTACCGCGTACGACGGCGCGGAGCGGATCCTCGGGTACGTGTACGTCCAGTTTTGTCTTCTGCTCGAGGCGTTTGTCCAGACCGCGAAGCAGCGCCCCGCCGCCGGTGAGGTAAAGTCCGGTTTTATAAATATCGGAAGCCAGCTCGGGCGGGGTCATTTCAAGCGCCTTGAGCACGGAGTCTTCGATCTTGCTAATGCTTTTATCCAGGGCGTATGCGACTTCCTGATAGCTGACTTTGATCTGTTTCGGGATACCGGTCATCAGGTCGCGGCCATTCACCGCATAGTCTTCGGGTGGGTTTTCCAGTTCATGCAGGGCTGAGCCCACGTGGATCTTTATTTGCTCGGCCGTGCGCTCGCCGATCAGGATGTTGTGCTCGCGCTTCATGTAGCTCATGATGTCGTTCGTGAGCTCGTCCCCGGCGATGCGGATCGACTGGTCGCAGACGATTCCGGAGAGTGCAATGACGGCAATCTCCGTGGTACCGCCGCCGATATCGATGATCATGTTGCCGATCGGGTCTTCGATGGCGAGGCCGATACCGAGTGCAGCGGCCATGGGTTCATGGATCAGGTAGGTTTCTTTGCTATCGACGTGGTCGGCAGAGTCAAATACGGCGCGTTTTTCCACTTCCGTGATGCCACTGGGGATACATATAACCATTTTCAGGTGACCGAAAAGCGAGTTCCGTTTACCCACCATACGGATCATACTTTCAATCATGGCCTCCGCCGCCTGGAAGTCGGCGATCACACCGTCCTTGAGGGGGCGGATGGTTTTAATATTTTCGTGGGTTTTTTCGTGCATTTGCATCGCGCGGTGCCCCACCGCTATAGTCTGACCGGTCTTCCGGTCAATGGCAACAATGGAAGGCTCATCCACCACCACCTGGTCGTCCATCATAATAAGGGTATTGGCCGTGCCCAGGTCTACAGCTAATTCCTGCTTAAAGAATTTGAAGAAGTTCAATGTATATCAGATTTAAAGGTCTTCGGAAAAAAATGCAACATACGCCGAAAAGCGCGCAAAACTACACATGAATTTTCGAAATCAGAACATGGATTAGTGGTTTGGGAATTTAAATTTTACGTCATTTTTTCAAAAAAGTCATCATTTTAGGGGTTTTCCCGGAAGGGATTCACCCCACCGTAACGATCCAGAAGTCTTCCGGGCGCAAATACCGGTTCGCCAGTTCCTGCAATTGACCGGGCGTAATGGTGCGAATCGTGTGTACCAGGGCATCAAAAGCGTCGAGCGGCAGGTCTTCGGTCACGAGCGATTTGATCACGTCGGAGATGTTTAACGGGCCGTCGAGCCCGTTCAACAGCATGCCGAGCAGGTAGTTGCGCACCATCTCCAGTTCGCGGTCGGGGGCGGGTTCGTCGCAAAGGCGTTTCATTTCAGCAAGGATCTGTTTGATCGTGGCGTTCACCTTGCCGTTGTTCACCTCCGTAGCGATGTAAAAATAGCCGTCTTGCAGCATGGCATCGGCGGTAGAGTAGATATTATAGGTAAACCCGCGTTTTTCCCGGATATTGGTCATCAGGCGCGAGCCGAAGTACCCGCCGAGGATTGTATTGAGCACATACACGCCGTTGAAATCCGGATGCCGGCGCGAAAAAAGGCGGCGGCCGATCTTAATGGCAGTTTGCAGGGAACCCGGGTGCGGAACGTGTATCCGTTCAGGCTTCTGTTCGACGGGCAGCGGCGAGACCGCCAGTGCGGCGCCTTCGCCGTTTTTTCGTCCGAAATACTCGTTCAACAATTTCAGGACGGCATCGTCCACGCGGCCGCTGGCAAACAGGCGGCAATTCGCCGGGGTGTACCAGTTCCGGAAATGGGCCACCAGGTCGTCGCGCGTAAGGGCGGCATAGTGGGCGGGGGTGGAATTGTACCCGTAGGGATGCTCGGCCCCGAAGATCCGTTCCGTCAGCAGGCGGTAGGCCAGCACCTCTTCCTTGTCCAGGTCCACCATGAGTTCCTGCACGCTGGTGCGTTTGAAGGTTTCCAGCTCATGCGCCGGAAATGCGGGCTGTTGCAGCACTTCGGCAAATACCGGAATAAGTTCGGCCGCGTATTTATGCAAGGAAAAAAGAAGGAAGTTCGCCGTGTCCAGGTTGATCGGGACGCTCATCGAGCCGCCGTAAAAATCGATATACTCGGCGATTTCGGCGCCGCTGCGCGTCAGCGTGCCCTCCCGGAGCATGCGTGCCGTGGCGCGCGAGGCCAGCGGTTTGGCTTCCTCCGGCCGGCCGGCCTGAAACACCGCCTCCACTTTCAGGATCTCCTGATCCGGAAAATCCAGCACATACACCGGAATTCCGTTATCCAGGCGGATCACCTGCGGCAGCGGCAATACCAGGCGGCTAACCTGATGCACGGCCGGAGCGGAGCGGCGGTCGGGGAAGGTGCTGCG
>CAYVDV010000539.1:0-3397 GCA_964450465.1 uncultured Saprospiraceae bacterium
CAGTTTGTGTACCATACCCGGGAAGGCATATTCTGGTTCCGCGGAGCCTCCAAAAATAAACTCACCCGCTCTGAAGTAGATGCCATATTGTCCTTTGCCGGCGCCAAACGCATGGTGGTGGGGCATACCCTGGTACCCGATGTCATGGGCCTTTACGAGGGCCGTGTGATCTGTGTTGACCTGTTTCACGATGAAAACCTGCGCAAAGGTGTCCTGAAAACCCTGTATATCGAAGACGGGTTCCTGTACACCGTGGACAGCCTGGGCGGAAAATCCAGTATCTTCACAGTGGCGTTTAAAGACGGTAGCGGCGGGTAGGCACGTTTCCTTGTGGCGTTCCCACCATTTTTTCCAGTTCAGCTAAATTATCCTGCAGGGCGCAGAACAGCGCCAGTTGATTTCGCGCGCGCACGAGGTTGTGCTCCGGGGCCCGCACTTTGTAGTACACATCGCCGGCGAGGTAATCGCTCAGAAAGCGCAGGGCTTGTTCGCCCGTTATCCACAGTGCGCCGAGGGGCAGATGCAAGCGTTCGTTCTCGCTGAGCAACCCGGAAGTGGGCTCCAGAAACCCGCTGCAAAGCGCTTCCAGCACCTCAAGACGGAGCTGCAGGGCGCCAGGATCGTCTTCCGGACAATCCGGCGCGAAGGTGCGCACCATATCGCCAAAGTCCGACAGCACTGTTCCCGGCATGATCGTATCCCAGTCGATTACCGCCACCGCGTGACCGCTTCGGGTATCCAGCAGGACGTTGCCTGCTTTGGTGTCGTTGTGGGTGATGCGGCGGGGCAGGGCGCCGGCGCTTTTAAGCTTGCTGATCCGGTCAAACACGGGTTTGGCGCGATACAGGGTCTCGATCTCGGCCTGTGCGGCTTTTACTCGGCCGGCAGGATCTTGTTCCAATACGAGATGAAATGCCGCCCAGCGGCGGTCAGTATCGTGAAACCCCGGGATCGTATCCCGGATCTCCGCCGCCGGACAATCGCGGAGGGCATGCAAGAAAATCCCGTAAGCGCGGGCGGCCTCATAGGCAACGTCGGGGTCGGGCAGGCGCTCGGGGGCGTAGGTCTGTTCATAAAACGGGAAGACCCGCCAGTAATTGCCGGCCACATCGCGCTGCAGCAAGCGCCCGTCCAGGCCGGCCACCGGGGCAGGAATGCGCAGGGGAAAATCCGCCTGCCGGCTCAGGTGCTCCGCGACGGTACTGATATTGTGCATCACCGCATCCGGATCGGTGAAGACCTGATGGTTGAGGCGTTGCAACAACCAGCTTTGCGGCCCGCCTCCGGCCTGAAATGCAATCCGGTAGGTGTCGTTGATATTTCCCGCACCAATGGCTTCGGCTTCCGGCGCCGTTTCCGGTTCAAAAAACAGCCGTATGATCCCTTCCAATTGTTCCTGTTTCGACATACGGGGCCCAAGTTGGGGGAAAATTGGAATATTTACAACGGTTTTGCGGGATCAAGTCCTCTATTCCACCCAATCCGCCACAAACACGTTCGTATCCCTGGTGCCGCCGTTGTTGCGGTTGCTGGACCAGGCTATCTTCTTGCCGTCGGGCGAGAACATGGCAAAAGAGTTGAAGATACTTTCCGTAGTGATCTGTTCCAGGCCGGTGCCGTCGAGGTTGATCATGTATAGCTGGAAGTCGTAGCCCCGGGAAGAGTGGTGGTTGCTGGAGAACACGATCTTTTTACCCGAGGGGTGGAAATAGGGCGCCCAGTTGGCCTTGCCCAGATGCGTGATCTGTTGCATATTGGACCCATCGGCATCGCAAACGAAGATCTCCATATTGGTAGGCGCCACAAGGCCCTGGCTAAGCAGGTCGCGGTATTCCTTGATCTCTTCTTCCGTTTTTGGCCGGCTGGCGCGGAAAACGATTTTCGAGCCGTCGGGGCTGAAGAAAGCGCCGCCGTCGTAGCCCAGGTCGAAGGTGATCTGCTTCAGGTTTTTGCCGTCGAGGTCCATGGTCCAGAGTTCCAGATCGCCCGAGCGGGTGCTGGTGAACAGGATCTTGTCGCCCTTGGGGCTGAGCACGGCTTCGGCATCGTAACCGGGATTGTCGGTCAGGCGTTTGGTGATATGGCCTTTCAGGTCGGCCACATAAATATCGTAGGTATCGTAAATGGGCCAGAGGTATTTGCCGCCGGCGCGCAGGTCGGGTACGGCCGGGCAGGTGTCGGCGCCGGCCATGGTGCTGGCAAACAGGATGTGCTTGCCGTCGGGCATGAAAAACGAACAGGTGGTTCGGCCCTTGCCGCCACTGATCAGCGCCGGCCGGAAATCGGGTTTGCCGGCCGCTTTTCGGACTTCCATGGCAAAGATCTGATCGCAATGCAGCCCCCAGGCGGAGTTGTTGCTCTGGAAAGTGAGCCATTTGCTGTTGGGGCTCCAGTATGCTTCGGCATTGTCGCCGCCGAAGGTGAGCTGGCGGATGTTCGCCAGGTGGTTCTCCTTCGGAGCCGGCGCAGCGTCGGTTTGCGCGAATGTTGTCGTTTGGGAAAACAGGATAAGGGCGGATAGCAAGGAAAGAATACGCATGATATGGGTTGTTTTGAACCGCAAGGATAGGGCGATTGCGTCTAAATGCCGTCAGTAATTGGTAAAAAATGGACGATGGCGCCGGCAATTGCGCTGCCCGCTGCTCCTGCCGCGCAGATGTCGCCTGTGCGCGCTAATTTTGCCGCCAATACCCGGGACAAATCCTGACGCATCATGGACCTTACACATAAAATACGGCTGACCAAATCCTTTACCTATGAAATGGCGCATGCGCTGCTCGGCTACGACGGCGACTGCAAAAACCTGCATGGACATTCTTTCCGCCTGGAAGTCACGGTGCGCGGCACGCCGGTACAAAATCCGGGGCATCCCAAAGACGGCATGCTGATGGATTTTCGCGACCTTAAACAAATCGTGCGCCGAAACGTGCTGGACGTATTCGACCATGCCCTGGCCTTAAATGCCTCGACGCCGGAGCCGGTTGTCCGAGTTTTGGAAGCGCAGTACGATAAGGTCGTTCTGCTCCCGTTTCAACCTACCTGCGAAAATATGATCCAGCTCATCGCCGGCAAGATCCGGGCTGAACTCCCCGAAAATGCGGAGTTGTATCGCCTGAAGCTCCATGAAACCGCAACCAGCTACGCCGAGTGGTGCGCGGAGGATAACAGGACCTGAGCCGTAAATGAGCGCCCCAATTCCGGTTTCTGTCGAATTACAGCAAACACTTTGGCCGGTTTGGGCGTTTTTTAGCAACAATTCCAAGCGTTTTCCCCGTCAATCGTCCACTGTCCATGAAAAGACTACTCTTTTTTGCCCTTCTGTTTACCGTCATTGCTCCGCTTTCGGCGCAGGAGGCGGATATCCCCTTTATCAAGGCCGAGCAACTGACGGCCTGGA
>CAYVDV010000540.1:0-3392 GCA_964450465.1 uncultured Saprospiraceae bacterium
ATCGTGATCGTTTGCGTAAACACATCCGTATTGCCCGCAAAGTCCGTTACGGACCAGGTCCGGATCAACGTGAACTGGTTCGGGCAGTCGCCCGGAAGTACCGTCTCATTGAAGTCCACATCCAGCGTGCCGTCGCAATTGTCCGTAGCCGTCACATTGGCTACCGGAGGTACATCGTCGGCGCAATCACCTTCAACCGTGGCAATTGGCAAGTCCTGCAATTCCGGATCAACCGTATCGTTGATCGCAATTACTTGCGTATGCACCGTGCTGTTGCCGCACACGTCATAAGCTGTCCACGTACGCGTCAGCGTGGCGCCGTCGTTCGGGCCCGCGCCCGGAAAAAGCGTCTCGTTAAACTCAATTAACACATCGCCGGAACAATTGTCCGAAGCCGTCAGACTAGCCGGTTGCACATCCTCACCGCATTGTACCGTTACATCCTGCGGCAGAGTCGAAGTCCACTCTGGGTTCACATTGTCATTGACGTTGATCGTTTGGACAAACTGGGTGCTGTTGCCCGCAAAATCCGTGGCGGTCCAGGTACGCACAAGGGTAAACTGGTGGGCGCAATCCCCTGGCTGAATGGTTTCAAAAAAGTCCACATCCAGCGTGCCGGTGCAATTGTCGGTTGCCGTCACATTGGCCACCGGAGGCACATCTTCCGCACACAACACGTCCACCTGATTATCCGGGGTGTCATGCAGCTGGGGCGCTTCCGGATCATTAATGGTCACCGTTTGTGTATGCTGGATCGAGTTGCCGCACAGGTCGTAGGCTGTCCAGGTACGGGTAAGGGTCGCCCCGTCGTTGGGCCCGGCGCCTGGCAGGTAGGTTTCGTTGAATTCGATCGCAACCTGCTGACAATTATCGCTTGCCGCGAGAGTGGCCGGCACGGCGAATTCCCCGCAATATACGGCCATGTCCTGGGGTAGTGGGCTGGTCCAATGCGGCACCTGAATATCGTCGATGATTATGGTTTGGGTAAATGCCGTGCTGTTGCCACAGGCATCTTCGGCGCTCCAGGTGCGGATAATCGTATAGGAATTGGGACAATCGCCCGGCTGGATGGTTTCGAAGAAATCCACGTCGAGGGGCGCCGTGCAATTGTCGGTGGCTGTTACGACCGGAATAGCCGGCAGGTCGTCGGTACAGTCGCCCGTCACGATAGCGGCCACAGGCAACCCGTGCAGTTCCGGATCGATATTGTCGTTGATCGTTATGGTTTGGCTGAAAGACGTAGCGTTGCCGCAAGCATCCTCAGCGCTCCAGGTGCGCACGATCGTATAGGAGTTGGCGCAATCGCCCGGTTCGACTGTTTCATAGAAATCCACATCGATCGGCGCCGTGCAATTGTCAGTAGCGGTCACCACCGGGATAGCCGGCAGGTCGTCGGTACAATCACCCGTCACGGTGGCATCCACGGGGAGGTTGTGCAGTTCAGGGGCGATATTGTCGTCAATCGTTATGGTCTGGCTGAAAGACGTTGCGTTTCCACAGACATCTTCGGCACTCCAGGTGCGCACGATCGTATAGGAATTGGCACAATCGCCCGGCGCTATGGTTTCGTAGAATTCCACATCAACCGGGGAGTCACAATTATCGGTAGCGGTTACTACCGGGATAGCGGGCAGATCATCGGTGCAATCGCCTGTCACACTGGCATCCATGGGCAAACCATGGAGTTCCGGCGCCGTCTTGTCTTCAATGACGATCGTTTGGGTAAACGCGGTGGAATTGCCGCATCCATCCTCGGCGGTCCAGGTCCGTGTTAATGTAAATGAATTGGTGCAGGCGCCTGGTGTCAAAACCTCGTTCACCACCACGTTCACCGGGGTCGGACAGTTGTCAACCGCCGTTACGGCGGTCGGTGCGGGCACATCGTCAAAACATTCCCCCGTCACCGTGGCATCGGCGGGAAGGTTCTGCAATTGCGGCGGGGTTTGATCGTCAATATAGATGGTTTGGGTAAAGGAAGTGGAATTATCGCAGGGGTCGGTTGCCGTCCAGGTGCGGATGAGGGCAAACGAATTGGCACACCCGCCCGGCACGTTTATTTCCGAAAATTCCACCGCGATCGGCGCCGTGGAGTTGTCGGTCGCCGTCACCACAGGTATGGCCGGCACATCATCCGGGCACTCACCCTCAAAGGTAGTTTCCGCCGGCAGACCCTGCAGGACCGGGGGCTCGTCGTCGCCTACCACTACCGTCGTAGAGGCCGTTGCCGTACAGCCCTCGCTGTCGGTCACGGTTACGGTATAGGTGCCGGAAGCAGCCGGCACTGCAGCGAAAGGGGTTGGGTTTTG
This sequence comes from uncultured Saprospiraceae bacterium, assembly GCA_964450465.1. Taxonomy (GTDB): domain Bacteria; phylum Bacteroidota; class Bacteroidia; order Chitinophagales; family Saprospiraceae; genus M3007. Next base: position 2,307 of record CAYVDV010000540.1, read on the forward strand.
CTCCGTTGATGTAAAACTGTTCGGCCCCTCCCAACTGAAGCCTGTATAGACACCTGAACCGGCTGAAACGGCACAGGCCAGGGCCACATTGCCGCCGTTGAGGCAAATCGGACTATTGCTCGAAGCCAATACCTCCGGTTGAAGCACTGCGACCGTGACCGTACCGGTACCCTTGCATTGTTTGCTGTCGGTAACGGTAACGGTATATACCCCGGCAGCCTCCAGCGGCGCTGCAAACGACATTGGGAATTGCCCCGTAGCGCTGTAACCATTGGGGCCCGACCACTGGAAATTGTTATAAACCCCCGAGCCACTAGACGGCACGGAGCTGAGGGTGAGGTTATCCCCTGCGCAAACCGGACCATTGCTCAGAGCCGAAACAACCGGCGCCGGCAATCCCGATACCGCTACCCCAGTGGAAGCCGTAGCCGTGCAGCCGTTCATATCGGTCACGGTCACACCGTAAAAACCGGTATAGGCCGTCGTAACCGGGGAAAATACGGGATCTTCCACCGAAGCCATAAAACTGTTCGGCCCGCTCCAGGAGAAGCCGTACGGCAGAGTGCCGCCGCTTGGGTTGGAATTCAGGTTAAGCGTGGCGCCCTGACACAGCGGAGTGTTGCTTGATGCCGTGATCGAAGGTTTGGGATACACCATGGCCGCGGTAGTGGCGGTAGCCGTACAACCCTTGGTATCTGTCACCGTCACCGTGTATGTCCCGGCCGAGACCAGACTGGCAGTAAATGGCGCCGGATCAACGACGTTGGCCACGTAGTTGCCGGGGCCTGCCCACAGGTAGGTCACATAGGGCTGGGTACCGCCCGAGGGAGAAGAACTCAGGTCCAGGTTTGTGCTTTGGCACACGGGACCGTTGTTTTGCGCCGTAATCGAGGGTTTGGGATTGATCACGACCGCCACGGTTCCGGTAGCCGTACAGCCGGCATTGGTGGTGACGGTAACGGTGTATGTTCCCGCAACGGCAGGCGCCACGGGGAACGGAGCGGGGTCTTCCACCATGGCCGTATAAGCATTAGGGCCTTCCCAGGCGAACGCTGTGTAGGTTCCGCCACCGCCCGAAGGCGTGGA
>CAYVDV010000541.1:0-3377 GCA_964450465.1 uncultured Saprospiraceae bacterium
AGATATACAAGGAATACAATTCCATGCAGGTGTACTGAGCGTATTCGAGAGCGGCACCCTGGATATCCGGGCTAAATACATCTTTGACATGCCCCCGGTCCGGTCGCAGGAAGACTGGGATGCCCTGCGTAAGCGGCTGTGGCGATATACCCGAAAAGTCGTATGCTAAATCAAACCACATGATTATGAAAATTAAACTATTGGCGTTGGCAATCCTCGGAAATCTTCCTTTCTGGCTGAATGCACAGGAAATTATCAATCCCGGATTTGAGTTTCCCGACACGCAATCAACAACATTGGCGAAATCCTGGCACAGTATGACTCAGGATGGAACTATTAGCGTTGATTCTGTAACAAAATTTTCCGGCAAATATTCAATGCGAATAACATCGGATAATTATGGATCATATTTCCGTCAAAGTATTGAATATAAATCGGACTCGTTTGAAAAATATCGATTAAGCTCATGGATCAAACGGGATTCAATTGTAGATGATGCTCTGGTGCTCGTAAAGATCAATAATAAGGACGAAAAGCCAGAATTTTTATCAATGAATAAAAACCACATTGATGAATCTCAAGGCTGGAAAAATTTTGTGTGTGAATTTTATTTGGATGGGACACAGGATGATATAGAAATTGTCGGATATGTCAGAGGAAAAGGAACTGCCTGGTTTGATGATTTTAACCTTGAAAAGATAAATGAAACTGCGGAGGCTTCTCGGATCGCAATAGAATATATGAAAGAAGCGCTTGAAATTGTGGAAGAAAATTCGATCATGATTGATTCCATTGACTTTTATGTAATAAAGGAAAGGTGTTTGAGCAATATAAATGGTATGCAAACAGAATCAGATTGTTATCCAATGATTCGGTACTTGCTAAAAAAACTGGGTGATGATCATAGCCAACTTATGCCCCCGAATAAGGCTGAGGAATATAGAACCAACACTGCAATAGAGAAGGCGGCAGGCAAAATTATCCGGGAAAAATATGCTTATATTAATGTTCCCGGGGTAGGAACCGTCGATTCCGCTGCAATGTCAAATTTCGCTACAGAACTGCAAGATTTGATCGAAGAATTAGATTCCGTTTCACCGAAAGGATGGATAGTAGATTTAAGGGACAATTCCGGGGGAAACTGCTGGCCAATGCTTGCCGGAATTGGCCCACTGATCGGAGAGGGTGTTTGTTGTTACTTTTTTGATTCAAAGGACTCCTCTTTTGTTGCTTCTTACAGGCAGGGGGTTTCATATCTTGATGAACAGCCACTTACTGCGATTGCAAGAAAACACTATACATTAAACAATCAGGTTCCAATTGCGGTCCTGATTGGCCCTGAAACTGCAAGCTCAGGCGAGGTGGTTGCAATTTCGTTTATTGGTAAACCGAATTGCAAGCTTTTTGGGGAGCCCTCTGATGGGTTAACCACAGGCAATGCTATGTTTGCGTTAAACGACGGCGCAAGCATTGTTTTAACAACATTGGTAGATGCTGACAGAAATGGGAAAAAATATAGAGGCAAGATTCAACCTGACTATCCAGTTAGCTTTTCTGACAGTTCATATGATGAAGATAATGACCCTGTAATTGGCGCCGCTATTTATTGGATAAATAATGACAATAAATAGTGGTATAACACTACACGAAACACTCGCACCCGGCAGGATAACGGTGCACTATGACGTCCAACTCCCGGCAATATCCTAGGTGTTTTAGGGGAATCTAAATATCGGTGTCACAGTTTGGTGAACACGCTGGAAAAACGCCTGCCCCAATCAATCGTCATCATCTTCCTCCCTGCCTTTTTTCCGGCCGCCTTCTCCTCCTTCATGTTCATTGCTGCTCTTGTGGCAGGATACACAGTTGGTTAAATTGGTGATGCCTTCCTCCCTGTGCTCCTGAAGGATATTGCTCACGGTATGTTCATGGCAACCATAGCAGGTATAGGAGCTGTAATCGTTGTTCAAATGGCAGGTAGCGCACTTGGCGTTGTGATCGCTGTCCAACACAAAATAGGCAGTGTGGTCAAACGTGGAAGGCACCCATTTACTGGTGCTGTGGCATTTGGAGCAGTCGTTATTTACCTTGCGGTGAAAGGCATCATCAGGCGTTTCATGGCAGCCTATGCAATTATTCCTCTCGGCAGGCTTCACCATATCGTGGTTGAAAGCAAACGCCAGTTCCCATGCTTTTGTAGTATGGCATTTTGTGCAAGCATCCGTCAATTGCAGGTGCAGTTTATCCGCTGGTTTTTGGTGGCAGGCTATGCAATCTGTTCGGATAGTTTTCGGCAGCATTTCATGTTCAAAGCCGTTCATTGCTGATTCAGGGTCCAGGCCAGCGTGGTCGGTATGGCAGGTGGTACAGGCATATTTATCAAGGTTTTTGTGAAACAGCACCTGCTCGCTCCTGATAATGCTACCGGCTACCTTGTGCATCGAATCCTTTCCGATATCTGCCAGGGTATGACAGGCGATACATTTGTCGTTTCTTATTCCCCCGAAAGCTTGATGGCACGAGAAGCATTGCTGCTTAATGTTCTGGTGTCCTTGCGATATTTCGCCGGGGCTGAGCAGGATATGCGGGTACTGCACCATTAAAAACAGGAATACGGCGACCCCAGCGATTCCCGTGATGATTAGATTTTTCATTTGCTAAACATGAATACGGTGATGATATGAAGGAGCGAAAAGAAGCCGAATATGAAGGCTATCGGTAAATGTATCGTACGCCATTGTTTCATAACATCCACCATAATAGAATCGAGAAAAAGTTTTTTGTCCACGGCTTCTGTTTCCAGTCCCTTGTTCGACAATACTTGCCTGCTTGCTTTTAATTTTTCCAACGACCGTTTGAGCAGGAATTTGCCAACCAGGCCACTTGCCACGTTTATAAGCAGCATTGCTATTGCCAGCCAGGGCAATATGGCGTTGAAATGGATTCCGGCATGAACAAGCAAGAATATTGAACCACCCCATGCCAGGTACTCATGTAGTTCCAGCATTTTTTTGGGTGAACCCGTTCCTATTATTAGGCGCTTCCGCAAGGAATAAACAAAGGAAATGAGCACGAGGAGGGTGCCGACATAGCCAAAATAACGTCCAACCCACGCCAATTGATAATGATGGAGCAGGTAATCAATACCGATGGTAATTAAAATCATCAGCGCATACCATTGAAAAAATGGGATGACATATCTCAGCAGCACCGAATGTTTCATAAATTGTGTATTTACCGTTGATTTAGCCCAAGGTCTGACTTTAAATTCCAGTGTAAAATTCACTATTACTAATGGGAGAAGCGGTGATCAACCTCATTGGGGCAGATGATTATTGCGTACAGGCAGGAGGCTGGTTGAAATGGCTGGCGAGGTC
>CAYVDV010000542.1:0-1539 GCA_964450465.1 uncultured Saprospiraceae bacterium
TAACGGAACGGGAAATCCAGATCGGCAAGCACATTTCGGCACTGATCGAAGACCGAAGCACGCTGCAGATGGGTATCGGCGCGATTCCCGATGCCGTATTGAGTTGTCTGGGCAACCATAAGGACCTCGGTGTGCACACGGAAATGTTTTCCGATGGCCTGATCCCCTTGTTTGAAAAGGACATTATCAATAACAAATACAAAACCATACACCCCAACAAAACCGTCGCAGGTTTTGCCATGGGCTCCCGGGCCCTGTATGATTATGTGGACGATAATCCGGCGTTTGCATTCCTCGATATCGACTATGTAAACGAACCGGCCGTTATCCGCCGCAATCCCCGGGTGGTAGCCATCAATGCCGCCATAGAAGTGGATGTTACGGGCCAGGTCTGCGCCGATTCCATCGGAACTTATCAGTACTCCGGGGTAGGCGGGCAAATGGACTTTATGCGGGGGGCGGCGCTCAGCCAGGGCGGCAAACCGATCATTGCCCTCACTTCGCGTACGGCCAAAGGCGTGCCGCGCATTGTCCCGTTTCTGAAACAAGGCGCCGGCGTGGTTACTACACGGGCACACGTACATTACATCGTAACGGAATACGGCGTGGCCTATCTGTTTGGGAAAAACCTGCGGCAACGCGCCAAGGCACTCATCGAAATCGCGCACCCTGACGACCGGGAGGCATTGGAACGCGCTTGCTTCGACCGTTTCCATTTGTTTGGCGAAGTGATGTAGGAGCGGACCGTTCCAAAGTCGCAAAAGGCTCAGTGAATTCCGCAAACCGCTCAAAAGCGCTCCGGCATAACAGGGTTTTCCCTATTTTTCCGCCACTCATGCTGCGGTATGCATTCATATTAGCCCTTTGCCTGCTCTGGTCCCTGTCTTTTCGGGCACAAGAGCCCGATTACCTGCTGGAAGCCTATACCTACCGTCAGGGGCTTTCGGACAACCGGGTACGGGCAATCATGCAGGACGAAAAGGGGTTCCTGTGGATCGGAACAGCCAACGGGCTCAACCGCTTCGACGGCTATACCTTCTGGCATTATTTTCCGGTAAAAGGCGACAGCAGTTCCATCTCCAGCCCTACTATCAACCGCATCGTCAAGGATCGCAAGGGCACCCTCTGGCTGGCCACCGGTAACGGGATCTGCCGGCTCAAGTCCAAACAATGGGCCTTCGACCGGGTGTTCAGCTACCCGGACCAGATCGACAATATGCGCTCGGCCTATTTTGAGAATGTTTTCCCGGATCCGGAAGGCAAGGTATGGGCTGTAAATACCAATAGCGAACTCTTTTGTATCGACCCGGACCGGAAAACGAGCGAACATATCCACTTGCCCGCAGTACCCAACCCGCCGGCTACCGTGCCGGAATCCGAACGCCAGAAGCCCCCCCGCCCCGTCTGGGTATCCGGCCACGGCGAGCACGCCATTATCATCGGCACCAACTACGGGCTTTTTATCCTTCAGCTGGCCGACCGATCCATGCGATTTATCCCGGTCGGGGCTGCCTGGCCCTTTGGATTATACCATGCCAG
>CAYVDV010000542.1:1639-3373 GCA_964450465.1 uncultured Saprospiraceae bacterium
CGACCGGGCAGGCAGCATCTGGATCGGCACCGATAACGGTTTGGTGAAATACGACCCATACTTGCAAGGGTTTCACTATACCGAAGTACACCGGGAAACCGCCACTATTTATGAAAACGATATCTACGATGTCCACCACAATCCGGATGACGGCTTGTGGTATGTAGCCTCGCGGCAACAAAGCGCGATATTTATCCTGGACAGCCAGAACCGGGTTGTCCGGCGCATATCTACGATGCCTTATACCGAACCCACCCGTATTTTCCGGGACAGCCGTGGCCGGGTATGGGTAACCACGCGGCAACAGCTGCTCCTGCTCGACCGGCAGTCCCGTGCGCTCCGGCCAGTCCCTACCCCACCCCGAAGGGAAAACCGCGGCGGATTGATCTGGACTGTGGCTGAAGATCCCCGGGGGCGCCTTTGGTGCGGAATATCAAGGGATGGCCTATATATTTTCAACCCGGAGGACAACAGTTTTCAACTAATTGGACCGGAAGACGGCTTTCCCGCGCTGCGCGTTTACAAGGTGATAATCGATAAAAAAGGGCGATTCGCGTGGATTGCGACGGACAACGAAGGTTTTTTCGAATGCGATCTGTCCACCATGCGTTTCAGGCGCCTGGGTGCGAACATGGAGGAATTAAATGCCGCCGGCGCCCTGGTGCAGGACGATGCCGGCGCCGTATGGATCGGCAGCCTGACCGGCCTGGTCCGTTATACGCCGGGGGAGCCGCTCCCGGAGAGCCTCCGCGTATTTACCACCGCCGATGGCCTGCCCATGAATTATCTGGATGGCGGGATAAAAGACCTTCAGGGCGACCTTTGGTTTGGTGCAGGCGACCGGCTGGTGCGCATTAATCCTAAAAGTCTTCAGATCAAAACTTTCGATTACCGTTTTGGCGCCAGCCGCACGCCGTTTGGGTATTGCGATTTTAACCTCAGCCCGAACGGTGAATTGTATGCCGGCGGCCGGCGGGGTTTTCTGCGTTGGCGCCCGGATGAGCTTCGCGACAACCGTACCCCACCCGTAGTGGTAGTCACCAACTTATGGGTCATGCAGCAGAGCCTGCCGGCGCCGGGCGCCAACGTACAGCACATTTGGCTGCCCTATAAAGAGAATAACTTCCGGGTAGAGTTTGCTGCGCTCAACTTCACGCTTCCCGATGACAATCTGTACCAATGGAAACTCGAAGGCTACGACAAAGACTGGTCAATACCTTCCCGGAACAGAGAGGCCATTTACGCGCATGTACCGCCTGATACCTACCGGCTTCTGGTCAAAGCAGCGAATAACGACGGCGTCTGGAACCGGGAATCGCTGGTGGTTGAGGTGAAAATATTTCCCGCCTTCTGGCAAACCTGGTGGTTCCTGAGCCTGTCAACGCTGGCAATTGGCGGACTGGTTTATGGTTTTATTCGCTGGCGGATCCGACAGGCACGGGAACGCGACCACCTGCAAAACACATTCAACCAGCGCCTGGCTGAGGTAGAAATGTCCGCCCTGCGTGCGCAAATGAACCCGCATTTTATCTTTAACTGCCTCAATTCCATTAACCGGTTCATCCTCCTCAACCAACCCCTCGTGGCCTCGCAATATCTGACCAAATTTGCCCGGCTGATCCGTCTGGTGCTCGACAACTCCAAAAGCGAAATGATCGCTCTGGAAAAAGAGATTGAAACCCTCCGGCTGTATATCGAAATGGAGGCCCTCCGATTTACCAACCGGTTCGAATA
>CAYVDV010000543.1:0-3360 GCA_964450465.1 uncultured Saprospiraceae bacterium
GCCATGCGCCAGGGATACACCAGCCTGGCCCTGGAACTCCGGCGGCAGCGGGGAGAGGCCAATGTCCCCCCGCCACCAGGCCCTACCTGGCCGAGGCACTAGCCTTCGGCCCCCCAATTCGCCCGCTCCTCTGCGGTCCAAAGGCTGGGGAAGAAAATGCGTTGCTGGTATTTCGGATGGAGGTATTTCTCCCAATGGCTGCCGCCGGTGGCTGCTTTTTCGCCCTGCCCGCTGCCCAGGTAAGTGTGCGCGGTTTCGAGGTGTATCATGGGCCAGCGTACGTTGTAGGCATGGTCGAAATCGCGAAGCGCCTGATGCACATCGGCGGTGACCCGACCCTGTTGCTCCAGTTCGAGGAAGCGTGCGCAAAGGTTTTGCTGCTCCATTTTCCGGGCAAGCGCGATGAACGAATCGAGATAGCGTTCCTCGAACTGCAGCAGGGTGAGCGTTTTTTTGCCGGTACTGCGGTCAAATCCGGCATCCTGCCAATAGACGTATTGAAATTTTTGTTCCAGCGTTGCATCCGCAGGCATAGCGGCCTTTTTAGCGGGCTGGATGAGGTTGTCCAGTGGCGTGCAATGCAGTTCGATGTAGCGAAACTGTGCCGACTGAAACCCGCTGGCCGGCGCCAGGGCCAGGCGAAACTGGTTGTAGTCGTCGTAACGCATACCCTGGTTCATAATGCTGAATGAACTGCCCAGAAGGTCAGTATAGCGCACGAGACGTTGCAGTTTTTCGGCAAACACTGCCGGTTCCGGCAAGTCGCCGCAGGTCAGCTGCTCCAGTTCATGGCGGATCAGTCGCAGCACCAGCTCGGTAATTTGGTGATAAACGATGAAAATAAACTCATCTTTATAGTCCGTGCGCGGCTTTTGCAGGGAAAGCAGGGTGTCCACCTGAACATAATCCCAGTAGTTTATGGGTTTGCTCAACAGGAGCCCCTGAAGATAGGTTTCCGGGTTTTGGCCGAGGTTGTGGTACTTTTGTTCGATCTGTTCCAGCAGATTTTGCATATAATAGGGTGTTGGTTAGGTACTTTTTGCGTGCCAAAGGTAACCCGGGCGCTTCAATTATTGGACGATTCCCGATACCTCATCCAGCACCTCACAACTCAAAACTCAAAACTCAAAACTCAAAACTCAAAACTGTAATATGTGGCACGAAGCAAATAACCAATTACAGGCTACCTTTCGGTTTGCTGATTTCGCCGAAGCCTTTGCCTTTATGACTGAAGTGGCGTTTCACGCCGAAAAACAAAACCACCACCCCAACTGGAGCAATGTCTGGAATACAGTCACTATACACCTTTCAACACACGATGCCGGGAATATAGTGACGGACAAAGACCGGAAACTCGCCCAAACAATCACCGGCGTTTACCACAAGTACAGGGTTGCAGGTTAGCGGGTTGCCGGTGCAGGGTTGTTAGTACCTTTGTCCTGCAGCGTCCCGAAACTGCCAGGGAATACTGCTTCCCCGGCTCCGGGCAACCAGAAACTGTTAACAACGAAATTATGCAGATAAAATCGAAACTCCCGCAGGTCGGCACCACGATCTTCACCGTCATGTCGGGCCTGGCCAGCCAGGTTGGCGCGATCAACCTGTCCCAGGGCTTTCCCAACTTCAACCCCTCGGAACGTCTGCAACGCCTGGTGTACGAACATATGCAGCGGGGCGACAACCAGTATTCGCCCATGCCGGGCGTGTTGCCCCTGCGCGAGCGCATTGCCGAAAAAATGGAACGGCTCTACGGCCGGGCGCTGAACCCGGATACGGAAATTACCGTGACCGCCGGCGGCACCCAGGCCATCTTCTGTGTCATTGCCGCGTTTGTGCACCCCGGCGACGAGGTTATCCTGATCGAACCCTGTTATGATTCGTACCGGCCTTCCGTGGAAACAGTGGGCGGTACCGCGATACCCTATGCCCTTTCGGCGCCCGATTACCGGATCGACTGGCAGGCGGTGGGCCGGCTGATCACTCCGCGCACCCGCATGCTCTGTATCAATACGCCCAATAACCCCACGGGCACCTTGTTGCGCGAAGCCGATATGCTGGCGCTTAGCCAACTGCTTAAAAATACCGATGTGCTGGTCATGAGCGACGAGGTGTACGAGCACCTCATCTTCGACGGCGAGCCGCATGCCTCCGCCCTTCGCTACCCGGAACTCTACGAGCGCAGCCTCTGCATTTATTCCTTTGGCAAAACCTACCACAACACCGGCTGGAAAACGGGCTATTGCATTGCCCCGCCCGAGCTGACCCGCGAGTTTCGAAAAGTCCATCAGTTCAATGTCTTCTCGGCCAACCACCCCATCCAGGCTGCGTTGGCAGAATTCATGGCCGACCCGGCCGAATATCTCGGCCTGCCAGCGTTTTACCAGCGCAAACGCGATGTTTTCCAGCAAGCCATGGCCAACACCCGCTTCCGGGCAGTTCCCTGTCTGGGCACCTATTTTCAACTCTACGACTACTCGGCGATCAGCGACGAACCGGACCTCGATTTTTGCAAACGCCTGACTACGGATTTCGGCGTGGCCGCCATTCCGGTATCTTCCTTTTTTTCCGATAAACGGGACGACAAGGTCATTCGATTCTGCTTCGCCAAAACGGAGGATGTGCTGGAACAGGCAGGCGCCCTGCTGGAAAAAGTATAAGCGGGTTTATTCCGTACCCGCAAGGAGTGTTTGAAATTTTTCAAAAAACTGGCCTGCATGGTAGCCATCCATCATGGCATGGTGGACTTCCACAGACACGGGCATGAGCAGCCGGTCGCCCTGCCCGTAGTATTTTCCAAAAACGATCTTGGGAATCGTATCGCCCGGGATGTAACGGCGGGCGTGTTTGAAACTGCTGAATGATATCCAGGGAATCACGGAAAAATGGATCAGGTCCAGCGCTTCATCGCGGGGCTCGAGCCGGCTTTGGGCTTTTAGTTGTGCAATAGTATCGCGACCTTCCCGTACAAACTGTTCCCGGTCCGCGACATAGTCGAAATAGCCAAACTGGAAGGTTTGGTCCTCCATAAAGATCGTAGAGCCGGCGTGAACGGTATCGTAACAGACCAATTGATCGCCAAGTATCCGCAGGCGAAATGCTTCGACTGCATTGGCCGCACGGGTAGCGAAGTACAGGCTGTTGAGGAAAAACGAACTGCGCTCCGCTTTGCACCGGGCATGTAAAACCGTCACATCCACCGGGGCGGTGATGTTGAAAAACGGGTCGTCGTAGTTTTTAAAAAAATGGAAGGCAGCCCGCCGGGGCCATTCCTCCAGAGGGATGATTTGGTACATGGCGCAAAAGTAGAGCGTGTTCACCAAACTGTGTCACCGATATTTTGGATCTCCCTGAAACGCCGTG
>CAYVDV010000544.1:0-3356 GCA_964450465.1 uncultured Saprospiraceae bacterium
TTAATAACAATAATTATGCACTTGCCACAAAGTCAATAATCAAGTTTAAAAACAACCATTTAAATACAATTTATAGGTTTAATCACAAAGATGGATTAACCGGCGAGGCAAAAGGTGTAGGATATAATGGAAATAGAATCTTATATTCATTTGCAAATGAAGTAGTACTTATAGAAATAAAAGATGAAAAGGCAACAAAAATAGATTCAATAGCAAACTTAAGTGGCAGGGTTTCTCTTGACCGCTCCGGCCGTTTCTGGGTCTGCTCCCCCGCTATCGGCGCCGTCTGCTTTGACAACCCCAACCACGATTTAACCAATCCCAAAGTATATCTGCCGGGCAAGAAGATCTCCTACATGTTTGAGGACCTGCAGGGAACGCTCTGGTTTTGTACCCTTGATGATGGCATCTACGGGCTCCCCCAAAACCCGCCGATCTCGTACCAGGAAAAAGACGGCTTACCCTCGGAGAGCCTGGTCTCCCTCGCCAAGGACCGGAGCGGACGTATATTCTCCGGCGATGACGAAGGCAATCTGAATATCCTTGATGGAACCCGGCATACCGTGGAACGCCTCAAATCGGTAGATGGGTACAACCGCATCCTGGGAATATACCCAGCCGAAAACGGCATTGCCTGGCTGGTGACTGATGAAGGAGTATTCAAACGGCTGCCCGACGGACGCAAGGAAACCGTCCCGCTCTTCGGAAGCCCCAAAACGTTATTGCTCCAGGACGACCGCGTCTGGTGCGGAACTTCCTCCCGTTTATACTCCCTTTCTTCCAGTACAGGCCAAATCACTGAAATCGCAGCACAGCGCACCACTGCCCTGTGCCAGGATTCCGATAAGGTTATCTGGGCTGGCGGAATTGAAGGGCTGAACAGCAGCAGCGACAGCTTCCGGTTTAATTGGGCCAGTAAATTCCCGGAGCTGAAAAGCCGGATTATCGCCCTGCAGAATGGCGGAAACCGCACTCTTTGGGTCGCCACCCCCGAAGCCGGACTTTTACAAGTACAAACGGAACGGGGAAAAATCACCCGTGTGAAAAAAGCCAATGACTTCCTGCCCAAACCCGTACACAATATCCATGCAATATTCCGCGAACAAAACGGACGGGTTTGGCTTGCAACCAACCGTGGCGTTTATGGTATAGATCCCACTAACTGGCACTTGGTACACTACGACCATCACGACGGACTGGCAAATGACGATATCCGGGGCATACATATTGAAAATGACACACTTTGGGCAGCAACCGCATCCGGGCTGACCCGCATGCTGATCAGCGCTGCGTCCTCCAACGGTCACTTTCCCACCTACGTGACCGCAGTGCGATATCAGGAAAAAGATACCATCAACGAAGTTTTCCTGAACTATGCCCCAAAAAGCAACGGAACCACCATATTGCCCGCCAGGGCCTCTCTGGTGGAAGTTGACTTTGCCGGACTGGATTACCGGAGCAGAGGCAATCTGGTCTTCGACTGCGTCATCACCAATGCCCTCCCTCCCCTGCAATGGCTGACTACCGATAACCTGTTCGACTGGATCGGCAGCGGTTTTAAGGGGAAAAAAGACACCACCAGGATATATAAAAGCAGCCTGGACTTCGGCGTTCAGATGCCGCCCGGCAAATACGACCTTCAGGTTACCGCCATCACCCAAAATGGCGTGCGGAGCCGGCAATCCGGCCAATGGTCCGTCGTTATGCCAGCGCCCTGGTACGATACCTTCTGGTGCTGGCTGGGGGTATGGGCGGTCATCGGGGCCATCATATACCGTTTTTACCGGTACCGTCTGGATATTCAAAAAATGAAATTTGCCGTCGCCCAGTTCCGGCTCATGGCTCTTCAGGCGCAAATAAACCCGCATTTTGTCGGCAACTCGATCAACGCTATTCAGCGCTTCTTTTACCCGCCCAGCCCTACCGGCGCCAGCGTGTACAATGCCACCTTCACCCAATTGCTGCGGGAGACGCTGGACTTTTCGGAAAAAATGTTTATTCCCTTCGAGGATGAACTGGGGTACAATAAAAACTACATGAAACTCTCCCAAATGCGCTACGGCGATAACAAATTTGAGTACGAGATCCATGGCGCAGAGAATATCCCTTCCGATCTTCCTTTTCCCGCCCTCTTCCTCCAGCCCATCCTCGAAAACGCCACCATTCACGGGGTCGCCACGGATACCCTCTCCCGGGTCAGGATCGAATACAGCCAGCAGAACGGGTACATCCATTGCCTGATCACCGACAATGGCCCCGGGATCAACTCGGAAAAAGGCAAACTACGGCCTAAAAACGCCAGGCATAAATCCAAAGGCATCGAAATGCTGCAACGCAAGGCCGATACCCTTAACCAACTCTTCGATCTTGACCTGGAATTCAGGGTGCTGGATCTGTCCGAACAGACGCCTCCGGCTCAGGGCACACAGGCGCGGGTTTCGTTCCGGGTCGATAAGGTCTGGAAAGCCCAGCGCAAGCAGGCTATGCTGGACAAAAAAGTCAACAGCACAGGAAAAACCGTTCATCAATCCGACGCGCATGAAACGAATTAAAGCCGTCATTATAGACGATGAAGTCAACGCTGTGGCAACCCTGCGCGGCATGCTGGAGGAGTTTTGCCCCATGGTCGATATCATTCACGTGGCCCATACGATCGACCACGGCGTGGAAGCTGTGGAGCAGTACCGCCCCGAAGTGGTCTTTCTCGACATCGAGATGCCGCCCCACGGCAACGGATTTGACTTCCTGCGCCGGACCGAACACCTGTCCTTCGGCGTTATTTTCACTACCGCCTATGCCCACTACGCCGTGCAGGCCATCAACGAGGTGCAGCCCTGGGCCTACCTGGTCAAACCCTACAAAACGGTCGACCTGATCCAGGCCGTGCATATCGCCACGGTAAAAACCAGCCAGTCCGGGTATTTTGCCCGCGACGAACACCGCGGCCTCATACTCGGCGATGCGCGCAAGGGCAATGTGGTGGTGCGCTTCAGCGATCTCATCTACTGCCAGGCCGACGGCTCCTGCACCAATTTCTACATTCGCCGCGACGACAAGGTAGAGCGCCTGATCATTTACAAAAACCTCAAGGAGGTCGAAGCCGAGCTGCCCGAGGCTATGTTCTGCCGCGTACACCACAGTTTCCTGGTCAATATGGCCTTTGTGCAGCGCTACGAGCGGGTGGGCCGCTCCGGCCAGATCCACCTCGCCGCCGGCGCCACGGTGGACGTCTCCGCCCAACGCATGGAGGCTTTCGTTCGGCAGTTCGGGCAGTTTTTGCGCGGGGCCGGGGGATAGGCTTAGAGGTGCTGTGTTAAATTTCGGTGCCGGAGCGAAAGCGAGCAAATTTTATTTCA
>CAYVDV010000545.1:0-3353 GCA_964450465.1 uncultured Saprospiraceae bacterium
CGGCTTCCACCTTGTCTTTTTCTTCCTGGCGTTTGCGCAGTTCGAGTTCATAGAGCCGGCTGCGCAGCATGGTCATGGCGCGATCGCGGTTTTGGTGCTGACTGCGTTCGGCCTGGCATTCCACCACGATACCCGTGGGTACGTGTTTGAGGCGCACCGCCGATTCCGTACGGTTGACGTGCTGGCCACCGGCGCCGGAAGCGCGGAACACATCCATTTCGATGTCGTCGGGCCGGATGTTGATCTGAATGGAATCGTCTTCGACCAGCGGATACACAAAAACAGAAGAAAAAGAGGTCTGGCGTTTGCCCTGGGCATTGAAGGGGCTGATGCGCACCAGGCGGTGCACGCCGTTTTCGCCTTTTAACCAGCCATAGGCAAAGTCGCCTACGACCTCAATGCTGGCCGATTTGATTCCCGCTACATCGCCGTCCTGTTCGAAAAGTTCATTGACTTTAAAGCCGGCGCGCTCCGCCCACATCTTGTACATGCGCAGGAGCATGGCCGACCAGTCGCAGGCCTCCGTACCGCCGGCGCCGGCGTTGATGGTGAGCACGGCGGACATTTCGTCTTCCTTTTTGTTCAGCGTGCTGCGGAATTCAGCGTCGGCAAGCACCCCGGCCGCATGGCCGTACTGGGCGTCCACTTCCTCTTCGGAAGCCATGCCTTCTTTCTGAAATTCAAACAGACCTTCCAGGTCGTCCACTTCGCGGGCGAGGGTTTGATACTCTTCCACCCATTTTTTGTGGATGCCGATTTTGCGCTGGATGCCTTCGGCGCGTTTGGGGTCGTTCCAAAAGTTGGGGTCCAGGGTTTGGCTGGTCAGGTCTTCGATATCGCGGAGCCGGTTGTCCACGTCAAAGATACCTCCTTAAGACCGCCAGCCTGTCCTTCAACTCCTTGAGTTGTTCGATCGTCATAACTGGAAACGGATAATTTTAAAGATCAGCGGGCGGGCAAAGCGGGATTTGTTCCGGATTGCCCGCCTGCTGACACAATGATTTAAAGTACTTCAACAAAAAAGATCAGTTCGGCGTTCGGGGGGATCACGCCGCCACCTGCGCCCTGCTCCCCGTAACCGAGTGCAGCCGGGATAAAAAAGTGCGCTTTTCCGCCGTGGTTCAGCAGCATAACGCCTTCATCAAACCCGCTGATCATTTGTCCGACGCCGGCGGGATACTGGTAAGGCTCGCCGCGTTGGTAGGAGTTGTCGAACATCTTGCCGTTGGTCAGGCAGCCGTAGTAGTGCACCTTGATGGGTTCGCCGGGCTTGAGGGCTGCGCCATTGCCTTTGTCCTCGATAAGCACTTTAAGTCCGGAAGGCGTGGTGGTCAGCTGGCTGCCGAGTTTGCCGGCGGTGTATTCTTTGGCATACTCCTGTGTTTTGTTCTGTACAGCGATAAACTTCGCCTCTGCTTCCGCCTTGGCCTGTGCCTTTTCTTCGTCTGTTACGACGTCCACAAGCACCAGCTCATGGCGCACTTCTTTGATGTCGCTGAGGCCCGGGGGAACGATTTGCCGCAGGAAGGAATCGACAGGTTCGTAGATCGTGGCGCTGTCGCCTTCGCCCATCAGCAGCACCGCGTCATACAAGGCAGGCACACGCGGAGGCAGATTTTCTTTCGGGAACAGGTTGTATTCGCGGGGTCCGCCAAAGGTTTTCTGCGAGCTGGTCAGCAGAGAGTCGCCGGCGTAAAAATAACTTTGTACCACTACAGTACCACCCGGCTGGGGCTTGACGCCGCCTTTGTTGGTGTGGTTGATAAAGCGGTAGCCGTGTTCGGTCTTAATACCATCCGACGAACAGGCGGTGAAAAAAAGGGCCGCAGCGGCCAGGGCAATCATGAATACATTGCGCATAGCGGATGTTCTTCTTAAGTTGTTGTGCAGTAATAATGTTTGACAAAAAATTTGGGACTGGATTGGAGCTTACAAAGCTTATTTCAGCAATTCCGCCTTGTACAAAGGCAGGAGATCCTTGAATTTTTGCATGGTGGCCTTCAGGCTGTCGTGTGAAAAAGCACCGGCGGCGTTCTTGTGTCCACCGCCGTTGAAATGGGTGCGGCAGATTTCCTGTACGTCAAAATCGCCTTTGGAGCGCAGGCTGAGTTTCACTACTGTGGGTTGGCTGTGAATAAACGCTGCAAGTTTGACATCCCGGAGCGTCAGCAGGTAATTGACAATGCCCTCGGTATCGCCGCGCTGTATCTCAAACTGCTCATAGTCTTTGCGCGACAACCAGATCAGCGCGGTGCGGTATTCGGGATAAAACTCCATCCGGTTGGCCAGGCAATGGCCGAGCAGACGCAGGTTTTTTTCTTTCTGGGAATTAAAGATCCGGTCCTGGACCGCGATATCATCCACGCCCCGGTCGATCAGGTCGGCAACAATACGGAATACCGTGCTGTTGGTGGCATGCCGGAACGAACCGGTGTCCGTCACGATTCCGGAGTACAGGCACTTGCCGACGGTCGGGTTGATTTTCTGCCCGTCGCCCATGCCGGCGATGAACCGGTAAACCAGTTCACAGGTACTGCTCGCGGTGGTTTCCGAGAACTCAAAATCGGCGATGGGTTCCGGATACAAATGGTGGTCGATCAGGATGCGCTTTCCGGGGAGGTGCCGGACGAAGTCGCCCATTTTATCGATACGGCTGTAGCCGTTAAAGTCCAGCAAAATAAAAACATTCTTCTTCGTCAACACCTGCCGGCATTCCTCCGGGCTGATATCCCAGATCAGGATATCCTCGGCGCCGGGCAGAAATTCAAACTCTTCCGGGTATTCCGAAGGAAACAGGACATGCACGGTATGGCCATACTGTTCCAGGTAATGCCGCATACCCAGCGAGCTGCCGATAGCATCGCCGTCGGGGTTGCGATGCGAAAGGATAGCTATATTCTGAGGGATATGAATCAGCTCGCGTAGTTCAGAAGAAAATTCCATGTCAAAAGCGTTCCGGTAAAAGATCTGGCTGGTCTTTATCTGCCATTCCTACCTAAAACGGCCGCAAAAATACGCCGCTTCCCCGTCTTTTGCCGGCTGACAGGATATTATTTTTTGGAAAAGCCCTTGAGAGAGGCTTTTTAAAATAAAATCTCGCCCTACCTTTGCGGCCCTAAAAAGTTTTGCGATTCGGGTTTTGCGTTTTGCGTTGGTTCATCTTTGGGTTTTTGGGTAATTTTTACGCTGTCTGGAATGGCCAGGTTCGTACAAATTTATCCTTCCAAAATAAGGACAAACCTGCAAAAAACACAAAATGCACCCCGAATACCCGGAAAAAACGCGAAACGCTTCACTCAAACTCAAAACTCAAAACTCAAAACTGTAATGTCAGGCAACAGAACCTTTACCAT
>CAYVDV010000546.1:0-3352 GCA_964450465.1 uncultured Saprospiraceae bacterium
CAAAATGCTTGGCGCAGGCCGCGACGGTGTTGTCGGCGCCCAGGTCATTGCCCTGGAACCCACGTACGCGCGCCTGGGCTACCAGACTGCCGTAGTACGGGTCCTCGCCGGCGCCTTCCATCACACGGCCCCAGCGGGGGTCATGGGTGATATCGACCATGGGTGAAAAGGTCCAGTTCTGCCCGTCGGCAGCGGCCTCCGTAGCAGCAATGCGTTCGCCGGCTTCGATGGCCGCGAGGTTCCAGGTAGCTGCCTGGGCCAGGGGGATAGGAAAGATTGTCTTATAGCCGTGGATTACGTCAAAGCCAAAAATGATCGGAATGCCCAGGCGGGTTTCATTAACGGCCGCGCGCTGCATCGCAATCTTGTTCTCAAAATTGGTATGGCTGAGTACGCTGCCTACCTTGCCGGCGCGGATCTGGCCGAGCAGATCGCTTTTTTGCACATCAGTGCCGGTATTGATATCCCCTGCCAGCTGGTTGAGCTGACCGATTTTTTCATCGATGGTCATTTTGGCCAGGAGTTCTTCCAGTCGCGGTTCGATATTTTGGACGGAAGTCTTTTGCGCCAAAAGAAAAACAGGTGCGAGGGAACAAATCAGGAAAATTGCCGCAGCAGCGTTTTGATACATAGACAGGATACTTTTGGGGCAAAAATAACTGCCTGTTTGAGGATTGTGTACAAATTCGCAGGGAGAAAGCACGTTAACGTAGTTTTGACTCCAAAGCGTCATTTATTTTAACCGCGAAGATTACATAGGAATTACACAAAGGACACCTTGCAATTACCGAACGCCGCCAAAGGCCGGAAAAAAACGTTTTTCAAAAAACTCAACTTTTTATGCGTCTGCTTATCCTGATTACCGCCTGCTTTTTCTGTTCCGCGCTGCTGCCTGCACAAAAATTCCTGCAACTGGAAAAGGCAAACCGCGCCCGGACCACCAAATTCTACGTTGGCCAGGATCTCCAATATCGCCTGAAAGGAAAAGACGAGTGGATCACCGCAACCATAACCAACGTCCAGATGGATTCGCAACGGGTGGTCCTGGACCTGAATCCCGTGCGGGTCGCAGATATTGCAGCAATCCGCGTGCAGTATCCCGGAATTTTACGCACCCTGGGACCTATGCTGATGACTTTTGGCGCCTCCTGGGCCGGATTTTCCCTGGTTGGCGCTGTTTTTGACGATTACAAACTAACGGCCGGCACTGCGATTGTCTCCGGCACAGGGCTGGCCTCGGGGTTTATCCTGCACCAGATCTTTAAACGAAAAACCGTCCGGATGGGGGAGCGAAAACGGCTCCGGGCCGTGGAGATCCCGATGGCGCCTCCGGCGAAATGGTAGTCCGCGACGCCAGCGGTTTAGCGCGGCATCAACGTATCTGCAGGCGTTGCATCATTGAGCACTATTTTCACGTGAGTGCCATCGGAAAGGTTAAGTTGACCGGCTACCACTACGTTATCGCCTTCTTTCAGCCCTGAGTGAACTTCTACCCGGTCGCCGTAAATACCGCCGAGCGATATCCGGCGCAGGGTGGCTGTGCTATCTGCCACGACAAAGACTTTGGCGTCCTGCAAGCTGCCGGCAATGGCCTTGCGCGGCACGGTTAACCCCCGGCGTTTGGCGTCGAAGGTGAAGCGTGCGCTGGCGTGCATACCGGCGCGCAGGGGAGTGTCTTTGGGGTTGGGCACCTCGATCTCCACGTCGTAGTTGAAGGCATTATCGGCCCGCAAACCGATATTCGTCACTTTTCCGCTGATCGAGCGATTGGGGTACACGTCGGCAATGACATTGACCAGCTGGCCTTTGCGGATATTGAGCACCTCGTGTTCGGTGACCTTCACCATGAGAAACAATTTCTCCAGATTGGTGATCAGGGAGACCTGAATACCGGGCCCGATAACGGACCCGCGTTCGATGAAGCGCATGCTCAGGGTACCGGTCATGGGCGCTTTTATGCTGGTGTTGGCAATCTGCTTTTTCAGTGCTTTTTCCTTGGCCTCGGCAGCCAGCAGGCCCAGTTCGATATCTTCAATTTTGTTTTTGGCCACCGCCTCTCCTTCGATCAGGTTTCCGAGGCGTTCGCGGTCTTTTTTAAGTTTGGCAATATTGGCCTGCGTTGCTTCCAGTTCGGTGGTAAGCAGTTCATCGTCCACTTTGGCGATGAGGTCGCCTTCCTGCACCCATTCTCCTTTGTTTTTATACACTTGCAGCACCCGGCCCTGGGTTTCGGAGATCACAAACATTTCCTTGGCCGGTAAGAAGATCCCGTTGGTTTCGAGGTGGTTAGCCAGTGTTTCCATACGCGCCGGCGCGATCTCTACCGGTACATACGAGCGGGTAACCTGGGCGAGTGCCGCCGCTGCTTCCGATTTTTTCTTGTTATCGTATAGTTTCCAGGTGATCAGGATGGCACAAAGGGCAAAAAATATCCAGATGTATCTGCGTTTCACGTCGAAGCGATTGAGTGAAAATAAAACAAAGGCACGAGCCCGGGCAGGTAGCCCGGGAGCCGTATCTTTAGCCGCAAAAATCCGGTAAAATTACCGGGAAACGGCATTTTCCGGCCAGAGAATCTCGTATCGCATTTCAATTATGAAAATAAAAGCATCCCGCATCACCAATCTGACCGATGCACGCTATTTCGCCGCCAAAGAAGTGGACTTTCTGGGCTTCAACCTGGAAGAAGGTACGGAAGGCTACCTGGAGCCTATCTATATGAAAGCCATCCGCGAATGGGTGCAGGGGCCTCTGATCACCGGCGAATTTGACCGCACTCCCGCCCGCACGGTACTGGAAGCCGCCAACTTTTACGGGCTGGATGCCGTGCAGGTCAGCCAGACAAAAGACCTCGACTTGCTGGAAGGGCTGGACCTGATCTTCTACCTGCCTGCCCCCGGCGGACCGGCTGTGCTGGAAACCCTGGCCCGGGAAACAGCTCCACTGGTCCGGTATTACCTCCTGGACTTTTCCAGCGTACCCGGAGCAGTCGCGTCGCTCCATACCCATGCCCACGACTGGGCCGCCCTGTTCCAAACCATTCCGGTATTGCTGGATCTCGATGTGCCGCCCGATACGCTGCCCGAGCTGCTGGCAGCCCTGCAGCCTGCCGGCCTGGCCCTCCGCGGCGGAGATGAAGAACAGGTGGGCGTGAAGTCCTTCGAGGCCGTAGATGCTATTTTTGATCTTTTCGAATGAGCATTTAGGGGTTCCGGTGAAAAGGATGTACCAATGTCTCCAATGCCCCCCAATGACCTCTAATGACCCACAATGACCCACAATGACCCCTAATGACCTCCAATGACCTCCAATGACCCTAAATGACCCCCAATGCCCCCCAATGGCCCCCAAT
>CAYVDV010000547.1:0-3345 GCA_964450465.1 uncultured Saprospiraceae bacterium
AGAGCCGCGATGCGTCACAATAGAGCCGCGATGCGTCACAGTAGAGCCGCGATGCGTCACAATAGAGCCGCGATGCGTCACAGTAGAGCCGCGATGCGTCACAATAGAGCCGCGATGCGTCACAGTAGAGCCGCGATGCATCGCGGCTCTACCGCCGCCGCAACGCCAGCACGTACCCCACCGCAAAAAGGACTGCCGTTACGCCCAGGCTGACCCACAGCTCGGGTGTCAACAGATCCGTCTGATCCTTGTGGAACTGCTCGTTGACCCGCAAGGTTTCCGAGTACGGAAAGATCCAGGCGTATTTCCAGCCGGCGAGAATGGCCCCGGCGATGGTGAGCCCCAGGCCCAGACCTACCGGACGGATAAAGTCGCGCCAGATGAAACTCAGCAAAAACTGAATCGAGAAAACGCCGAGTACGACCAGAAAAAATTTGAGAAAAAGGAACCCGATCAGATCGTAGGAGGAATAGTCCTGAAAACCGATCTCGGGTTTCAGCACGGCCAGCAGGTTGCCGGTGACAAAGATCAGTCCGCACAACAGCACGGAAAACAAGAGCAGGAGCAGAAACGCAAACGCCCATTTGGCCAGATAAATGGTCAGCCGTGGATAAGGCAGGGTAAACACGTTTTTCCAGGCATTGGCCACGTGCTCGATCTGATTCGTGGAAAATGCTACCACCATGGCGTACATGGGCAGGATCAGGACGCTATAGAGCCCAAACAGATTGTAGGCCAGGGTCAACCAGGGATTCATACCGGTCTTGGCAAAATCTTCACTCTTGAGGTAGAACAGGCCAAAAAAGAGGGCGGCCATGCTCAGCGGCAGCCAGACCGTGGTAGCCAGGGCGAGCGTGCGTTTGGATTTGAAAAATTCGCTGCGCAGGGCAAGCCAGAAATGGATCATGGCGTAGCAGTGGTTTGGATGATGTCGAAATACAGTTGCTCCAGGTCTTTGCGGCTCCACTCGAGGGCATAAACGGCGAGGCCCTCCCCGACCAGCCGGGCGTTGATCCGGCCGGCTTCCTCGCGGCTGATGTGTTCCAGGCAGGGCTTATTCTGATGCCAGCGCACTTGCGGGTATTCGCGTTGCAAATGGTCAAAGCAGCGCTGGTTGTCGCTGGTATCGAAAAGGAGTACTTCCCGGGCGCTTTCCCGCAGCTGGTCTATGGGGCCCTGAAAGAGCAGCCGCCCCCGGTGGATGATGCCGATATCCGTTACGATCTTTTCCACCTCGCTGAGGAGGTGGCTGGACAGGAACACCGTGATGCCTTGTGCCGCGAGTATTGTCAGCAGTTCCCGGATTTCCCGGATGCCGTTGGGGTCGAGCCCGTTGGTCGGCTCGTCGAGGATGAGCAGGTCTGGAGCGCCCAGCAAGGCCAGACCGATGCCCAGGCGCTGGCGCATACCCTGCGAGTAGGCGCCGGTCTTTTTGTTGCGCGCCTCGTAAAGCCCCACCTGCCGGATGATGTCCTGTGCCCGGGCGGCAGGCAGGCGCAGCAGCAGGGCGCGGTTGCGCAGGTTCTCGAGTCCGGTGAGGTGTTGGTACAGCGCAGGCTCCTCCACCAGTGAACCGGTTCGCGCCAGAATACCGATCCGGTTTTGGCGAATATCGTCGCCAAAGACGCGCACCTGACCATCGAAATCCGGCAACAGCGACAACAGCACCTTGATGGTGGTGGTTTTGCCGGCGCCGTTCTGGCCGATAAACCCGTACACGGCGCCCCGTTTTACCTGCAGGGAAATGTCGTGCAGGATCGGCTGGTTGCCGTAGGCAAAGGCCAGCTTGTCGGTTTCGATCACAAAATCGCTCATGGGTCAATTATGCTGGGTGACATGGTTTTAATATAAAAAATACCGTCCGTCATGCGGGGCCAGTCGGCGTACCAGTTGGTGTAGCCGAAAGGCCGGGCCTGGAAGGGGATTTCAAAGGGGATGGCAGTCAGATCTTGTTTCCGGAGCCAGCCAAATTCGACCCCTGTCTCGCCCAGCAGATACTCCAGGGTTTTATTGCTGGCCGGAGGCACCTTGTTGACCCCGTTTTGCAGGCTGTTGGTGGCGCCGTCCAGGGCAGTGAAGGAGAGCACGTAATACCGGTCGGCGTAACGGTCCTTCAGGTATTGTCCCATGGGGATCATTTCGTCGGGGTATTTCAGCAGCGTGCGTTGGTAACCCAGGTGGGTATTCGCCGCCCAGAGGATGATCTTTTGTCTGGGGAAAAAATGCTCCTTCATCCAGATCACATTGGCCGCCATCACGCTGTCGCGAATATTCAGGACCTTGCCGTCGGGGTTGTTGAAATTCGCGTTCCAGGTAAAATAGAAATAGTCTTTTAGTTCGCTGCAGCCGCGGGCAAGCAGGCTGTCGGCGGCATTTTGGAGTTGGAATTGTCCGATCAGGCCGTTCAGTTGCGCCAGTTCCGAGAAAACTGTCTGTTGCAGCAACGAGTCTTTGCGAAACTGGTCGTATCCCTTTCGGCCCCGCAGCGTCAATGCCCGCCAAACGGTGGAATACTTCGCCGTGTCGAGGTCCGGTTGATAGCGTTGTATGAATTGCACAATGGCCCGGCAGCGCTGTTCAACAGGGAGATTGCCGGAAAACTGGAAGTCGAAACCGAGTATTGGCAGTGCAAACGGCGGGGGCTGCCCGCCCGCATAGCGGCGCAGTGGCCCCAATTGCCGGCTCTGGCTCCAGATCTTGAACCAGGCCACCCGGAATGCAGAATCTACCGGCACTCCATTGCGGTACGCCTCCAGCCCAAGCGCCCCGTCGAGCATGCCTGTTTCGAAGGCCAGCACCTTGAACCCCATTTCTTCCCGCAGAAATCGGATAAGCCGCGATTTGGCCAGGAAAGTGCTGCCGTCGCCGTGGGATTGTTCGCCCAGGCCGATGATCTCCACATCGCGAAGTTCCTCTTTTAAAAAAGCCAGGTCGGAGAAATTCGTATCGGCCGGTTCGATCGAACGCAGCGGTACCAAGTGTTCCGATAACCAGGCTGTTTTTTCCGGTTTTCGGTCGGCCTCCGTCTGGCAACGCATTGCCAGCATAGAGGTAAGAAGACAAAGGCAGATCAGGTGCAGTTTTGAGCGTATCATGGATACCCGGACAGGTTTTCACAAATAAAATCCGGGAAATACGGACAAGGCGGAAAAAAAGACCAACGGAGGTATAAAATGGATGATTTCGGTATTTTTGTATCCGTAGAGACGCGATGCATCGCGTCTCTACACCCACGGCATTCCGGGTAACCCGCACACGTAGAGACGCGATGCATCGCGTCTCTACACCCACGGCATTCCGGGTAACCCCGAAACGGCAATATTGAAATATAACATTTATACCATG
>CAYVDV010000548.1:0-3342 GCA_964450465.1 uncultured Saprospiraceae bacterium
GGCCTGTGCTGGTACGGGCGTGCTGAAGCATACCCGTGACGATAGCGGCGGCGCGCTTGCCATGGTGGTTGATCTTTTGCTGGTTTTGAGTCAGGTCGCCCAGGAGTTCACCCACGTAATCCTTTTCATTTTCCGGAATTTCCAATTTCTCAATTTCCTCTTTCAACTCCTCCGCCAGGCCTACACTGAGTTCGGAGAAGTTGTTGACGAAGTTCAGCGGGTTCTGGATCTCGTGGGCAATGCCGGCGGTGAGTTCGCCGAGCGAGGCAAGCTTTTCCGACTGGATGAGTTGGGTTTGGGTGGTTTTGAGCTCGGCATAGGCTTTTTCGATTTCCCGTGCCTGTGCCACTTCCCGTTCCAGGGTCCGTTCCCGCTCTTTTTGGATGATGCGCTGCCGCTGGCTACGGTCGAAGCGGAAGATGCCGAACAGAGCCAATAATCCGTAACAGGCATAGGCCCACCACGATCGCCACCACGGCGGGGAAATGTGGATGTCCATAGTGGCGATTTTTTCGGACCAGGCGCCATTGCTGTCTGCGCCTTTCACTTCCAGGATATAGTTGCCGGGGGGCAACTGATAATAATTAACCACCGGCTCGCCTTCTATACGGCGCCATTCCGTTTCCAAGGGCAAGAGCCGGACTGCATACTGACAGTTTTCCGGCTTTCTGAGGTCAAAAGCACTGAAACGAAGGCCGAAGTTGTTCTGTTGGTAGGAAAGATTGATCTTGCCTGTCTGCCACACAGGATGTTCCAAAATAGAGTGGTCTTCTTTGGCAATGCTCTGACCATTTAAAAAGAACTCCGTAAAACGGACCCGGCTTACAGATGCGTCGTGCTGTACAGTCGCTTTGTTCAAGGGATTAATAGCGACCAAGCCGTCCTGGTAGCTGAAATAGATGGTACCATCCGCCAATTTAAAAGCATGCCTGTTTTTAAACTTCAATTCCTCCCGGTCATGAAATTCCAGGACAGACTGGGTTTCACTATCGAGCCGGTAGATTCTGCCATCCTCACTGGTCAGCCAGAGAATGCCCTGGTCATCAGCAATCAGGTTATTGGCATTTTGAAAGGTACCGCCAATGACATCCTCAAAAGGTAAGCCAAGCCAGGAATCCGCTTTCATGCTTTCCCGAAAAAAAATGAAAAGGGCCTTTCCTCTAACCAGAAAGAGAATATCTCCGGCTGGATTTTGAGTAATGGCAATCAACACGGTGCCCTGATCTGAAAGATCAAACCGGACTCGTTTCACCTTGCCGGTTTTCGGATCCAGCCGGTCCAACGATGGAACGCCTTCATAGTCATTCCCACCAACCCAGATGTACCCATCCCGATCCTCAAAAAGAGTGACATATTCGCTAAAGCTGAGGGTGGCAGGATTATTTGGATCGTGCCGGTAATGTGTAAATGTTTTGTTTTTTGGATCAAAGCGGGAAACACTGTACTGACCGGCCATCCAGATGTAACCTTTCCGGTCGGCAATCAAGTAGCGGATGTCATTTTCCAGAGGAGAATTCGGGTTTTGGGGATCGTGCAAATATTGGTCAACCTCGGCCTCTCTGGGGGCTACAGCAAACAGGCCGCCGTTTCGGTATCCGGTGCAGCCCCAGATTGTACCGGTCTGGTCAAGTACCAATCCCAAGCCCGGGGTTTCGAAAAAGATGTTCAGCCCGGTCGGGTTGTCGCCGGGAAACTTCAATTCTGCCAGATCCCGGGTTCCCCAATTACTGAAACGCGGGGAAATGCCCAATAGTTGAACTGTACCGTTGGAACTAGTGGTCTTCCCCCAAAAACCACCGTCACTACTGGCCACCAGCCCTTCGAAGGAAAAAATGCCCAGATACCTGAAAAACGGCAAGTATTTTATTTGTGCATTGCCCGGCCGAATGTGATGCACCCTGGCGCCCACACCGGCTCCCGACAACCAAATGCTGCCGTCGCTGGATTGGACGGTCTGCCAGGGAATGATGTCTTCCCGCTCCCGGATGATCTCCATCCGGTTGGTATTTAGATCTACTTTGGCAATGCTGCCCAATTCACCGGGAACAACATTGTGCAGGCTGAAAATCCACAAGTTCCGGGCGCTATCTTCCAGAAGGGAAAAAACGGCACTGCGCTCGCCGCTCTTAAACCCGGGTGCGTAAATATCACCGTCTGTTCCAGGGGCATCGACCATACGCCGGAAAGTTCCTTTTTCCCGGTCCATAAGCTGTAAACCACCTGTTCCTCCCACCCAAAAATTGCCCTTGCTGTCTTCATAGATGGCTTTGATTTGGTTTCCCATCAAACTGCTTGGGTCGCCCGGTTTGTGGAGATAGCGGGTAAATGTCCGGGACTCCGGATCAAAGCGGTTCAGCCCGCCATGGGACAAATCTTGTTGAAAGAAAAAGCCCGTGCCCACCCAAAGGGTACCTTTCCGGTCTATGTAAAGCGCGCGCACATCATCAAAACTCAGGCTGGCGGGATCGTTTTCAACGGAGAAAAACCGTTCGAACTTCCCGGTTTTCCGGTCCAGCCGGTTCAGCCCATTGCTTGTGCCAACCCACAGGACATCTTTGCTCTCTTCAACAATGGCAGTTACGCGGTCATTGGAGAGGGAAGTTGGGTCGGCAGGGTTATGCCGGTATCGAACAAAGGATTCGTCATTTGGATCGAAGCGGAACAGGCCGCCGCCATAGGTGCCAATCCACAGGTAGTTATCCGAGCTCCAAAACAACCATTCAATATAGGCAAAGATCAGCGAGGAGGAGTCAGCCGGGTTGGATTTGTAACTTTTGATATGGTACCCATCATACCGGTACAGGCCGCTGTGGCCACCAAACCAAAGAAAACCATTGGGCCCCTGCACGATGCAGTTGATACTGTTGCCACTGGGGCCATCCGGCAATTCGAATGGCTCGATGAGAAAGTCTGTGTTTTTCTCAAACTGGTTTTGTGCCCGGGCAGGAAGCGCCCAGGTCAAAACCGGGACAATTATGCATACAGCCTTGAAAAGCACGGTATTCATAAGCCATTTTCTTTAAATGGTAAGGTAATGATGAACTCCGTCCCCAACCCTTCTTTGGTCTCCACCTCCAGCGTCCCCCCATGCCCTTTCACCACAATATCATACGCCAGCGACAACCCAAGTCCCGTGCCCTCGCCGGTGGGCTTGGTAGTAAAAAAAGGCTGGAAAATCTTGGCCCGAACGTCTTCGGGGATACCTGTGCCGTTATCGCGGATGCGGAATTCGACCCACCCGGCCTCCCTGCTCCCTGAAGGGAAAATCCTTCTGGACCTTACAGAAACGGTTGGCTCGTAGGGGCGACCCTCGCGGTCGCCCTGACCCTCGCGGTCGCCCTG
>CAYVDV010000549.1:0-3336 GCA_964450465.1 uncultured Saprospiraceae bacterium
CGCGGAGGCGTTCGCATGGAAGCGGGAAGGCACTGGCCTCACCCTCCCCGCCGCGCGCTTTTTCTCCTACCATGAGGTCTTTCCCAGCGCGGCGGCTGGGCTGATTGTCGACCAGGCGCGAGCGCTGAGAGAAGGCATTGTTGAGGGTATGCGAGAACTGGGGGCTCGCGTCACAGAGCTGTGGCGTGCCTGAAAAGTGGCTACCCTGCGTTTGCTGCCGCCGGGCTATTCTGCCTCGGCCCGCGGACGGTAGATTTCTTGAGGCACACGCGGGCCTTGGCAGGCCCCGCCGCAGAAGCACAGGTCGTTAGACTGCCAGGTGGAGATCTGGGCATGACGGGACTCGGAGAGCAGACAGCAGATGGGGGGCGTGGTCCGAGTCCTAGGAATGCGGAGATTCGCGCGTTGCTCGTCCGATCTGGCAACCAATGTGCTTTCCCCAATTGTACACACCCTATCGTCAACAACAAGAACCAATTTGTTGCCCAAGTTTGTCACATCGAAGCCGCATCACCGGGCGGACCTCGGTTCAATCCTGCCCGGTCACCAGAAGAACGGGGATCCAGCAACAACCTCCTGCTCTTGTGCTATCGCCACCACGTCGAGACCAATGATTCGACTGAGTTTACTGTCCAGCGACTCCGGGACATGAAGGCCGAACACGAGCGCACTGTAGAAACAGGGGATTTTCGGCCCGTTGATGCTTCTGTGGATGCAGTTAGGCGTGAGGCAGATGCCTATTGGATCAGAGTCGCCGAGGCAAACACTCTTGGCCACATCGCCGGTGAGTTGCGTATGGAGATCGACGCCGGTGCGTCAACGCTCGAGGTAATTGGTGACTTGCGTGAAAAGCTTACCGGGTTGCGTTACTGCCACACCGAGCTGTGGAACTCGAACGAGGCGCTTAACGCCGACATTGCCGGAGCTCTTGCTCATCTCGGTTACCAGCCTGACGCCTGGCTGCAGCAACCCTACTATGAAAACCCCGCCGAGAACCGAGACTGGGCGATTCACGCGATTTACCTACGGAATCTTTGCAATGTCATTGATGTGAGGCTTGACCAACTCGAACTTCGCTGCCTTGAATTGCTTCTTGTGCAGGACCCTACAAACGATGAGCTGCAGAGCGGCCTAGGTTTGTTGAAGGCGAAAGTCCTCAGCTACGCGTCGCAGATTGGCTACATCGACTAGATGCCTGCAGTCTAACCCGCGCCTGCTGCGGTGGGGGCCAAGCGCCTCGACCCGCACGCTGTGATTCTTCGAGGCACGCGCGGGCCTCGGCGGGTCCCGTGGCAGAGCGCCAGATCGCTTGGTACCAACCCACCTTCATTCGGAGCGCAGGGTGGAGCAAACAGAGGACTGGCAACAGCACTACCCGACCTACAAGTTTGAGGCCAAGGAGATAGTCTTGGCCGAGTACAAGGCCGCCTCGACCATGATCGATGCGGAGGAACGACTCTTCACGAGCTCAGCGAACATCGTTTTGCTCGTAGCAGCAGGGGTCGGCTCCCTCGTATTTGGATCACTCTCAACCGTTTATGAACGACTGGCACCCGCTGTTTCCGCAGAGGGGGTCTTGATTGCCCTTCTCCTCCTTCTTTGCGCGAGCACTGTGGTAACTGTCAAGTATTTCACGGAACGACAGAAGACGATTCTATTTGCCAAGCGAAAGGTTGTCGTTCTGAGGCGGATGTTGGGATTGGACTACGGGCGCTTCCAGCTGGTACTACCGAACTGGAGAGTTGAGGGTGCCAACCAACCGTTTGCGATCAGGTTGTTCCCCGGATGGCTTTCATTCGTGGCCTATCCATTTTGGATTGTCACGCTCTGTTCGACCATCGCGCTATTTGTCCTAGTCGCGAGCTATCTCGAGACTCTTCATCTCCAATGGCGCATCACGGCCGAGGCAGTTGCCTTTTTTGCCGCCTCGGGCTGGTATCTTGTTCTAGCGTTCGTCTTCCGCTCCTCACTATATGACACCCATGAGGGTCTCCGACTCAGTATCAGCCGCGTAGTTGCGCGAACTCTACGGATTCCAGTTGTTCCGGATTTCGAATCGGTAATATACCGAGCGACTTTGGCGCGATACGAGCACGAACGACACAAGCTGGAGAACAGAATCATCCATCCCATCCTGATCTTTCTCGAGGATCGGGACTTCAATGCCCACCGGGGAATTAGCCTTCGCGGGATCGGGAGGGCGCTACGTGACTGGCTCAGAGGTCGACGCATGTCCGGTGGCTCCACGATTACTCAGCAGCTGGTGCGGAGTCTTTTCATAGCCCGCTATCGTGGACCATATCGCCGAAAGGTCGTCGAGTTGTGTCTCGCCAGGTGGTGCGAGGTCACGTTTTCCAAGCGTGACATCCTTGATCTTTATGTGGCGTCAGTGCGCTATGCCGAAGGAGTGTATGGCTGGTTTGCTGCTACCACACATTTCTTTGGACGCATGATCGCCACCCCGTCTCCGGCCGAAGCGTTCTTCCTTGTGGAGCGCATTTCAAACATCCGCGATCGCGTCCTCGTCAAGAGACTTGACAGCCTCTTGACGCAGGCGGTTCACGACAAGATTCTCACCGCAAGTGATGCAACACTGGTGGTAGAGTTGTATGCTGGCCAGGTGCGACGTGGACGTCTCACAGTAGAAGATCGGGAGTCATTCGCGCGATTACAGAAGAACTGGACCTGACGTTCTCCCGCCTCTAAGACCCGCCTGCAATCGTCGGTTCCACCCGACACACGCCACCGAAACCGTGATCCGCGTTCGTGACGGGTCTTCCCCCGCTCGGGCGACATTTTCCCCCGCCCGCGACGCCCTTTCCCGCGCCCGCAACCTGGCACTCCCCCACGCCGACCGCCAATCCCGCTGTAACGTTCGTCTTTCCCGCCCCCGCGACGACCCGACCGACGCCAGCGGCGCTCTGATCGGTCCTCGCGATACGCCGTCCCACGCTCGCGACACGGCTTCCCGCGCCCGCGACATCGCATCCCTCACAGTCGACAGGCCTTTCCGCACCAGCGACGGCGTCACCCGCGCCCGCGACAGACCTTCCGACGCTCGCGACACGCCCACCGACGCCCGCGACCGACCTTTCCGCGCCCGCGACACGCGCTCCCCCACAATCGACGCGCCGTCCCTTACAAACGACGACCCGACCGACACCAACGACGCCCTCGCCGACACCTTCGACCGTCGTTCCCCTAGCTAGTCGCCGGACAAGCTGTCCCTGTCAGGGGACACTCGCCCCCTAGGGCGCACGCGCGAACGACGGACCCGCGCGGTCCGCCGCAACGCCCCTCGTCGTTCCTTTCGGTTTTCGGTTGTTGTGAATCAAC
>CAYVDV010000550.1:0-3334 GCA_964450465.1 uncultured Saprospiraceae bacterium
CTACGCCTTCTTTCGGCCCGGGGTCACCCATCAGTTCTCTTCGGCAGCCGGTGGTAGGATCGCCGTGGCCGCCGGTGGTGGCGATGATCTTTTCAGCGGTAAAAATCCGGGGCCCCTCGGCAAGGCCCTGGTTGATCGCATTGCGCAGGGAAACGTTCACCCCGGTACCGCCCAGATCGCGCACGGTGGTGAAGCCGGCCATCAGCGTGCGTTTGGCAAAAACTGCAGAACGAAAAGCTACATCGGCATCGTTCAGGCGGAACCGCTCCTCGTATTGCTTGGGATTGGATTCAAACTCTATGTGCACGTGCATATCCATCAGACCAGGCAGTACGGTTTTGTCTTTCAAATCAATTACCGCAACACCGGCAGGGGCCTTGACATATCCGTTCCGGACCCCGGTGATCAATTTACCTTCGACCACAATGGTCATTTCCGGTTTCACCATCGCAGCGGTGCAGTCGATCAGACGACCGCAATAGAGGTAGGTGGTTTGCGCTTGCATGGACAGGCCGGCTGCAAGGATCAAAAGAAGGGACACGAACGTCTTAAATCGCATAATTTTCCGATTGTTTTCAGGGCAAGATAGGACAAAACTCAAAATCAGCGCTTGAAGGGTATGTCAACCTCCTTGTCTGCATAGGCGTTCAGGCTTTCCAGTTCCTGCCGGACTTTCAGCGACCAAAGGGATTGTTTGCTCCGGTCGGCATAGACCTCACTGTCGTATTTGTCCTGTTCTGTAGCGCATTCATTGACAATTTGTTGGTAAATACGCCCGGTTTTTTGCTCCAGGTCTGCGGCCGTCTGGATTTCTGTCTGAACTGCCCGGATTAACTTACGGGCATAAATTTCGGTGATGTCAAAATGCAATTGTTCGTGCGCCAGCGTTTCTTCCACATTTGCCGTGCCTTTAAAATACGAGCCTTGACAGTTGAATACGGTTCGTACGCTAAAGCGGACCTTTCCCTGGTAAAGCCGGCCACCGTAGCGATATTGTATGCCGCTTTGCGTAGCAGCTTCAAATGGCCGGTTTTCGGTGCTCCCTTTAAAGTCAGCCCTTTTCAGTTTACGGGCTTTATGCCAGGCTATTTCCTTTTCATAGGGTGTAACATCATCCAACCGGTATGCTTTTGCCCTGATGCGGTGACAAGTGCTGCTCATGGGCGAGGGCAGTTTGTGTTCGTAAATTTTGAGGCAATTGGCGCCCATGGCGCGGGCTTTTTCTTTGGCCAGATTGAGGACCGTTTCGTAATCGCAGTCAATGGTAAGACCGGAATCCTTGATCCGGACCTCGCCGACGGGGACCGCCTGGATGTCAAATTTGTCGTCCAGTTCAAAAACGGCAAAGGGTTCGAATTCAGCCACCGGGGGGTATTGGAGCACACCAGGGGAAACGATGGATTTGGGAGCGCAGGCGAAGAGGCTCAGACAAAAGAGGAGAGTGCTGATCTTTTGAAACATCGGTTATATTTTTAAAATGCAAAGGTAAAGCGGTGCTTTAGTTGTAGCAATGGGGTGGGGACGAATTAACGGAAGGGACGCCATTTTGTAAAATACGCAAATCTGCGTAGGAGGATTACGCAAGTCGCCCGAGGCACCCCGCCAGGGAAGGCTGCCATCTTTGTCCTGTTCTTTTCACTAAAAAAAATACCGATGCAGACCGCAGTACAGCCCCCTATTGCAAAAGCTTTTCAGTTGGCTACAGGTTTTGCCATGACCCAATCGGTCAATGCCCTGGTCCAGCTGGGAATTCCCGAATACCTGCGGGATGACACTCGCAGCACGGACGAAATTGCCCTGCACTGTGGGGCGCATCCGGAAACACTGTACCGTTTTCTGCGTTTTTTAGCCAAAGCCGGCGTAGTGGAACTAGACGGTATGAGCTGCCGCCTCAGCCCCGTGGGCCAGTTTTTCCGCAAAGATCAGCCTGGTAATCTGACCAAAGGTCTGGAGTTGATGACCTTCGAGCCCTGGCAGGAGGCCTGGAACAACGTGGCCTATTCCCTGCGTACTGGAGCACCCGCATTCCGGCACGCCATGGGCGAGGAGCCCTGGGAATACATGCAACAACACCCCGAGTATGGCCAGCCATTCCATGAATGGATGACGGCCCTTTCAAAGATGAGCGCCAGCGCGCTGATCGCCAACTATAATTTTTCCGGAATCCGGAGAATTTGCGATGTCGGCGGAGGCCATGGCTTTTTATTGCAAACCATCCTTTCCCGATATCCGGATGCCGAAGGCATTTTATTCGATCTGCCCGCTGTCGTAGCCGGCGCCGACCTGGGGGAAGTGGCGGGGCGTTGTGAAATTACCGGTGGCAACTTTTTCGAAAAAGTACCTGCCGCCGATGTCCTCATCCTGAAATCGATTTTGCACGACTGGAATGATGAGCAGGCCGTCCGAATCCTCCGTTCTTGTGCCGCCGCCCTGGGGCCGGAAGGCAAAATTCTGGCAATTGACATGGTCATTTCCGACAACGGGAATCCTATCGGCCTCTTTTATGACCTGCACATGCAGGTGATGATGGGCGGACGGGAACGCACGGAAACGGAATTCCAAAACCTGTTCGCCAGCGCCGGCCTCCGGATCACCCGTATTATTCCAACCGGCGGGCCTCAGTTTATCCTGGAAGCCGAAAAAAATCAGCCGACATTTTAACGTTCAGCAAATCATCACCACAACAATCATTTATAAAATTGACAAACAATGAAAAACACCTTGTTCAGTATCCTTGCACTGCTGTTTTGCACCTTTATCGCCCCGAACACACAAGCCCAAACTGCTGATGATGAAGCCGCCGTAAAAGCTTTTTGGCAGGAGACCTGGCAGGCCTTTGAAGCAGGAGATTACGAGAAAATGTGGGCTGCCTATACCGACAATGCCACTGAAATCGGACCGGATGGAAGCCTGACTTCCGGCAAAAAGGCGCTGCGCGAAGGCTGGGATGCCTTCATGCAGATGGTGGATGAAAAACCAAGGTTTACGTCCGAAAATGTCAACGTCCGCATGCTCACGGCTGATGTTGCCGTACTTACCTGGGATTCTACGGCAGACATAAAAATTGGTGGCCAACCGATGGGCGGCAAAACCAGGGGTATGGGTGTTGTGCGCAAAATCAACGGGAAATGGTTTGTGGAATGCGACGCAATGGCCCCCGTGATGCCAATGCCGGACGGAAAGTAACGAGTTACGAGTTTTGAGTTTTGAGTTTTGAGTTGGTTGGTCAATTGTGGCGAAAGGGAAGTTCACACGATAGAATTTTATTCTTTCACGGCAGACCGGAATACAGCAAAGGCCTGCTTACCTGGATCATCCCGAGTTTTTTTGTCAG
>CAYVDV010000551.1:0-435 GCA_964450465.1 uncultured Saprospiraceae bacterium
GCCTCCCGCACCCACTGCGTTAAAGCAGATCTTGAAAATCAGTGTGCTGTCCGGGAGGTCAACGCCAACTGCATTTTGGTCAAACCAGGTAAACTTAATCTCACCTGGGACATTCGCATTAAAGTTGGCATTGCTCAACGTGAGCGGGTTAGCGCCAAAATCAAAGTTTTTGAACTGCAACTTGGTCGCGTCGTATGTAATACCCATCTGGGTGGATATGATATCCATAAAGTTTTTCACCCGGACTTCCACACAACCCATTTCGCCGGCCGCGAGCGCGATCGAATCGGCGGTAAAAGTTACTGCGTTGGGTGGAGGAGGGGCTGTGATCACAAAGATGGTGTCGGATACGCCGGAATCGTTCATCCAGACGTTGTTGCCGTTCAGGTTGATCACCTCTGCGCCACCACCACCCGGAGGGAAGCCGTTGCCATC
>CAYVDV010000551.1:445-3334 GCA_964450465.1 uncultured Saprospiraceae bacterium
ATTAGCCTTGAAACACACTTCGTATATCTTGGTGCCATTAGCACGGGTAACGCCCGTCAACGCCTGTTCAAACCAGCTCATCAGCAAGGTGCTGGAACCGGCGGGATAGAGGTTGAAATTGGACCCGCTCAGGTCAGGCAGGTTAAAAGCCTGGGTGTTTTGGTATTGCAACACCGTCGGATCCCAGTGCATGGAATAGGCGGCTGAAACAATATTGGTAAAATCATGCACCGTCACGGGCATACAGCCTGTTTGCCCTTTCGGGATCTCGATGGTGTTGGCGATTACATGGAAGCCCATCAGAGGGCCGGGGCCACCTGAACCCGCGGTAACATTGCTGCCGCCATTGGCATACTGCACCGTGATGACATCGCTGCCGCGCACCACCTCGATACCGGGCGATACGCTGGCGATATTCACCGCGGTAGAGCCATTGGCCAATACCGTAAAATTGATGGTAAAGATCGAACTGTTATCCGCGATCGTAAAACCGTTTGGATACTGCCCGAGGTCCGGATACCAGGATACGGTGACTTTGCCCGAAGTGGCGTTGTAGTTAGCGGGTGTAAAGCCGGGCAGGGTAGCGTTGTTGATCGACGTAAACTGCAACACCGCACTGTTATAGGTGATCGGTAATTGAAGCGAGGCAATATTGGTAAAGTTCTGCACCTTGAGCTGGAGCGAAACCGTGCTGCCAAGGGTGGCATTTACCGTGCCGGGTGAAAAGGTCGTGATCAACGGTTGGCTGGAAACCTGGAAGGCCAACAGAAACAACGCTGCTGAAAAAAGAAGTGTACGAATCGGTCTCATCTTTAACGCGGAAAAGGGATGATGAAATAAGAATTTTGTCACAGTTTAACCAAAGAGCGGATGCAGGATCGGGTAGCCGTGCGGAGTATTAAAAAATAGATGCCATTTTCTTGTAATTGGTCGGAGGCAATTTCCATGCCATTTTGACCAGGGGGCAAGAATAATCGCTTCTCCCAAATGAGCTGCCCGGTGGCATCGGTAAGCGTTGCCTGAACGTCCGAGCCTGTATCCAGATCTATAAATGCAGTTGTTGAATTGAAAAACGGATTGGGAAAAATGGCGACCGGCAACGAATTTTGGTCGCCCATTTCTGTAACACCCACCGTGTAGCCTACGGCGACAAAACCATTGGTCAGGGCGCAATTGCCCATGTTTAGCGGAGGCTGCCCCACCTGGATCACTTCAAATACCGTGGGTGGGATTTCCGTAAACGTCAGGGCGGAGCCCTGATTCACCTGACCGGTCACGGTAAATTTCAAGAAAAAAATATTGGTGCTGTCTGGCACTGTGGTGCCGTTGCTGACCGACGACGATTCCCAGGCAAAACGCAGAATGCCATTCTGTGTCTCCCCCAGTCCAAAGTCATCTATTGTCATATTGGGCAGGTTGTATGCAAACGCTGCAATAAAGGAAAGCACCTGGGTATCCCATTGGATCACGAACTGCGCGCCAACGATGCTGTCAAAGTTGGTAACCTTCACCGGCATAATAACATTAGTGCCAGCGTTCACATTATTGAGAACCGGGAGAGAAAAGCCTACCTGAGCGGTAAGACTGGAACATGTGATGAGCCAAAGGCCTACCAGGATGAGTAGTAACCGTTGCGTCATGGGAACAACAATTGGTT
The DNA here is from genome assembly GCA_964450465.1 of uncultured Saprospiraceae bacterium. GTDB lineage: Bacteria > Bacteroidota > Bacteroidia > Chitinophagales > Saprospiraceae > M3007. The sequence goes on from CAYVDV010000551.1 coordinate 2,103, forward strand.
TAGGATTAGAAAAGATGTCAGTTGGTAAAATACCCGAGAGTGGATTAAAAATTCAGGTCGTTTTGCAACGAAATTATACGGATTAAAAGAGGCTTTCAAAAAGCGGGCCAAAGTTCGCAAGAATGCGGGAGAGGGAAAAATATTTTGGCAATTAAGTAAGAAGAGAGGCAAAAACAGGCGCAGGGTTTATTTTCCTTACCTACTATTAAGCGCGAAGGCGCAAAGGCGCAAAGCATTAAACTTCGCGTCTTTGCGCCTTCGCGCTTATAATAATAGGTATGACGTACTATGGATTACTCCACCACGATCATCTTCTTCGTCGCGCTGTTGGTCGGCGTGTCGAGTTGGTAGAAAAGAACCCCAGTGGAGAGCTCAGCGCGGTGCAAAGTCACCGTGTTAAGCCCTTTGGCATAGGAGCCTTTCACTACTTTCACGATACGGCCTTCGGCGTTGCTGATGGTCAGCGTAGCCTCGCACGCTTCCGGCAGATTGAACGCGATCTGAGTCGTGTTCTTCACCGGGTTTGGCGTATTCTGCAGCAGTTCGAAGCCTGTGCCGGCCACAACCGTGCCGTTGGCGCCATTGAAGCGGAAAGCTACTTCGAAGGTTTCTCCGTCCTTATTATAGGCGGCGGCTTCCGTGATCCGGCTGCTGACGCCGAGCATTTGGCTCAGCGCGCCGTTGCGGGTTGCGCGGAAACGCACGCTAAATCCGGCGCTGCCGTCAATGGAAGCGGTGAAGGCCCGGTCATTCGCAAATACCGCGAAGTTGTCGGTCGTCATCTGCTCACCCGGCAGCAGTTCAAGCAGTTCCAGACCGTCGAAGTTTACGGTGAACTGGTAAGCTGCCAACTGATCGGCATTGCGGAAATCGACAGTCACTTCCTCGCCGGTCTTCACGGCGCGGTCGGCAATATCGAAGTAGGCAGTGCCGGCGCTGCGGTCGTCGCTGGAGTTAAGGTTAACGACGGCATTGCCGTTCACATCACCCACTTTTATCGCTACAAAGTCATCGGCAAACTGGCTGGCTTGAACGTTAGCCACCGATTTCGTTTCCGGGAAAATATCCTGGAACGGATTGGACGGGTTCTGGAACGTGTACGATTTGTCCACAAAACGCCAGCTGGTGTTCGAAGGCAATTGTGTGTACAGGCCGAGGATCAGTTTGCGCAGCTCCACGATATCGTAGGTCGTGATCGAGCGGCTGCTATTGGCGTCTGCGGCGATCATTTT
>CAYVDV010000552.1:0-3331 GCA_964450465.1 uncultured Saprospiraceae bacterium
CTTCAGATCGGCGGACTGGCCATAGATCCCGCCAACCCCGAACGCGTGTTTGCGGCCGTGCTCGGCCATCCGTATGGTCCCAACCCCGAACGCGGTGTGTACCGCACCCTCAATGGCGGCAAAACCTGGGAAAAAGTGCTGTACCGAGACGAAAATACCGGCGCCGTGCAGGTCGCCATCGATCCACAAAACCCAAATATCGTGTACGCCGACCTCTGGGAAAACCGCCTGGCACCCTGGGAAAACGGCGAGTGGCACGGCGAAGGCTCCGGGTTGTATAAGAGCAGCGACGGCGGAAACACCTGGCAGCCGCTCACCCAGGGCCTGCCCACTGCGGCGGACGGCCTGGGTCGCATCGGCTTCTGCATCGCTCCAAGTGACCCCAGGCGCCTCTATGCCACCGTAGATTGCGACGAATATGGCCCCAACGGCGCCAAATTCGGCGGTATTTACCGCTCCGACGACGGCGGTGCGTCCTGGACCCGTACGGCCAGCGACCACCGGCTTTGGGGCCGTGGGACCGATTTTGCCGAGATCAAATGCGACCCGAAAAACCCCGACATCGTGTACAGCGCCAACGTAGTCACCTGGAAAAGCACCGATGGCGGCCGGCAATGGTCAGCATTGCGCGGCGCGCCCGGCGGCGACGACTACCACCGCATCTGGATTAACCCAGATAACCCCAACATCATCCTCATCGCCAGTGACCAGGGCGCTATCATTACTGTAAATGGCGGAAAAACCTTTTCCTCCTGGTACAACCAACCCACCGCCCAGTTCTACCACGTCAGCACCGACAATGCCTTCCCGTACAATGTGTACAGCGGTCAACAGGAAAGCGGCTCGGTGTGCATTGCCAGCCGCGGCAACGACGGCCAGATCACGTTCCGCGAGTGGCACTCCGTCGGCGCAGAAGAATACGGCTATGTAGCCGCCGATCCGCTCGATCCCAATATCATTTACGGCGGCAAGATCTCGAAATACGACAAGCGCACCGGCCAGACCCAGGATATCCGGCCCGAAGCCGTGCGTTCCGGAAAATACCGCTTTATCCGCACGGCGCCGGTGTTGTTTTCGCCCGTGGATCCGCACGTGCTGTACTTCGCCGGCAACGTCTTGTTCAAGACCCACAACGGCGGCTACTCCTGGGAAGTCATCAGTCCCGATCTCAGTCGCGAAACCTACCCCGAACTGCCCACCTGTATCGGCAAGTACAGCACCGAAGCCATGAAAACCATGCCCCGCCGGGGCGTGATCTATACCGTGGCGCCCTCGCCGCTCGACAGCAACCTGATCTGGGCCGGCACCGACGACGGCCTCATCCACGTGACCCGGGATGGAGGAATAACCTGGACCGACGTGACGCCACCCAGTGTAACACCCTGGAGCAAGGTCAGCCTGATGGACGCCTCGCATACCGATCCCAACACAGCCTATGCCGCCATCAACCGCATCCGCTGCGACGACCTGCGCCCGCACATCCTGCGCACCCGCGACGGGGGCAAAACCTGGACGGAGATCACCGCAGGCATTCCCGGCAACGAACCCATCAATGTGGTCCGAGAAGACCCGCAGCAGCCCGGACTGCTCTTTGCCGGCTCTGAGCGCGCCGTACACGTCTCTTTTGACGACGGCGAACACTGGCACCCGCTTCGCCGCAATATGCCCGCCACCTCTATCCGCGATCTGGTGATCAAGGATGACGACCTTGTGGTAGGCACCCACGGGCGTTCGTTCTGGATCATGGACGATATCACGCCCTTGCGGCAAATGGCCAAAGAGGACCTGAGCAGCCGCCCGGCTATCCTGTTTAAACCCCAAATGGCCACCCGCGTGCGCTGGAACATGAACACCGATACGCCCCTGCCGCAGGAGGAGCCCGCCGGACAAAACCCGCCCGACGGCGCCGTGATCAACTATTTTCTGAAAGAAAAAGCAACGGGCATCGTCAAACTGGAAATCTTCGATTCTCTGGGCACTCCTATCCGGACCTACACCAGTGCCGACCGGGCGCCCGACGTGGACAAAATTAATTTTCCGATGTATTGGTTGCGCACTCCGCCTCAACTTTCCACTGCGGCCGGAGCGCATCGTTTTTGCTGGGACATGCGGCTGGATCCGGTACCCGGCGAACGAGCGAGGTTTCCGATTGCCGCCATTTATGAAAATACGGCGCCCGAACCGAGTGCGCCCTTCGTCCGGCCGGGCAAATACGAGGTGCGGCTGAGCGTTGACGGCAGGACCTATACCCAGTCATTTGCCCTGCGCATGGATCCACGGGTACAAACATCAAAGGAAGAATTGGACCGGCAATTCATGTTATCGGGGTTGTGTTATGATTCCCGGGTGCAAATTTCGGAAAACCTGTCGCGCATTGCCTGGTACCGCCAACAAGTCAGCGATCGTTTGCCGCAAAGCCAGGGCAAATTGAACGCCCGGCTGATGCAGTTTGACAGCATGCTCACTGCAATGGCCCGGAATTTCCGGCAATATGATGGCGTACTGGCCGGTCTGCTCAACAACATACAAGAATCAGACATGCCTGTTACGCAAACGGTTGAGGAAGCCGTTAGCCTGACGTTTTACAAGTACCTGGAACAGCGGGCAAACTTTTCAAACGCAAAATCGGAATTGACCAATCTGAACCTCGACCTGAAGAAAGCCGGGCTTTCAGCGCTGCAAGAGGATTTGCCACCGGCCACCGGCCCTCAATCCCCGGCACGTCCGAAACCGGGCGAGCCGGGCTGGACGTCCTTGTTCAACAAAGCTGCCCTGGACGACGCCATCTTTCCGGCCGGTATCTGGAGTATTGAAAACGGCGAACTGACTGCTACCGAAGACCAGTGTATCTGGACAAAAAACACGTACCGGGACTTTGTCCTCGACCTCGATTTCAAAACGGCCGACGGCACCAACAGCGGCGTGATCGTACACTGCTCCGACACCAACGACTGGATCCCCAATTCCGTAGAGATCCAGATCGCCGACGACTTTTCCCGTGAATGGTCGGGCGCCCCGGCCACCTGGCAATGCGGCGCCATTTTCGGCCACCTCGCGGCATCCAAACGCACCGTCAAAAAACCCGGCGAGTGGAACCACTACACCATCACCTGCAAGGGCCGCGAGATATGGGTGGAACTCAACGGCGAACTGGTCAACTATATGGATATGAACCGCTGGGTATCCGGCAGCACCAACCCCGACGGCTCGGCTATCCCTTCCTGGTTGTACAAACCCTTCGCCGCACTGCCGCTCGAAGGGCATATCGGCCTGCAGGGCAAGCATGCGGGGGCGCCGGTGTGGTTCCGGAATGTGCGGATACGGGAGTTGG
>CAYVDV010000553.1:0-3323 GCA_964450465.1 uncultured Saprospiraceae bacterium
GCAGTTTGATATTTTTATTTTGATAGTAATACTTTTAAACAAAAAAGTCAAATTCTCGTTTCATAGCAGATTTTAAAACTAACAGCAAAACGAATACGAATGGCAAGTGAAAATCCGGGGGCACTCACCCCGTTCCAGCGCCTGGTCCGGCTTTTATCCAAATACCGCAAGGAAATACGGTATATATTATTGTACGCTGTTGTGGCTGGTCTGATCAACCTGTCTCTTCCGCTGGGTATGCAGGCGATCATCGGATTGCTGGCCGGAGGAAGTATTTCCGCTTCCTGGGCGGTTTTGGTTCTCTTTGTCATCGTCGGCGCTCTGATTACCGGAGGTTTGCGCTTGATGCAATTATCGGTCATGGAATACTTGCAGCGGCATATTTTTGCCGATTCTGCGCTTGAATTTGCGATCCGGATCCCGCGGCTCAATCTGGAGTTGTTGCGAAAGGAGCACCTTCCGGAGCTGGCAAACCGCTTTTTCGATACCCTGACCCTTCAAAAGGGGTTGCCCAAAATCCTGATTGATGGGAGCACGGCCGCCCTGCAGATCCTGTTCAGCCTGCTGCTGCTTTCCTTCTACCATTCTACCTTTGTACTGTCTTCCCTGTTACTCCTTGGGGTGTTGGGCGTTCTGTTCTGGTGGACCGGTCCGCTGGGTATGGCCACCAGCCTGAAGGAGTCCAAGCAAAAATATAAACTGGTCTATTGGCTGGAAGAAGTCAGCCGGGTGAGTTCCACCTTCAAACTTGCCGGTGAAAACCAGTTTCCGCTCAACCGAACGGACGATTTGACGGTCGATTACCTCGAGGCCAGGGCCAAACACTGGCGCATTCTGGTCTTGCAGTTTGCGAGCAGTGCGGTCTTCCGCGCCCTGGTGGTGGGGGGCTTTCTGATTCTCGGCAGTATGCTGGTGATGGAAAACCAACTCAATATCGGACAGTTTGTCGCTGCGGAAATCCTGGTAATATTCATCGTGGATTCGGTTGAAAAACTGATCCTCCTGCACGAAACCGCGTATGACGTGTTGACGGCTACGGAAAAGATCGGTCAGGTAGCTGACTTGCCCATTGAGCGGGAAGGCGGGATCCGGGTGGAGGAATTCTGCGCCGGCAAACCCCTGGAAGTGGAGCTGCGCAACCTTTCCTATCAGTATGCCGACGGCGATTTACCCGTATTAAAAGACCTGAATCTGAGCATTCGCGCCGGGGAACGCCTTGCTATAGCGGGGTACAGCGGGTCGGGGAAAAGTACGCTTATGCAAATTTTGTCGGTACTGAAACGCGACTTCACCGGCTCCCTGTTGTTCAATGGCTTGCCCAAGCAAAACCTGCACCTCCGGAGCTTGCGCGAGCATATCGGCGACTTTTCTTCGCAGGAAGATGTATTTAAAGGCACTATTCGGGAAAATATAACCCTGGGCCGGCCGGGGATTACCTTGCAACATGTCCTGCAAGTGGTTGAAGATCTGGGCATGACCGAATTTATCCGTCGGAACCCCCAGGGTATCGATACCGAGCTCCTGCCGGGAGGGAAAAATATTCCCCGGAGCATAGTCACCAAAATACTTATCGCCCGGGCAATGGTATCGGAGCCCAAACTATTGGTTTTGGAAGAGCCGCTCCGGAACCTCATCTTCCAGGACCGGGCGCGAATCAGCCGTTTGCTGATAGATCGAAGCCATCCCTGGACCCTGGTCTGTTTTACGGAAGACGCGCTGATCGCCTCTATCTGCGACCGGGTCATTGTGTTGGATGAAGGCCGGATCGTTTTTAACGGCAGCTATGAAGAAGTACAAAAAACGGCGCACTACGAGCCGATATTCCGCGAGCACCATATTAAAAACACCCGATAAGCGGGAATCTCTCAAACAAGAAGCCCTATGCTTAATATTTCAGATAACATTATCCATTGCGAAGACGAACTGACCGGTTTGCATGCCCCCAAGCACAACAAATTGTCAACCTGGCATATCTCTGCCCGCAACCTGTTGCTGGGCCTGTTAGGTATATTCCTGGTGTTTTTGTTCCTTCCCTGGACGCAGAACATTAGTGCCGACGGAAAAGTAACCACCCTGCGGCCAGAGCACCGGCCGCAAACCATCCATGCGACCATTGCAGGCCGCATCGAGCACTGGTATGTCACGGAAGGGCAGGCCGTCCGGCAGGGCGATACCATCGTCTTTTTATCGGAGGTGAAATCCGAGTACTTTGACCCCCAAATTGTCGATCGGGTCGGCAACCAGGTTGTTGCCAAGGAAAATGCGATCGGTTCCTATGGTTCGAAAGTGGAAGCGCTGGAAACCCAGATTGCCGCCATGAACCGCGAATTGGAGAGCAAACTACAGCAAATCAACAACAAGATCCGGCAGGCGGAACTTAAAATCGAATCCGACAAGGCAGGGGTAGAACAGGCTAAAGTAGATGTACAGATCGCGGAACGCCAATTCAGCGGGATCAAGAATCTGTACGACAAAGGCCTGAAGTCGCTGACCGAGCTGGAAGAGAAAAAAGCGAAGTTGCAGGAAAGTGAGGCAAAAATGGTAAGCGCCGCGAACAAACTTGCCTCCAGTCAAAACGACCTGGAGATTTACAAGACCGAACTGCAACTCACCCGCAATGAATACGGAAACAAGATCGCCAAGGCGCAAAGCGACAAATTCAGCACGCTGTCGGAGAAATATGACGCGCAGGCTTCCGTGAGTAAATTGCAGATTGAGCGGGAAAATTATGACCGCCGCCGCAAGTTTTACTACATACTGGCGCCGCAGGACGGCTATATTGTGAAAGCGATCAAACCGGGTATCGGAGAAATCATCAAAGAAGGCGATCCTATCGTCAGCATTCAACCTGCCGACTACCAGCTGGCCGTGGAAATGTACGTGCGGCCGATGGACCTCCCCCTGATCGCAAAGGGGCAGGAAGTGCGGTTCATGTTCGATGGCTGGCCCGCTTTCTTTTTTAGCGGCTGGCCGGGAGTTTCGACGGGCACCTTTGGCGGACGGATCGTCGCCATTGATCGCAATATCAGCGCAAACGGAAAATTCCGGGTACTGGTAGCTCCCGACAGCCGGGAGGCTCCCTGGCCGGTCGCACTGCAAGTCGGGGGCGGCGCCAAAGGAATTTCCTTGCTCAACGATGTGCCGGTATGGTATGAGCTCTGGCGTGTGCTCAATGGCTTCCCGCCCGATCTTTATGCAGAAGAAGCCGATATGAAGGGACAAAAAAGTGATCTCGTTGCCCCGAAAGCGCCTGTAAAAGGGGCGAAGTAATGTTCGGCGCCCCACAATACCCTCAGTTCCGTTGTATGACTTTTCTGTATGTA
>CAYVDV010000554.1:0-3310 GCA_964450465.1 uncultured Saprospiraceae bacterium
GAGGGCTACCCTTTAACCCAACCCTCTAACCAGAAACCCTCTAACCAGAAACCTTCCAATCGATATCATGCCCGACATACAAGTTATCCGCGGAGACATCACCAAAATGGCCGTCGACGCCATTGTCAATGCCGCCAATTCTTCCCTGATGGGCGGCGGCGGGGTGGACGGCGCCATTCACCGCGCCGGCGGGCCGGCTATCCTGGAAGAATGCCGGAAGATCGTCGCCCGCCGGGGCGGTTGCCCCACCGGCGAAGCGGTGATCACAAGGGCCGGAAACTTGCCGGCCAAATATGTGATCCATACGGTTGGGCCGGTGTGGCGCGGCGGCAACCACGGCGAGCCCGCGCTGCTTGCCAACTGCTACCGCAATGCCCTCCAACTGGCCATGGAGCACGGCTGTAAAACAGTGGCTTTCCCGAACATCAGCACAGGCGTGTACGGCTATCCGAAAGCGGAGGCGGCAGCTTTGGCCGTTGCCGCCGTACGGACGTTTTTAGACCAAACGGCGGCTATTGAAACGGTGCTTTTTGTCTGTTTTGATGAAGAGAATTATGCGCTGGTAGCGGCGGAAGCGGGAGTGTAAATTACAATCTACCATCGTGTTGTAAAAACCCCTAAATTTGAACCGCTTCCTGTTTGATCTGGAAGCGACGTGTTGTAAAGGCAAGCCGGAGCGTATGGAGCAGGAGATCATAGGGATCGGAACTATACGGCTGAACCGTTTTGTCCAGGGCGCTCAATCAGGCGTCATCGCCTGCCTTTAGCAGGTAACGGCCGGGCATCTGCCGGCGTGAAGGGGAACGAGCGGAGCTGTTCCCGGAGTTTGTCGTCGCATTTCGGGCGAGGGTTATTATCTTTTTGCGAAAACTATTTGTTGTGTTCCTGTAGCGATTTCGGCAGGCAATTGCTTGTTCGGGATTGCGAATGGGCTGGGGAGTATTTGGATTTTCGGCAGAAGTATTAAAGCATATTGATAAAACCTTTAGTTATGAAGAAAATATCTCTTTTTCGCATTGTGCTGGCATTCTTTATCCCATGCCACCTGGCTATTTCAGCGGCGCCCCCTCAATTTTCCCTTTATTCCGGGATTGTAATTACGATCGGGAAAGGATTTAGCGCCGAGATCGAAGCATCGGCGATGGTCTTTGGCGAACAGACCTGTTGCCCTGGCGGGCTGACCTATTCGTTTATCAATACCCAGGGTAACGAAGTGCCAAGCCTTACGTTCTCCTGCGTCGATCTCGGTTACCAGGTTGTTACTGTCAAGGGAGTTGATTGCGAGGGGCGATTCTCCATTGTGCAAAGTTTTGTCCACGTGCAGGATTACCTTTTCCAGGCATGTGATCACCCGAATGACTGTTATCCAAGGCTCCGCCTGCTTGATGGAATTTACGTTAGTGTGAATAAAAACCAGACCGCAACCGTTTCGGTGAATGATTTTGATAAAGGCAGCTCCAACCCTTGCGGCGCTCCCTTTGCGCTTTCATTCTCTTCCGACCCGAACGACAAGACCCGAACCTTTGCCTGTATTAACCTGGGGCAAAATGAACTCACCATTTGGGCTACGGATAATTTGGGAAATATAACCCGGGCGGAAGTATTTGTGGTAGTGCAGGATAATCTGGACCTATGTGGTATTCCGGATCCGACGGCCTGCGATCCGATCCCTCTGGCGCGAGCCTTGATGGCCAACTTGCCGGCAGACGGATCTCCCGCCTTTTTTCGCGCGGAAGACTTTGTCGTGCGGGCCATCATTCCCGCTTGTGCAGGAGGGAACAATTATAAGGTTTCATTTTCTCCCGATACCGGAGACAAGGTCAAGGCATTTACCTGCTACGAATACGGGACTATCCCGGTAGAACTGTGGGTCACCGGGCCGAATGGGAAGCGAAACCTGGTAACGTCCTTCGTAAATATAAATGATTATTTCGACGTTTGCGGCGGAGTGGGCACTGTGGCGCCTCCCAATGATAACGTTTGCGATGCGCTCATGCTGGATATCCCCGTAGCGGGGTGTAAAAAAACAAACTGGAACATAAATGCCACAGCTCAGTCCGGTGAGCCCGTCCCGGCGGGCGGGGATTGTTTCGGTGCAAACGCCTGGTGTTCAGGGGCGGCGCAGTTGGAGCATTCCGTCTGGTTTAGCTTCAAGGCGCCGGCTTCCGGGAGTGTACAGGTAAAGGCCACGGGTTTCGACACCCAGATTGCCATTTGGGAAGCGGCCAGCTGTGCTGATCTGCTCAACGGGAATTATTTGCTGGTTGGCGCAAACGATGATATCAACCCTTCCGAACACGGATCTTCCCTGCAGGTGCAATGCCTGGTGCCTGGCCAGACCTACTGGCTTCAGGTAGACGGCAAAGGCGGGGCCAATGGAGCATTTGATCTGGAACTTAGCAACCCGGGCATACCCTGCTCGGTATTTGACGATCCGATCGATTGCGGAGCGGATCATGTAAATCCGGTCGATCCTGCCGGGCTTGGCGAGTGGTTGCATTTTTTCAATAGTACTGGCGACGTGATCGCTTCGATCAATGACCAGGGGCAGAACCTGCCGGAAATTTCACTGGATTACCAGATAAACGGCGGCCCTGTCCGGACGGATGCAGCCGGTCATTTTTATCTGGACAGGAATTGGGCGTTCAGTCCTGAGATGACGTTTAACAACCCTGTGTCGCTCCGTCTGTATTTTTCAACGGAAGAGTTCGATTCATTGGCCCTGGCTTCTGCTGAGGTCAAGGATCTGGAAGACCTGTTTGGAACAAAAATATCTGGCGCCGCATGCGGGAATTACCCAGGGGGCGGGCAATTACTAAGCCCTTTAAAAACCTTGACTCTAAATGCACAGACCTTGGGGCTAGAATTTGAAATTGAGGGTTTTTCTGCATTTTACCTCCAGGGTGCCTCCGGCTTGACATCAAGCCGGGATATACTGGCTAGCGATCTCCGAATTTGGCCCAATCCTGTGTCGGATAAGTTTTTTGTCGAATTGCCAGCTGGAGAAGGGGATGTCAGGGTTGAAATATCCTCTGTTGGAGGGAAAATGCAAGATTTTGCTTGTAGCTATTTGAATAGCAGTATATTGAAAATAAGCATCCCGAAGGTCCCATCCGGGATTTACCTGGTAAAAATCCAGCGGGGGCAAACAGCCTGGGTGAGCAGGTTTGTTAAAGTGAAATAAGGAACGATGAAAAAATAAGGTCACCCAACATGCTAAAGGTCCTGGTTTCGACATCGCCATGACCGGAGAAGTAAGTACCTGGACCGAATTAATTGATAAAATCCACTTTGGTCTTTTGCCGCAATA
>CAYVDV010000555.1:0-3292 GCA_964450465.1 uncultured Saprospiraceae bacterium
GGATGCCCCCTGATAGAATTTTTCATTGGGCGCATAGCGAAGCGCCAGGCCCAGTTCAGCTGTCCGGATATCTGCCTTGTAGCGGATCTCGCCGCTATCGTTGTAGTCGAAGAGCAGGTTTCCGGCGCCAATCTGGCGGAGTAATTTAGCCGAAAGGGTATAGGAAAATCCGTTGCGGTGTTCTTTTTGGTATTCGCTGCCAATGCTCCGGGTATATAGCATGCGATCATTGGTACCCCTCTTAAAGGATAGAAGAAAGTTGTCTTCCTGCACAAACTGCAGCGCCTGCCCTGGTATCAGAATGTCGTTCTGGTACCAGGCCCGGATTTGATGCAGGGGAAAGGTCCGTATCCTGCCACTGCCCAATGCATAAGTAGCGCCGGCATAGCCTTTCCATTTCAGGTCGCGAAATCCGTAGGCCGCATAGCCTTCCAAAAGAAATTTATTGCTCAGCTTGCGGCTGGTTCGACCGCCAAACCGCGCGCGAAAGCCCTCTACAGGGTTAAAGCTGTAAAAGGTATTGGCTGGTCCGATCTCCACCGGACCAAGCGGGGTGTAACCTTCAAACAGAAAGCGCGCCGTGCTGACGATACGAAGAAAACGGCGGTTCCGGTTCAGGCTGTCAATCGCTTTTTCCAGACCAATCTCTTTTTCGCTGAGGGCAATATGGCGTTTGCTGGCCCAAAAAGAGGAGTCCTTGAAAAAGGTTTTTTCGTCTTGTATGGTTGTCAACGGGGTCTGGAAAAGCGTGTCCGGAAGCCGTTTATTGATCTCATAGTTGCGGTAGGAGGTCGTTTTATGGCCGAGGAGCGAGCGGGTGCTGTCGCCCCGGAACAACCCAAAGTCAATAAAAATATCATCGGTGGCGAGCATCAGGGCCTGGTCGTCCGGCGTATTGCCCACCCAATCGTAATCCTGGGCGATTTGCATTTCGTTCACCCAGTTGAGGTTGATATCCTTGGCGATACCGGCTTCAATTCTGCGCAGGGCATAGGTGGAGTCGAGCGCGACCCACAGGTGCCCCATGAAGGCCAGATCGGTTTTGTTGCGGGGGGCGTAATACAGATGGGCGCAGGGAGTATTGCCGATCAGGGTGGTGTCCTGGATATAAAACCGGTACACCACCGGAGCGATCGGGTTCAGGGGACTGATGAACTGCATGGTCAGGAGGTCAACGGCATTGTTGTAAAAGTTGACGTCCTGATACATGTTGTTGACCATGCCGGAGATGCCCTGGAGATCGAAGATGTCCTTGAAGATGACATTTCGTTCACCCTGCACATATTCCTTCATATCCTGGGGTGATTTGCGGTAATACACGTCTGCCAGGGTTTCGCGCATGTACATCAGCAGATTTACCTTGCCGTTGGTTTTGTTGGTGTCGGCATGTTCGAACAGAAACTGAAAATTCCGGAACAAGAGGTTGTTCCGGGTTTTGTTGGTAACGTTGTTCAGGGCAAATTCCACCTTTTCGTATTTCTCAAAATGGTAGGAGTCGAGTGTTTCTTTCCGGTTTTTGTCTTTGTTTTCAATGACTTTTTTAATGAGTTCAACGGCGGGATTGTCCTTATTGCGGTATTTTTCCACCCGGATGGTCACTTCGCCCAGATTCGTTGAGCTTTCCCGGAGACGTGCCGTAAGCTGGTTGGATTGCCCTGTGATGATCGGAAGGAAAAGATCGGTATACCCCACGCACACGATTTTAATTCTGGACAGTCCGGGTAAAGCACTTTCCAGATAGAACTTCCCCTCAATATCGGTACGTACGCCCAGATTTGTCCCCTCAAACTGTACGCTCACATAGGGCAGCGGGTCGTTGGTAGCTTCGTCCAGTACCTGACCGTTCACCGTAGTCTTTTTTTGACCGAATAAACAGGAGAGCGTACCCAGGAGCAGAAAACAGGACAGGATAATCCGTATGTTCGTTTGCATAATGGCTTATAAGTCTAAAAATGTTCTGCCGGGGGGTGTTTCTAGGTGTGGTAAAACAATCATATTACCGTTTAGTGCACCGTGATGGGAGAAAAAAGTCGGAAGGCCTTATCTTTTAACGTCTTGCGCAAGTTAGGAGCTTGGAAGCACCCGGGCAGGCCTGAATACCAGGGTATGGTTGAACACAAAGATTAAAGCCCAGCCCAGCATAGCTGCTACAATCCGCGCAGGCCAGGGCTCCCATTCCGCAAGATCGTGAAGCGCCCATACGCCAAATACGTTAAAGCCCATCCCAAGTAACACTCCTGCACTGTATTTGACGGCGACAAACCACCAGCGTGCTGCAGTGGATTTTCTGAAAACCCATTTTCGCTGTAATAAAAATGCGACCAAAGCGCCAACGGATCGGCCAACCACCGTTGCCTGCACGGCCGTAAGGTGTGTCCAGGTGAGCGCAAGGTGAAAGGCCAGAAAATCCACCCCGGTTGCTGAGATTGAGGTCAGCCCGTATTTGCCTAACATGCCGGCCCATCTTCTGAGATAGCCTGTCCAACGGGATTTGGGTGGTAACATACTTTCCATCAGCAATCTGTAATTAGTGGGAGGATGTGCGTCAAAGCAACATCAGTCCTGCTTGCAAAAGTATATTGGCGTAAACGCCGGCCAATACATCGTCGAGCATAACGCCCCATCCCCCGTCTATCGATTCCATCCGGCGCACCCCGAGCGGCTTGAGGATGTCAAAAAAACGGAACAGGAAAAAGCCTGCGAGCACAACGGGCCAGGTCAGCGGCAATCCGATTACGGAAATCCACATGCCGGCCATTTCATCGATCACGGTTTGTTTGGGGTCTTCGCCCCATTCTGCGCGCAATACGTCCGAGCCCATGGCCCCGATCCAGGTAAACACAACGATGAGGATCGTGAGTACGAGTGTTGCCTGGGCAGGAGCGAGGGCAGCCAGCGGCCAGGTGGCCAGGGCGGCTACCGCAGCGCCCCATGTTCCGGGCGCGACCGGCAGCCACCCTGCCCCAAAGCCGCTAAGCGTGAGCTTGTAAAAGCGCTTCATATTCTTTTTCGAGTTCCTCGTAGTAGTCCATGCCCAGATGGGTGATCAAATCTTCGCCCATGAGGTAACGCAGGGTGTTCTCCAGTTTGCTCAGTTGTTTGAAAATATCGTGCTGTGGCGGCAAGCCCGGAGCGGTTTGCGGTGCTTTGAAGTAGAAAGACAGCCATTCCTGGATACCGCGCAGGCCCGCGCGCTGCGCCAGGTCAAGGAACAGGGCCAGATCGAGCACGATCGGTGCTGCCAGGATGGAGTCGCGGCACAGGAAGTTGATCTTGATCTGCATGGGGTAGC
>CAYVDV010000556.1:0-3273 GCA_964450465.1 uncultured Saprospiraceae bacterium
GCCTTGCCTGAAATAAAATTTGCTCGCTTTCGCTCCGGCACCGAAATTTAAACACCTCTAAACCTCGGCACGTCGGCAGTGGTAACATTAACAAATAATTACAAAAAACAGGTTAATCAATACGCGAAGAATAATCGTTTTAACTTGTATTGCCTTGGATGGTATAATGCAAGTCCTTGGCAGACCCTTCCAGCGGTTTCAAATATGGTGGCTGCGTCGTGCCGTATTTTTACGAAGCAGACAAAGCAGCCGGTGCGTGGATGAAGACACCAAATATGTGATGAGTAATACCCTGGACAAACCCGATTGGAAAAATTCCGTCTTTCTTAAAAAAGGGCTACATTATGGTTTCTGACATTCAAAAAGCAAAAGCCGAACAATTCCTGAAATTTCATCACGATGAAGAAATCCTCGTTCTGTTAAACTCTTGGGATATCGGAAGTTCCAAATTAATAGAAGCATGCGGCTATAAAGCGATTGCAACAACAAGCATGGGAATAGCGGCCTCTTTAGGTTATCCTGATGGCCAGGTCATACAACTATCGGAAATGCTGGAAAGTATCACAGGAATCGTAAATACCGTACAAGTTCCGGTTACTGTAGATATAGAAGCGGGGTATGGAAACAATTTAAACGAAATAATTGACTCCGTTAAAAAGATAATTGCAACAGGAATTGTTGGAATAAACATTGAAGACAGTATTGATTTGAGTCCAAAATTGGTTGACGAGATGGAATTTTGCGAAAGAATCGCCGCTATTCGCGCATTATCAGATTCGCTGGGTTTTCATTTAGTCATTAATACAAGAACAGATTCATTTTATACATCATCCGGTTCGCTAAAAGAAAAATTATCCGAATCAATCCGGCGTGGCAATAAATACCGGGAAGCGGGCGCAGATTGCATATTTGTACAGCCTGTTTGGGATAAAGAAACGATCTCCACATTGGTGAAGGAGATTAATGCCCCCATTAATATTCTTTCAAACCCTGGAATTGGGGCTGGACTACCTCCGTCTGTATCTGAATTGCAGGATTTGGGTGTCGCCCGTTTAAGCCTGGGCTCCAGCTTGATGAAAGCGACTTTGTCTTTGATAAAAAAAGTTGCCGACGAACTGTCTCAAAAGGGAACTTACCATCTTCTATTAAATACGCTAACACCGCTTCCCGACGCCGCAGTGGCCTATAAAATGGCAACAGGGCAGCATAAATGAAGAAAAGCGCGCTATCAAGCTCACGGCGCTATCCCTGCGCCCATGAACCGGTACACCCGTAAGTCCCGCGCCTCGGTGCCGCTTAGTTTTTCCAGGTGGTTGGAGGGGCCCAATGGCACGACAGCCGGCAAGTTGGTCGTTATCCGGCCCACCACCTGGCCATTTAAGATGTAGGTGGCTTCTGTATTGCTTTTATTCAGCGTGACAACCATATCGTATTCCGTATCCACTTCAAACGGGATTCCGGTATCTACCACAACATCCGTGTTATTGGCCCGGGAATAACATTGCCATTTGCCGCCGTTTTCGTCGAAGCGGTAGCGAATGCCGAGCGAATTGTTTTGATTCCAGAACCCGCTGTATGGCATGGCAGCCAGCCGGAGAAAAACGTAGTAGATATTGTTTTCATCGCCGAGAACGGAAGGGGTTTTGACATGCATTTTGGCCACGATATGTGCCCCGCCCACGATGGCCATATTTTCCGTAGTTTTTGAATAAAAAAGGCCGCTTCCTCCGGTAGTAGCCGAACCGGTGTTAAAATAAAAAGAGCTAAAGGGCGAAGTAACCGAAGGGGTGTCCACAAACTGGGCAATCGGGCCGAATACACCCATCTGAAGGTCGTCGGATGGGCCCTCGGGTGGCAAGCCTGCCGATTTGTCGTAATAAACCGAATGTGGGATATTGGTATAATCAGGGCAAGGCGGATCAAGCGGGCGCCACCTGGACAAGATAGCGTCGTAACGGATCCGGCAGGAAGCGCCCGGCGGTACCATTACCTCTTCGAAATAGGTGATCCGGTTCGCAGCTGCACTGCCGCTGTGTTCCGGCGCCAGGTAAAACGGATGGATGCCGATATTGGTAATTATTTTTTCCTCGCCACCCGTCCCTGCCTGGAATCCCGTGATCATTTGTATCCCGTCATCGCCGGACAAACGCAGGATATCCGCATCCCCGAAACCCGCCGGATTGTAATCATTGGCCGAAGCCGTCAGCAGGGCTGGTGTAATGGTTACAGGACCGGGCAACTGCGAAGTGCCGAATAATTGCTCCCAGCCCGTCCCGTTGTAAAACCAGAATGCATTGGAATCCGTATCGAAAATCAACAGACCGGTAGCAGGAGAGGCAATGCCCGTGCGTTCGGCGGCAGTCATCTGCGGGATCAGCATGCCCCGCGTGCTGGAAACCACATCGAGCATGGCGCTGGGATCTGCCGGGCTACCATCGGTATTGACGGCTACCTGTTGTGCCTGGAGGAAGACAGGAGCGACGGCCAGCATAAGAGCCCGGGCGACATTCAATATAAAGAAATACAGACAAGGTTGTTTCATCGGAAGGATGGATTATGGAAAATGCAAAAGGCATTATGGGGTAATGGCCGCAGCCATGAAGCGATAGACAAGCATCGATCGCGCCGAACTGCCCGATACTTTTTCCAAATGATTGGACGCTCCGAGCGAAGTGGCGGCAGGCAGGTTGGACGTGATACGCCCCACCATAACGCCATTGATAAAATAGGTGGCCTCGGTGTTACTCTTGTTCAGGGTTACCATCAATTCATACTCGGTGTTTGCCGCAAACGGAATCCCACTATCAAGTACGGTATCCGCATTGTTACTTCTGGAATAGCATTCCCAGTTTCCGTTGCTCGCTGTGTGCTGGTAGCGAATACCAAGCGAGTTGTTCTGATCCCAGCTGCCACCGGCAGGCGAGTCGGCCAGGCGCAGAAAAATATAGTAAGTATTGGCATTGTCGCTCAGCGCCGAGGGAGTTTTTATATACATCTTGGTTACCATGTGGGCGCTGCTTACCCAGGCCATTTCCTGGGTAGTTCTGGCAAAATAAAGCCCGGTACCGCCGCTCGTGGAAGAACCCGTTGTAAAATCCCAGGCACAGAACGGCGAACTGGACGAAGGCGATGCTGCATCCTGAGTAAGACTGCCATACGCGCCTATGTGAATGTCGTCACTGAGGCTTTGCGGGGGTTTCCCGGCTGATTTGTCGTAGTGAATGGCCCGGCGGAGATTGGTATAATTCGGACAGGGCGGATTTACGGGCCTCC
>CAYVDV010000557.1:0-3265 GCA_964450465.1 uncultured Saprospiraceae bacterium
TCCGGGCCAAGATCTTCCAGCCTTTTTTCACCACCAAACCCACGGGCGAGGGCACAGGGCTGGGGCTGTCGCTGGCGTATGACATTGTGGTGAAGGGGCACGGGGGGACGCTGGAGGTGGAGACGGCAGAAGGCGAGGGAACGGAGTTTATCATTCAATTAAGTGACAGTAAACAGTTTACCGAGCCATGAATTGGCGCAGTAAATTGATCGTCAATAACTTGTTGCCGGGAAGTAAAACCAACATACCATGAAGATCGTACCATTTGCCCTCTTTTCCCTCTTGTTGTGGAACACAGGGTTTTCTCAGAAAACGGATGATGTTAAAACGTTCAATCCGCACTTTGAGATTTTCGAACTGCCTGGCGGCATACTCGGCAATACAGTGCAGAGCATTGTGCAAGACCGTGTCGGTTTCCTTTGGTTTGGTTCACAGGCAGGTCTGCACCGCTATGATGGTCAGAACTTTATTACGTACAAGCCGGACCCTGACGATCCAAACTCCCTTGCCAGCGACCACATCAATTGCATTTTCATTGACAGCAAGGGCTTGATCTGGCTGACATACGATGGTGAAGCCGGCCTGACCGCTTTCGAACCAGGTACAGAAACCTTTAAACATTACCGCCATGACCCGGAAAACCCAGAAAGTTTGCGTTCCAACACCCTGCGGGGGATCGTTGAAGACCGGGATGGCTATATGTGGGTCTATGGATTTTGGGGACTCGACCGTTTCGACAGAAAAACAGGGGTTTTCAGGCATTTTCGCAATGACCCTGGCGATCCACACAGCCTTTCGCATGACAAAGTGATGAAACTCTATGTTGACAAACAAGGCACGCTTTGGGTGGGCACAGGCTTATTTTCCTCTAATGACCCAGATGACAAGAAACAAAATTTTGGAGGACTGAACAGGTATCACCCGGAAACAGAATCTTTTACCCGCTATTTACATGACCCGAACGATCCTAATAGCCTGATCAGTAACAAAGTCAATGAGATGCTGGAGGATAGTAAAGGCAATTTCTGGGTCGGAACAGCCCGTGGTGGGTTGCACCTGATGAACCGGGAAAAGGGTACGTTTACCAGAATAACCAATAACACGCTTTCCGGCAGGAATACAGGGAAAAATTTGAAACGCCCCTATACCCCTGAATCAATAGGGCCTTTTCTGAGCTTGGGTATTGCTATACCCTTTATTGCCGAAGACAAGGACGGTCGCATTTGGATAAGTGGCTATTCTATGGGTTTGGATGTCTATGATCCGGATGCTGGCGCCGTTCACCACTATGGGGTAGAAAAAGGAGACGGCAAATTGCCAGCGAATGAATTGGCAACCATTTGCCAATCCGGGGATGGGGTCATCTGGATGAGCAGTTCCGGGTTTAAGAATTCAGTTGTCAAAGTAACCCTGCAGGATGATCTGTTTCCGTTTTTTAAAATTGAGCCTTTTCCCGGTATGGGTCAATGGGTGAGCGGCATTGCAAAAGACAAGGTGGGTAACATCTGGATTGGTTACTCCGAAGGCGCTCCTTTGGTTCGCTATGACCGCAAATCAGGGAAAGCTTATCCGGTTCCCTGCCAGAATGCCTCGCCTGGCCGCTTCCATGCCAAAAATGTGTCCATGCTCTCGCTCGATCGGGACGGGTTTTTATGGATTAGCACGAACAATGGATTATTTCGCCATGATCCCCAAATGGGAACTTTTCAGCTATTCAAACCGGACAAGGAAAATCCAGATAGGGAGTATGGATGGTTTGAATCTATGTTGCAAGACCGGAACGGCTATATCTGGATACCCGAATGGGATGTCGGGTTACATCGTCTCGATGTGAAAACCGGGAAATTCACCACTTTCCGATACGATCCGAACGACCGGGGAAGCCTCGGTGGATTCAGCGTCGGAGGTTTATACGAAGATACCCGCGGTGATTTGTGGATCGGTGGCGGGGTAACCTGGTACAGCCCTAAGATGCCTTTTTTTCTCGACCGGTTCAATCAGAAGACCAACACTTTCGACCATATAATAAAGGAAGGAATCGGTTTCGCTTGCAGCTTCACCGGTGATAACAACGGTAATATCTGGATGCTCGATCTTGTAAATGGGATGCAAAAATTCAATCCCGATAATGGAAAACTTGAGAAATTCACTATTGCCGGCAATTACATGACTTCGGAGATTCCTCAGTCGATGGCAAAGGCCAACGATGGTAAATTCTGGATTCATTCTGAAAGAAGCATCCATGAGTTTGACCCGGAAACGGGGTTGTTATCCTCTTTTACGGAAAAAAACGGTGTCAGAACCGGCTTTATGGGTGAAGACAGCGAAATACATGTAGCCTATGATGGAGAGATTTTGATGGCAGGCGACCAGGGGTTTGTCGCTTTTTATCCTGAAAAAATTTCCGCAAAGAAAAAAAGCCGGCCTGCCAGGGTGTATATCACCAATTTCTTTCTGTCCGACGAACGAGTCACCCCGAATGCAGGTGCTGTGTTGGAAAAGTCCATCTGGCAAACCTCCGGCATCCGGCTGGCGCATAACCAAAACAAGTTTTCCTTTTCTGTTGCCTGTTTCGACTTTCACGACCCCGCCACCAATCAATTGCAGTTCATCCTCGAAGGTTTTGACGAAGGCTGGCGAAAAGACCTCAAAGACGGCGTGACACCCCCTTACATTAATATTCCGCCGGGGGAGTATGTTTTCCGTGCAAGGGGCGCCAACAGCTTTGGCGCCTGGGACGAGCAGGGTATCAGCCTTCGCATAACCATTTTGCCTCCCTGGTGGAAAACCTGGTGGGCCTTTACATTTTACGGGTTTTGCCTGGTTGCCGGTATTTTTCTTGCTGACCGCTTCCAGCGAAAAAGGTTGTTGGAAAAAGAACGGACCAAGGCAAGGGAACGGGAACTTGCCCAGGCGAAGGAAATCGAAAAAGCCTACGCCGAACTAAAGTCCACCCAGGCCCAGCTCATCCAGTCCGAAAAACTCGCCTCGCTCGGCGAACTCACGGCCGGCATCGCCCATGAGATCCAAAACCCGTTGAATTTTGTGAACAACTTCTCCGAACTCAGTGTAGGCTTGGCGGAGGAGTTGCAGACGGAAATGGATAAGTTGGAGGTCCCTGCAAAAGACAGGACGTATGTTGCCGAAATATTGAATGATCTCACCCAAAACCAGCAAAAGATCAACCACCATGGCAAGCGCGCCGCTGCCATCGTCACGGGTATGCTCCAGCACGCCCGCTCCAGCACAGGCCAGAAAGAACCCA
>CAYVDV010000558.1:0-3262 GCA_964450465.1 uncultured Saprospiraceae bacterium
GGATAATTCATCATTGTAGTATGCCGGCGGTTCGGCAATTCGTTTCATTACCCATTTGGCAAACGCCGATTTTTTGTCGCGGTATTTGAAATGGAACCAAAGCCGGGCCGGGGTGCCAAATGCCAGTAAACTGCGTTCGTTCGGCTGTTGCCGGTACAGGGAACTCAGCTCGTACAGCAGGGGGGTGCGCTGGTCCAGCGGCAGGGTTTTTTCCGTTTTCAGAACGATGCTGTTTTTGGCAAGCAGCGGCCCGCCTTTTTCTTTTTCCAGATGCTTTGTAACATTGCAGGCCGTGAAGCCGGCAAGCAGGACGCCCAAAACCAGCGGCATCAGGATTAATGTAAAGAACTCAGGCTTTGTGCCGGGCTTCCTGTGGAAACTATCTTGTCGCGCTGGACGGTCCATAAAAATGTAAAATCAAAATGGGTAAGTACCGGGGATTCAGGAGCGATAAAATGCTACTTTCAGCGTTCCTTAGCCGATAAACAAACATACCATGCTCTCCAAAAGTCAACAAACGTTTTTAACTGCCCTTCAGGTAAAAAAGTACCGGCAAAAGTACCGAAAATTCACCGTGGAAGGTAGTAAAATGGTCGGCGAACTATTGGGCCAGACCAGGGTTCCCGTCTCGGCCGTATATGGACTGGAACGCTGGGCGGAGGAAAATGCGGCGGTGCTGGCGCCGTTTTCACCAATCTTTAACCCGGTCACCGAGGCGGAGCTGAAAAAGATCTCCGCTTTCACCACGCCACAGGCAGTGTTGGCCGTCGCCGATATGCCGCCGGCCGCCAAGCCCGGCTGGGAGGGGCGCTGGGCCCTTTTTCTGGACGGCATCCGCGATCCGGGCAATTTCGGCACCATGTTGCGAATTGCCGACTGGTTTGGTCTGGCGGCGGTGTATGGTACGCCCGATTGTGTGGATATGTTTAGCCCCAAGGTCGTGCAAGCCAGTATGGGCGCCGTGTTCCGGGTGCCGGTGTGGGAGATCGACTGGGCGGAGTTGCAGGCGCTGCTACCCCCGGGCACGCCGGTCATGGGTGCGGTGCTGGACGGCGTCAATGTTTTCGATGCCGGGCTGCCGGAGCAAGGCCTGCTGGTGATCGGCAGCGAGGGCAGCGGTATCCGCCGGGAAGTGGAAGCCGCACTCACCCACCGGCTGACTATTCCGAAAGCGCCGGACAGCCGGGCTGAATCGCTGAATGCCTCCGTGGCGGCCGGCATTCTGACAGCGTTGCTGGCCGGACCCAAGGGTATTTTGCCTAAATAAAGCGTGTTGTATCCGTCTTGTCACAAGCAAGGAGTAACTTCGCCTTGTAAACTAACCGTAAGCATTCATACTATTAAAACAGAACTATGGATATCCGGAAATTTTTACCCCTGATCTTGCTGGGGGTCTTGTTGTTGCTGGGTTTCAGCATGTGCGGCTCCTATAATACCGCCGTTGGTAAAGATGAAAATGTGAAAAAAGCCTGGTCGCAGGTGGAAAATCAGTACCAGCGCCGGGCCGACCTGATCCCCAACCTCGTTAACACAGTAAAAGGGTATGCTGACTTTGAGCAGACCACCTTGCAGGCTGTGGTGGAAGCCCGCGCCAATGCCACAAAAGTGACGTTCAACGTGGACCAGTTGACCCCGGAGAATATCCAGCGGTTCGAGCAGGCCCAGTCGGCCCTGAGCGGCGCCCTCAGCCGCCTGCTTGCCGTAGCTGAAAACTACCCCAACCTGAAGGCAAACGAGAACTTTCTCGATCTGCAAAAACAACTGGAAGGCACGGAAAACCGCATATCCGTGGAGCGGAAAAATTTCAATGAAACCGTAAACGACTACAATACTTACATCCGGCACTTCCCAACCAACCTCTTCGCCGGTATTTTCGGCTTTTCGCCCAGGGGATACTTCCAGGCTGCGGCGGGTTCGGAAAAGGCGCCGGAAGTAAAGTTTTAAGTTTTGCGTTGGTCCGCCGCTTGCAGGTTGGGCTGATGTTGTTTCACCCCATACCAAACGGGGCGAAACCCAAGCCCGGTTTTCCGCATTCGCCCATTTCAACATTCACCCGTTATCTATGTTATTTACCAAAGAGGAAGAAGCCCTGGTACTGGAAGCGATCCGTTCCGCAGAGCGCCTGACTAGCGGGGAGATCCGGGTATTCATGGAGGACTTTTGCGACCGCGACCATCCGGTGGAGCGGGCGGCAGAATTGTTTCAGTTGTACGGGATGTTCAACACCAGACAACGGAACGCCGTGCTGATCTACCTCGCTGAAAAATCGCGGATGTTTGCGATCTGGGGGGATACCGGTATCCATGAGCGCGTTGGTTTCCAGTTTTGGGATGCGGAAAAACAAATGCTGAAATCCTACCTGCAAAAAGAACAGGCATGCGCCGGCATTTGCGCCGTTATTACCCGGATCGGAACGCAACTGCAGCAGCATTTTCCGGCCGATCCGGATGACAATGAAAATGAACTGCCCGATGAAATTATGTACGGTTGACGGTAGCCGGCGGTGGGTACTGCCGGTCATTGGGTTGTTGTTTTGGGCCGCAGCCGCATTGGCGCAGGGGGATAGTGATTTGTTTCCAGCCAAACCCGACCCGGCCGTTTTTGTGCACGATTACGCCGGCTGGCTGTCGGGTAGCGAACGCGATGCCCTGGAACAAAAACTCCGGCGCTACGCCGACACCACGTCCACACAGATCGTGGTGATGATCCGCCCGGACATCGGCGACTACGACAAGGCGTCGTATGCCTTCGAGTTGGGAAACCGGTGGGGCATAGGCCGTAAAAGCAAGAATAACGGCGTGGTGATGCTCGTCAAGTCGGAACCACCCGACCGCGGTATTTTCATTGCCACCGGCTATGGGGTGGAAGGCGCCCTGCCGGATATTACCGCCGGCCGCATCATCCGGAACACCATGGCGCCCTATTTCCGGGAACAACGCTATTATGAGGGCATCAATGCAGGCCTGGACGATATCATCCGGGCGCTGTCCGGCGAATTCCAGGCAGAGCCAGGCAAAAGCACGCAAGGGCTGCCCGGGTGGGCGATCCTGCTGGTCCTGCTTATTTTATTGCTGCTTCTCATCATTCTGTCCCGCGCCGCAAAACGCGGGACCCTCTACTCCGGCGATGGTCCCACGCGTCGCAGCCGCCATCGGCGCGACGACTGGTGGGGCGGCGGTGGCTGGGGCGGCGGCTTTGGCGGCGGTTCCGGTGGTTGGGGCGGTGGTTCCTCCGGCGGTGGCTGGGGTGGCGGCGGTTTCGG
>CAYVDV010000559.1:0-3241 GCA_964450465.1 uncultured Saprospiraceae bacterium
CCCCCCCCCCCCCCCCCCCCCCCCCCCCCCCCCCCCCCCCCCCCCCCCCCCCGCAACTTTCGAGCGGCAGTGTCGAAAGCGATGGATTCATGGGTTCGTAAAAATTGTACAAAAGGCGACCGCTCTGTTTGCCTCGGGTCGCTTAAAAAAGCGCCGCGAGATTGGACGTTTCGGGCTTCAACTGAGAGTTTAACGATGCTGGCCTCCTTTCGACCAAGCATGACTACCTGAGTGTGAGCCGCCAGTCAGAAGCCAGAGCCAGCAGACTGCAATTGAAGAGAATTGCCGGTCTCATCATTTCCGCCAGCAGCGCCAACCGAGCAGCAATGCACCCAGGCTAAACAAACCAACGGCACTCGGCTCGGGGATGGGCAAATTAGAGAATTGGATGTCGTCGAATAATCCGGTACCGAGGAATCGCAATTCACCCGACTGACCGGCGAACATGGAAATATTACCCGCCATGATTATGTTATTCCCCGAAGTGCCGAACTGAACCAGCGGAATATTCTGCCCTCCGAATGAAACAGCGAAACCGGATTGAGGCTCGCGAATGAAAAACAAAGATTGCGAGCTACTGGGAATTTGACCGGTCTGGCCGATAGCCGCACTGGTCCCTCCTGTGTCCGAAAAGCTCTTTAAGTACACGGAGTAACCGCCTTGGATGGGCTGAAAAACCTGGGAATCAACCAGAGAAATTGACGGACCGCTCAGATTAAAACTGTTGTAATCAACTCGATCTACAAGGCCGCCGTTGAGATAACCGCTCCATCGGGGAAGCGCGTTTGTGATGGGAACCTGGAAGTTCCCGTCTCGTAACAGAGGCGTGATCGGACTTTCAAAGCCTAAGTTCTGAAATGTTCCTTGGGAATATCCCAGTTGGCCACCGGATAATATCAAGCTAGTGACAACCGCGATTCTGATTTTATTGGTTCTCATAAAAATCCTTTGCGTCATCTTTTGATCAAGGGATCACCAACGGCCTGAAAATAGGGCGTGTTGCGTGAGTTCCAAGCGGCAATCCCAAAATTTTTCCATGAGGCCCAGAGACCAAAGTAATTTGCAGCATTATTGACCCCCGGAATGTGGGGCTCATCAACATGAGTCACGGCGCCCACGGGAGTGTTTGAATAATTCGTGCCACCAAAAGCACCAGCAGAAAACCATTTGATGAACATGCCCGCTCCGGATTCCCGCTGCCCATTGAACGACTCGACTGTTTCGATGATCCACCACCGATTTGTTCCCACCCAAGCCACCTTGCTATCGGTCGGATAATTAGCCTCAAGCGCGCTATGGGCTCCCCAAGTCATATAGCCGGCAATATTGGATTTCGACGTAGGATGGATAAGTGGCGGTGGTATGTTGTTGGTATAGATGTCCAAGCCGTCAAAGAACAAAATCGAGTTCGTTGGTACACCAGCATTCAACAAACCATTTGTGGCTGAGGAAACAGTTGTCGCCGATATTGGGTCCAAGAATCTTGGGAAGCCTTCTTCCAAGACGCCGTTTGTGTAGTTGCCTCCATGTCTTATTCCATCCAGAACGTAGTTGATGTTTGTGTTTCCAAAATCGCCAGCACCGTTGGCGCTGATCACAAGCGCCCCCGGGGAATAAGTCGTCCCGAAGTATTCGAGTTTATCAATATAGGCCCGGCAGTCGTTCGTCGTACCCATGTTGAGGTGTGTCACGAAGGGTTGCCAACCACTGAACTGTGTCGCCAATAAATAACTGACGCTCGCCAGAGCGCCACGATTAAACACGTCGAGATCTAGTGGCGGTCGGTTCGTGTTCACGCGGGACGGGATGTCCAGGAAGAGAATCACGTATTGCGGGCGTTTGGTCGGATTGTTCGCCAGCCAGTTCCCAATCTGTGGAACAAAAACGTTGGTGTATTCACTTGGCAGAAATGACTCGGTATTAGTGCAGCCAATCGGCAGCAAGTTGGCCTGGCTCACCATCGGTCGGTGAGCAAGGTAATAAGCGCACACGTTGGAACTATCCAGCGAGTTGGCGTTGTAAATCAAGAGCAGGTCTTTGGTTACATCCACCGGATATTGCACCAGCGAAGAATACAGCGCCACCAGCGGGGTTCCGCCACCAGCGCCAATCACCTTCACCGGCGGGAGGCCCACCATGACATTGGTCTGCCCGGCATGGTTGGGGCCCCATACGCGTACTTTGCCGTCATTGCGCAGCGCCATGCTCGTCCCCGCATTGGCGGCAATGGCCATCACGTTCGTCAGGTCCGCGGGGACATTTGTTTCGCCATACACCCCTGTACCCCACGCCACCACGCGCCCGTCCCGCTTCAGCGCCAGTGCATGATGCTCGCCCGCCGCAATCGCCACCACATTCGTCAATCCGCCCGGCACGTTGGTTTGTCCCCAGGTCGGATAACCCCACGCCACGACGGTCCCGTCGCCACGCAACGCCAGATCAAAATCGTAACCCGAAGCGATGGCCGTAATATTCGTTGCCGTTGCGGGAATCGGCCCGTAGTTGGTGCCCCATTCGCGCAAGCTGCCGTCTTGCAGCAAAACAAGGTTGTGCAATCCACCCGCTGCGATCTTCACCACATTGGTACATTCCGGCGGAATGTTCCAGAGGCCGTAATTCGTGCGGCCCCACACCGCGAGCGTGCCGTCCGCTTTGAGCGCCAACGTGTGGCCGTTGCCGCAAGCAATCGCCGTGGCGTTGGTCAGGTCCAACGGCACGTTGGTCTGACCATGCTGGTTGCCGCCCCAGGCGTAAACGTGGCCATCGTCCGTCAACGCCACGCTGTGCGCGTAACCACCAGCCAACGCAACGATATTTGTGATCGCTGTCGGTGGCTCGGCTTGGCCGTTGTAGTTGTCGCCCCACGCCACGATGCCGCCGGCCTCGGGTTTGCGCACCAGCCATGGCCCGACGTTTGTGCTGCCCAGCGCATTGCTCACAATGACGTTGTAGCTGTCTCCGGCGGTTGCCCCCGAGAGCATCAGGAACGGCAGCGATTGGTTGGTCAACACCACGCCGTTGCGATACCACTGGAAAGATAGCGGCACAAAATCTTCGCCTTCCGCCCGCGCACCGACTTGCAGAACACTGGTTGTCCCCAACCACACCACCCCTGGCGCGGGTGGCGTCGTGTTCGTCACGATTGGGGAGCTGGGGACCACGATGTCCAGGCTTGCAACAGCACTGGTCACACATCCCGCACCATTGCAGACCACCACTCGATAGTTACCCGTCTGATTGG
>CAYVDV010000560.1:0-3238 GCA_964450465.1 uncultured Saprospiraceae bacterium
CGGATACCAATTACCAGTTGGTTGCTCGGTGTGCAGTTGTCTTCCGTGTACTGGAGGAAGTCATTCGCCCACAGGGTGATCATCTTCGTCGGCATGATATTCACGCTCAAGCCGTTGAGGCAAACCACCGTCGGCTTCTTGCAATCTTTCACGATGAACGTGTATTCACATACCGTTTCATTACCGCAACCGTCTTCTACGATCCACTTGATCTTGTGCGTGCCGTAGGGCAGTTCCGGAATGGTGTAGCTGTTCGGCGACTGTTGCGTGTTCCAACGTACCGAAGCCGTTTTCTTCGTGCCGCTCACCGTGGTTTGCAGTGCGAAGCCGTACTTCTGGTTCGGAAGCACCGGACGTCCGTCAAACTGACGCGGCGTGCCGCCACCGAAGTTCTGGTTGGCTGCGTTGCCGTAGTTGACGTTGTTGTAGCCCGGCA
The DNA here is from genome assembly GCA_964450465.1 of uncultured Saprospiraceae bacterium. Classification (GTDB taxonomy): domain Bacteria; phylum Bacteroidota; class Bacteroidia; order Chitinophagales; family Saprospiraceae; genus M3007. The sequence goes on from CAYVDV010000560.1 coordinate 437, forward strand.
GGTTGGTGCTGGAGATCACTGTTTCCATATCGCCGTCGCCGTCCAGGTCAAGGAACAGCAGGTAGCGAACGTTCACAGCGGCGCCAGAGCACAGGTCGGTAGCCGTGATCGTAAGGTCAGTCGGACCCTCGCAGAGGTCGTGGCTGTTGATCACGTTATCGTACCAGTAGGAAGCATTCCACAGGTTGCCATCGTTCGGGGTGATGTCGCACACCTCAAGCGGGCTGGCCGGGCAATCTTCCACAACCGGATCTTCTGTATCAATCACCTTAATGATCTGCTTGTACTTGTAGCAGTTCACAGCGGAGATGTTCGGTACTGTGATTTGCTGACCGGTAGCATATTCGGTGTAGGTACCGCCATGGTAGAACACCGAGTAGTTGGTATTGGACGGATCGCTCGAATTAACCTTCACGCTGGTCGGTTGCCATGGCGCCGGGGTACCTGCAGCCGATACAATCGGGCCAGGCAGGTTCGACGGATGGTTCACAGTAGCGTTCGGGTTCGGATTCGGTACTATGGTGCAACCCGCATTCGGGTTATAGGTGCACCAGTTGATGATCGTCCAGGTACGTTCGATCTTGTAGCAAGCGTCCGGTACCACCGTGAAGACCTCGTCTTCGTGCGAGATAGCGAGCAGTTCGCAATCTTCGCCATAGATGGTGGGTTCGCCATAGTTACCCGTGCCGTCGCAAACAGTTACGATCACATCGTTCGGGAACTTCACGAAGTAGTCTTGCTCAAAGTTGACAAACACACGCTGTGTGCACTGGCTGGACAAGCCGCCGCAGTCGAAGGCGCGGAACGTGCGGGTAATCGTACCCTTGTTGCACACCGTATCGAACAGCGAGTAGCTGACCGTCGTGGTGATGGTATCGATGCAGCAGTTGTCTGTTGCAGTTGCGAAACCGTAAGCCCAGAGACTCGGGTCAAAGTTTTCGCAGGATACCGTCGTGTTAGCCGGGGCGGAGCAGAGCGGTTTGATCTTGTCTTCAACAAACACCTGAACCATGCAGTCGTTGTAATGACCGTCGCCAAAGTCAAGGGCAACCTTGCCTGTCGGCACCGGAATGTCATACACGCGGAATACAACGGTGATCGTGTCGTTGATATCGTCACAGCAGAACTTCACCTGATCGTAGAAGCCATCGGCTTTCTGACAATCGTTGTCGTTCATGCGGCGGGCCTTGAAGCTTACAGGTTCGCAAACATCATAGGAGCCGTCGTCGAAGGTCGAAGCGTTGATGAAGGCCATGCCGTCACCACCAAGTGCCACCTGCGTGAACTCATCACAAGCAGATACCGGCGGAACGCCGTCTTCCACGAGCATTTGGAACGTGCAATTCGAAACGTTTTCGCAGCCGTCGATAGCCGTGTAGGTCACCGTGTACTCGCCACGCGGCAAGCACGGGGTGAAGTTAAACACGCCCATCGTATCCGGATCCCAGTGGTTGTTGCCCGGGAAGTCGCTCAGGTAGCCATTGCCTTCGAAGAGGATGAGGTTACCGGAGTTGATATCCTGACCAACCACTTTGTACGTCAGACTGGTTACGTGCGAGCAACCTTCGGAGATGATTACATCCGGAAGTGCAGCCGTAGCGCAGCAATTGAACGGATCGGTGCTTACCGTGATATCATCCGGGCAAGTAAATGCCGGACCGTGTGTATCGACAACTTTAATTACCTGTACATGCTCAACCGGGTTGCTGCCGCTTACCGGGAGGCACATGTTGCGTACCTTCCAGGTGCGGATGATTTCATAGCTACCCGGGCAGATGTCGTAGTATTCGTCGGTCTTGCTGATCGAAGCCATGCACAGACCACCCGTACCGATCGGCGAACCGTTGATCGTCGGAACACCAGTAGCATTCGGGTCGGTGCTGCCTGCATTTTCACACTCGATCGTAACATCGTTCGGGAAGACTACGTCTGCCAGATCGAACGGAGCGATCGTGATCGTCTGCGAGCAGGTGGACTGGTTGCCGGAGCCATCGGTAACGATCCAGGTGCGTACGATTTGAGCACGCGGGTTGGAGCAGGAACCGAAGTCGGTGTAGTCATCCGTAGAGACTTTGTTGATCGTCGGGTTGCAATCCGAAACAAGCGGGGAACCAGTGAAGGATTCCGAAGTCGGATCGCTGCACTTGATCGTGATGTTGGCCGGGCAGGTCAACACCGGCGGTTCCTTGTCTTCCACTTTCAGCTGACCCCAGCATACGTTGCCGCTGTTGGCGTGTACCAGGCTATAGTTCATCGTTTTACCGATGTGCGTGTAGTCCACGCGGTTAGCCGGGCTGAACGTATGGGTGCCGAACGGATAGGTCAGTACCACCGAGTAATCGTCGAAGCAAGCATAAGTGCCTTCCAGTACATCGTCGGGTTCAATAATAAATACGCAGTCACCACCGTCGTTATGTAAGGAAACATTCACAAAATCGTTGCAGACGATAGCCGTCGGCGTATTCACCACTTGAACGATCTTCGTGATCTTCTGCTGGCAACCCGGATCTTTCAGCGCCTGGTCGTTCGTGCCGCCAACCAATTGGCCATTGATGACCAGGTTGGTGGTTGCAGAACCGGCGTCGAAGGTAGCCATCACTGTATGGAAGCCGAGGCCCAATGCAGCAGCATTAAAGGTGTTGGTAGCAACGCCATTGATCGTGATGCTGGTCACCGTGCCTTGCGCACCATTCGTTTCGCCAACTTCAATGACGAAGGGCGGCGTATTGATGCAGAACGGATCGTTCAGGTTCACGAAGTACGGCGTCGGGTAGTAACCCTTGTTGCTGATCGTACCCGTCT
>CAYVDV010000561.1:0-3219 GCA_964450465.1 uncultured Saprospiraceae bacterium
CCCCGCCGCATCGCTTTTCGCGCTGGACGCTGCCTGCAAAAAATGCCGGACGGACGCCTGGCCTACGTGCTCAAAGCCACCGAACAAACCTGGTTCATTAAATTGTTCGACCCCCGGGACAATACCTCCACTGATCTGGTGAAAACACTGCCCGGCAGTGAAGACTTCGCAATACTTCCCGATGGCACTTTTTTGGCCGGAAACGGCGCCAAACTCTTTCAATTCAATCCGCGCCGGCAGCGCGATTGGCTAGAAATAGCCGATCTCAGCCGGTATGGCGTGCGGAGTATCACCCGTTTGGCGGTAAGTGCCGACGGGAAGCTGGCAGTGGTGGTGCAGTAGTTAAATCAGTGCGCAACATGCTCCAGTGCCTGCCGTACTACCGCTTCATCCGCCAGATTCGGCACCGTCACCTGCAGATCCGGATACGCATCCATGGCTCGCTGTATAGCAGTCAGGGCATGCGGGTTGCGGGCCCAGGCCCGGCGGGCGATCCCGTTGTTCACATCCCAGAACAGCATGGCGTGCAGGCGCCGGTCTGCCTCCGGGGTGCCGTCGAGCACCATGCCGAAACCACCGTTGATCACTTCGCCCCAGCCTACGCCGCCGCCATTGTGCAGGCTCACCCAGGTAGCCCCGCGGAAGCTGTCGCCGATCACATTGTGTACGGCCATGTCGGCCGTATAGCGCGAGCCGTCGTAGATATTGGCTGTCTCGCGGTAGGGCGAATCCGTGCCGCTCACGTCGTGGTGGTCACGGCCCAATACTACCGGGCCGCTCAGTTCGCCGCGGGCAATAGCATCGTTGAACGCCTTGGAAATGCGCATGCGGCCTTCCGCATCGGCGTATAGAATACGTGAATAAGAGCCCACTACCGGCAAGTTTCGTTCTGCCGACTGGATCCAGAGCAGGTTGTCGTTGATTTGCCCGCGGATATCGCCGGGAGCCTCTGCCAGCATCTCCTGTAATACCCGCGCCGCAATAGCATCGGTTTTTTGCAAATCGGCAGGATTGCCGGAGCAACACACCCAGCGGAAAGGCCCGAACCCGAAATCGAAACACAGCGGACCCATGATATCTTCCACATAGGAGGGATAGCGATAAGGAGAAGCGCCGACCGCGACTGATCTAAACTCTCCCCCCGGGTGGAAGGGGTTATCATCGGAGTACGGGCGGAATACCTCCGCTCCCACGTCGCCGGCTTCCTTCAGGAACGCATTGCCGTAATCCCAGAAATACATGCCGCGATCGCTCATTACATTGATGGCAGCCACATGGCGGCGCAGCGATTCGGCAACGGCTTCCAGGAAGCGGGCCTTATCGGTCACCAGCAATTCCTTGGCTTCTTCAAAAGTATATCCCACCGGACAGTAGCCCATATCGTGGATATTGTGGCAGGAGGTCTGGTCGGAGCCCAGCTCGATGTGGATGCCGTCCTGCACAAAGCGCTCCCAGAGATCGACGATGTTGCCGTGGTAGATCAGGGCAATGGCTTCCTTATTGCGGCGGCAGGATTCAATGCGTCGAATCAACTCGCCCAGGTCGGTATATACATTTTCCCGGTGGATATATCCGTCGGCAATACGCTGATTCACGGCATCGCCATCCACTTCGGCGATCACACCCACGCAGCCGGAAATTTCAGCGGCCTTGGATTGCGCACCCGACATACCGCCCAGTCCGCTGGTCACGAACACCTGTCCGCGCAAGTCGTCATCGCCCAAACCCAGCCGGCGTCCGGCGTTAAGCAGGGTGATGGTAGTGCCGTGTACAATGCCCTGTGGACCGATGTACATAAAGGAGCCGGCGGTCATCTGGCCATATTGGGTGACACCCAGGGCATTGAAGCGGTTCCAGTCTTCCTTATGGGAATAATTGGGGATCATCATGCCGTTGGTGATCACGACACGCGGCGCCCCGGGATGGCTGGGGAACAAGCCCAGCGGATGACCAGAGTACAGCACGAGCGTTTGGTGATCGGTCATTTCCGACAGGTAGCGCATAGTGAGCAGATATTGCGCCCAGTTCTGGAACACTGCCCCGTTGCCGCCGTAGGTGATGAGCTCATGCGGGTGTTTGGCCACTTTGGGGTTCAGATTGTTCTGGATCATGAGCATGATGGCAGCTGCTTGCCGGCTGCGGGCCGGATAGTCGGCTACCGGCCGGGCATGCATGGGATAGGCAGGCCGGAAGCGATACATATAAATCCGGCCGTATTGTTCCAGCTCGGCCGCAAACTCGGCGGCCAATGTTTCATGCCATTCTACCGGGAAGTAGCGCAGGGCATTCTGAATGGCCAGTATTTTCTCCGGTTCCGACAATACGCCTTCAATCACCCGGCGCGGGGCGTGGCTGACGGTGAGATCGAGGGGCTGAATAGGCGGCAACGCAGTGGGAATACCGGTTCGGATGGCTTCCTGGAAAGCGGTCAGGGCACTGTTCGACATATCTTTTGAACTTTTCCGCAAAGGTAGGAGAAAGCCGGAGAAGGGGAAAATCTAAACCTTTTTACGGGAACGGATGCCCCGGGCAAATTCTGTTGCAAGATGCCGGCAGCGCCAGGCATGGATAAACTCCCCGATGGCCAATACCGCCACTGCACTTCCCAGGAGGATATTGTGCGCGATCAGTGCTTGTTCGTAATAGTCCAGAAAATACAGCCGTACCACGAACAATTCCAGGATAATCGCTCCTACAGCCAGAAAGGTAAGGCCAACCGCAATAGCCCGGGTTTGCGTCAGCCAGTCCGGTTTTTGGCGCAACAGGCAGGACCGCAAAAAGCGCACCGGCAGCTGGTCTTCCGGATGCAGCTTGATCAGCTCGCGCAAAATATGTTCGCTTTGTGCGTATTCCTGTAACTGGAAAAGGGCAGCGGCCTTTCGAAAGAGTAATTTGGCATAAATATCTTCTCCGCCCCAACTTTCAATATTTTGCATGATCACCGTCTCGAGCAAATGATCGCACATGACGACATGCTGGCCATAATTACCAGTTTCAAAAAGCGCTTCGGTATAGGCCAGCGTGCAATCGAAGTACTCTTCCGTGTCCAGGGTGCCAATGGCGTCTTCAAAACGCTCATAATACCGCACGATGCCGTGGTAGTCCCCGGTATCGATGGCTTTGAAGTTGCGATACAACTTCAGGCGGTAAGCTGGCAAATAGGCCATGGATCGAACTTTTTGTGAGGGACGAAAGTACAACGGAAATTTAAAAGAATAG
>CAYVDV010000562.1:0-3215 GCA_964450465.1 uncultured Saprospiraceae bacterium
TGCCTTCATGGACTCCACGATCGACGGGCTGCCCATCTTTACCCAACCCCAAAACTCCGGCACAAGCGATCCGGCCCAAACTACTGCCCAGATCAGGCATATCCAGATACCCAGCCGGTGCGTGCGCCCCGTGGCAGCCATGCCGAAAAAAACGGCTACGCTGCCGTACAGGATCATCCACAGCACCGGATCGGGATCGTTGTATTGCACCAGGGCGAACAAGGCGAATATGCCGGCCAGCGTCCAGTTGACGATTTTCATACGCTGTTTTTTCAGGCAAGGTATAAAATTCTTCAAAAGGGAACTTCTTTCGCGCTTTTTGGTTTTTCCTCCTGCATTCGACTATCTTTGTCAACTTTTTCAACATGGCCAAAGACGCATCCAAAACATCGAAATTAGAGATCAAGAACCGCCGCGCCGCGTTCGAATACCACTTTGTACAGGAGTATGAAGCGGGTATCGCGCTGACCGGAACGGAGATCAAAAGCATTCGCGCCGGCAATGTCAACATCAACGATGCGTACTGCCTGTTTGAAGGCGGTGAACTCTGGATCCGGAACATGTACATCGCCGAATACGAATACGGCACCGACCATAACCACGAACCCCGCCGCAACCGGAAATTACTGCTGCGCAAAACCGAACTGCGCAAACTCGATCGCCGGATCCGGGAAAAAGGCTTTACGATCATCCCCTACAAACTCTACCTCAACGAACGCGGGTTTGCCAAACTTGTCGTGGTACTCGCCACCGGTAAGAAATCGTACGACAAACGCGAAACCATCAAACAGCGCGACGATAAACGCCAGCTCGACCGGCTGAAAAAGATCTTTAAATGATCAGTCCAGCGCTTCCAGGATAACACCGCAGGCCCTCCTTATTTCCGCCTCCCCGATCGTGAGCGGCGGCGCAATGCGCAGGCTGCGGTCGTTGAACAAAAACCAGTCGGTGATCACCCCCTGCTCCAGACAGTACCGGATGGCCCGCTGCACCAGTGCGGCATCGCCCAGGTCAACCGCCAGCCACAGACCCGCGCTGCGCAATTCCCGGATGGCAGGATGGACCAGAAGCGAGCGAAACAACTGCTCCTTTTCCCGCACCTGAGCGATCAAATCCGTTTCCAGCAAGACCTGCAGGGTAGCCAGCGCCGCCGCCGCATTTACCGGATGGCCGCCAAAGGTGGTGATATGCCCCAGAGGCGGATCCACAGAAAGCGCCTGCATGATCTCGCGCGGCGCGGCAAAGGCCCCGATCGGCATGCCGCCGCCAAAGCCCTTGGCCAGGAGTAAAATATCGGGCCGGATGCCGTATTGTTCGAAGGCAAAAAGCGACCCTGTGCGCCCGTACCCGGCCTGGATCTCGTCGAGGATCAGCAAGGCGCCCGTTTCCGTACAACGCTTGCGCAACGCCTGCAGCCACTCCGGCCGGGGCTTATGGATGCCCGACTCGGCTTGCACCGTTTCCACGATCACGGCGGCCGTGCGGCGGTCGATCCGCTCCAGACCTCCGTCTTCGTTGAAACCGATATGCCGGATGCCCGGCAACAAGGGGTGATATGCCAGGGTGAAATCGACGGGCGCCATCAGGCTGGCGGCGCCCTGGGTACTGCCGTGGTAAGCCTGGCGGCAGGCGACAAAATCAGGACGCCCGGTATAACGCTTGGCGAGTTTCATGGCGCCTTCCGTGGCTTCTGTTCCGGAATTGACAAAATACACCGAGTCCAGCCCGGGCAATTGCTCCGCCAGCAAGCCGGCCAGCCGGACCTGCGGGGACAGGACAAATTCCCCGTACACCAGTGTGTGCCAGTACTTACCCAACTGGTCGCGAACAGCGGCTTCCACACGCGGGTGCCGGTGCCCCAGGGCGCTGACGCCAATACCGGCAATCAGGTCGAGATAGGCTTTCCCGCCGGTATCGTACAAATAGAGCCCTTCTGCACGGTCAATTTCCAGCGCCAGGGGCGCTGGTGACGTCTGGGCGACATATTTCAGGAACAATTGTCTCAGACTGAGCATGTTTATTTGGTAAGTAAAAAAATTGCACAAATATTTGTGTCATCCCGCACTTGCCGAGCGTCTAAATGATCAAAATCGCTGATTTTCTGTTTAATCCACACTTACAATAGGTTCGACACCCTATAAAGCTGTAATTTGACGCAAATTAGAGAGAATCAGCCGAAGTGAACAAAACCTAGCGCGCGCTTAGCCATGACTGCCGAATCGCTTATTGCTTACGACATCCCGGCGCTCAGTTTGGAGCAAACGGGAAGAGATGCCTTCCATGCATTGAATGATCATCATGTGAAACACTTACCGGTTGTTGATGGAGAACGCCTGGTGGGAATTCTGTCCGAGGAAGATATTTTTAACCATAAACTGTACGAACCGATCGGTGAATACGACTTCGCAACCTTGCATCGCTTTGCCGTGCGAAAGTCAGATCACGTGTTTGAAGTGATCCGGATAATGGGCGACAACCGGCTCACCATTATTCCGGTAATCGGTGAAGACGGGGGGTATCTGGGCCTGGTCACACAAAATGACCTCCTGCGCTACTTCGCCACTACCGCCTCTTTCATCGAACCCGGTGGCGTATTGGTACTTGAAATGAACCGCCGCGACTATACCCTGGGTACGATTGCCCGGATCATTGAAGACGAAGATGCCAAGATCCTGAGTTCGTTCGTTACCTCCGGCGCCGATGCGGACACCGTAGAACTGACGATCAAAGTAAACCGGCAGGAACTCAGCCGGATCGTCGCCTCACTGGAGCGCTATGAATACGAGGTCAAGGAGTCCTTTGCCGAATTGGACTACTCCGACTCCCTGCAGGAGCGTTTCGATTCCCTTATGAATTACCTTAACGTTTAATACCTGTTTTGGGCCTTGTGAAAAGATCCAAAAAAGCCCCGGCCGCTGTTAGCGCGCCGGGGTTGCTTTTTTCTGACATCCGGACAAGATCGTCCCGGGGTTAATTTCAATTCCTCGATTTCACCCGGCGACTTTCGTCTTCCAGTCCGGTTTTGCGCTGGCGGGCCCCTTTTACTTCGGCGCTGCCAAAGCGGTAGGAGAAGTTGAGCGTGACCGTCTGGCTTTCCCAGGTTCCCTTGGCCGTCATTTGCAGACCCGGCGTGAACAGGTTTTTTCCACCCCAGCCTGCCGTACCCAGAATGTCGCCGAAGCGCAGCCGCAGTTCGCCCTTGTCGCCTAGGATCC
>CAYVDV010000563.1:0-3204 GCA_964450465.1 uncultured Saprospiraceae bacterium
AAATGTTCCGCAAGGAGCCCCGTAGTGCGAACAGATCCCTTCGGGATGACAAAAAAGAAGTTTCCATCTATACGTTATTCCTTCCGGCCGGGAAGGCTGTCCCACAAAACATATCATCTCTTTCAATAATCCGCGCTAATCCGTCACATCCGCGTCATCCGTGAGCATTCCCTCTCGAATATAAATCCGCGCCGGCGCCGAAGGCGACGCCGTGCATCGCGCCGACAGGCGGGATCCGCGTTTCCATCCTCCGCACCCGGCATTAACCCATTCTTTCCGCCACCATTGCCACCACCGCTTCCGGGGCCGTCACCCGCAAATCCTGGCCGAAACGGAGAAACTCCGAAACAAGCTCCGGGTTCGGAATGAGCCGCACGCGGAACCGTGCAACCGAATCATCCCGGCGCAGGAGTTGCTGGGAGACATGCAGCGGCTTGGTTTCAAAATAAAAAGAGACCAACGGCGATGTTTCGAACTCGATATCCACGGGCGCAGCGCCGTCGGGCTTGGTGACGCCAATAATATCGGCAAACCAGCTGTCGGGATCGAACAGATCATTCGGCAGGTATGGCGTATCCGGAACGGGTTCGATGCTGCGGATGCGGTCAAGCGCCAGGTTCCAGAGCCGGTGCTCCGGGTTGCGGCCGAAGATATACCAGCGGTTGCGCCATTCCTTGAGCAGGTACGGGTGCAGCTGGATCTCCCGGGGTTCTTCCAGGAACGGTTGGTAGTCGATGCGGAGCACCTGCTGCCGGGCAATACCCTGGTACAGCGGCGCCAGCCATTCCAGGCCATGCACCGCAGGGTTCGTCTCAAACTGTATCCAGGCCGGGTGCAGACCGCCCAGGCCGTTGCCGCCCGAGATCCGTTGCAGCAGTAACTGCAGTACCGGCAATTGCGGCAGGCCCGGCAACTGTTGCAAGAGAACCACCGCCTCCTGCAACAGATTGACTTCCTCCTGCCCCAACGGAATCTTCTCGATGCTAAAATTTGGATCAGTGTAATAATACAGCCCCCGGCGACAGACAATAGGCGCTGAAAAGCCCCTCGGCCGCGGACTGCGCATCACGTTGATGTCGCCCTGAATGGTGCGCTGGCCGACGGTCAGATCAGCGCCGAAGGCGTCCTGCAGGTAGCGCGACACCTCCCGCACCAGTTCGTCCAGGGTCCATTTGCGATGCCCGCGATTGGTAAAACACTGGTTCAGGGCTCGATAGCGAAACGAAGCGTGTTTGTTGGTTGGCATACGGGATTCAAAAAAATTTTTTGAAAAATGCAAATAGGCTGCATTAATCCGGTTCTTCTTTGCAATGTTAACAAGTTCTACCCCAATTATGGCATGAGAATTGTTAAAAGTTAATTGTTAATAAATCGTAAATTTTAAACCGGCCAAACAACAGTAGGAATACCCCCTTTGAAGACTACCCACCTGTAATTGTGCGATACGAAAGACTGTGAATCCCTGTCCCCTGCGGGCAGGCTGGTTGTTGTTTGCCCCAAGCGGATGACTATGCAAAGAATTGATCCGGCACAAGCGGCATTTCTTTTTGAAAACCTCGCTAATATCGTTGGCACTGAAGGCTTTACGGAACGGGAACGCATTCCAAAATACCGGGCGGTCCTGGAAGGGCTTTTTCGCCAGCTGTGCAGCGATGAAAAACGCTACATGGATAGCCTCCATGCCCGCATTAGCTATATTGCGACCGAGTACCGCATTCCGCCGGAAATCCGCAATCTGGCGCACCATTTGCGCACCTTTGCCAATTCCGTTGTCCACGAAACCGACTTTCCCGTTGCCCCGGCCGACGATGCCCGCTGCCTCTACGCCCTCTGCGAAACGATTGCGCATTTCTCCGGCACGCCGGTCCCCGCACTGCTGCGCAAATCGTACGAATACTACCAGGATAACTTTGCCGAAGTACTTAACCGGCCTAAAAAACGCCTGCCGGCCCACAGTTTCCGGGCCATTGTCCGGGATATTCACGTCCCGCAAAATATCCGGACCAAAGCGTATTGCGCCCTCGTGTGCGATACCGACGAGCTCGGCACCATTACCATCAAATGCTGGGACAACCGCAAAGAAGACGGTTTCGGGTCGGACCTCAGCGGCGTACACGAATTCCTCTGGCCCTACTGCACGATCTACATAACCGAAGTGCGGCCCTATGCCGACCGGCCGGGCGAATACTTTGCTACCGACCAAACCCTGCTGGTACTCGAACCCGACTACCTCGTTGAAGCCAAGGAACTCGCCGAATGCTGCCAAAGCCAGGGAGACAACCCGCTTGTGCACCTCCTCAACCGCTTCACCAAAGGGGAGATCACCGACAAAATGATGATCGGCAATATTGCCGGGCAAATGCTCGACGACCTCGCCACCGATCCGAAATTCGAATACAAGACCAGCTTTGCCAGGGTAATGCGCGACAACTCCTTCGGCATGCTCTGTATGGCCCATCAGGAAGGACTCTACCAGCGGGGCAAAATTGAATCGGTGTATCAGGCCGGCGCTGCCCTGGAACCCAGCATCCGGCATGCCCTGAGCGCCTTTCAGGGCAAACAACTGGTGATTGAACCCAGCTTTATTTCCGATAAATACGGCCTCCAGGGACGCCTCGACCTGCTGCTCGAAGACCCCGCCGATACAGCGCGCAAGGATATTGTGGAAATGAAAGCCGGCGGCTACCACAATACCGGCCTTTTTCCCAACCACGAAGCCCAGGCCCTGGCCTACAGCCTGCTGCTCGAATCCACCTTTCCGGGACGGCATGGCCTCAGCGCCATCCTGTACGCCAAAGCCAGTCCCGCCGAAAACCCCATCCGCGCCGTGCGCGAAGACAGCCCCCTGCGCAAACAACAACTCCTCCTCCTGCGCAACCGCATCGTGGCCGACCAACTCCGCCTGGCCTCCGGCGATATGCGCCCGCTCGAACGCATCCACCCCGACACCTTCGGACCGGCGCCCGTGTTCAAAGTGCCCGATGTGGCCGCCTTTCACCAAACCCTGGAGGGCCTGTCACCGCTGCTCCGTGCCTGGTTCTACGGCTTTACCCGCTTTATCTTCCGCGAAATGCAAACGGGTAAAACAGGCAATCCCGGCAATCCTGACGACCCCGGCGGTTTTTCGGCCCTCTGGCGCGCCACAAAAGACGAAAAAGTTGAAAGTTACAACGCCCTCCCCTATCTGAAACTCCGCCAGGTAAG
>CAYVDV010000564.1:0-3171 GCA_964450465.1 uncultured Saprospiraceae bacterium
AAAAGCCGGCGTAAACAAAAAAGATATTACCGCCGTAGCCTTTACCCGGGGGCCGGGCCTGATGGGCTCCCTGCTAGTCGGCACTTCCTTTGCCAAGGCTTTTGCCCTGAGCTACGACCTCCCGTTGATCGAAGTCAACCACATGCAGGCACACGTGATGGCGCATTTTGCGGAAGAGCCCAAACCATCGTTTCCTTTTCTTTGCCTGACCGTCAGCGGCGGGCATACGCAAATTATCCGGGTACGCGACTTCCTCGATATGGAAATCCTGGGAGAAACCCTGGACGATGCCGCCGGCGAGGCCTTCGACAAAGCCGGAAAAATGCTGGGGCTGGGGTATCCCGCCGGCCCGCTTATCGATCAGCGGGCCCAAAATGGCATCGCCCGCTTTCCATTCCCCGAACCCTCCGTGCCCGGACTGAACTTTAGTTTCAGCGGGCTAAAAACGGCAATCCTTTATTTCTTACGCGACCAGACAGCGCAAAATCCGGATTTTATTGCGGAGAACCTCGATGATATCTGCGCTTCAATCCAGCTCAGCATCGTGACGATCCTGTTAAAAAAACTTCGAAAAGCGGCCCGGCAAACCGGGATACGGGAAATAGCCGTAGCCGGCGGCGTCAGCGCCAACTCAGAACTCCGGAAAGCGCTCGAAGCCCTTGGACAAAAAGAGGGCTGGAACACCTTTATCCCCCGCTTTGAATATTGTACGGACAATGCCGCAATGATCGGAATTACAGCCTATTACAAATACCTGCGGGGCGAATTTTGCGGCCAGGACGCAGCGCCGTATGCGCGGGGCTTTTAATGCAGAACTATGGCTTTCTTAGTGTTTTACATCACTAATCCGGATGAAGAAACCGCCCGGAGCATTGCTAACAATCTGGTTGCCAAACGCCTGGCAGCCTGTGCCAACATTTTTCCCATAAACAGTATTTACCGATGGGAAGGCAACATTCAGGATGAATCGGAATGGGTTATCCTGGCAAAAACCCGCTCCGAGCTGGAGCGCGTGCTCGAAGCAGAGGTGCAGGCCTGGCATCCGTACGATGTCCCCTGTATCCTTCGCTACGAAGTGCGTGCCAATGCCGGTTATGAACAATGGATCCGGGACAATACCCGGGAGGGCCCGGCGAGCTAATCGTTTGTATATTTTATCAAAATATTAACGGGCTGACGTATGCAGGAACGGTAACTTTGCGGTCTGTTTACTGTTCAAAGAAAAAAATTCATGAAAAAGTATCTGCTCCCTGCCCTGTTGGCGTGCCTGGGTATTGTTACACTGGCCGCTTTTCGCAATCAGCCCCTGGCTACCGAAAATCCCGAACCCGTCCTGAAATGGTACACCTGGGAAGAGGCCGTTGCGCTGAACAAGACCAAGCCTAAGAAAATTTTTGTGGATGTGTTTACCGACTGGTGCGGCTGGTGTAAACGCATGGACAAGACCACCTTTTCAGATGAAAAGGTATCCGCCTATCTGGCTGCAAATTTTTATCCAGTCAAATTAAATGCCGAACAAAAGGCGGATATTCAATTCAACGGCGAGACCTTTAAATTTGTAGAATCCGGCAATGGCCGTGGCGTGCATACACTGGCTTACGCCTTGCTGGACGGCCAAATGGGCTACCCCTCGATGGTGTACCTGAATGAAAAATACGAACGCATTATGATCTCCCCGGGTTACAAGGAAGTCCCGGACATGCTCAAGGAACTGAAGTTTGCCGCCGAGGACAAATACAAGGATACCAGTTGGGAGAAGTACCGCGACCAGTAAGTACCCGGTTTACCGGTTTTTGCTTCGTACCTGAACCTGTGGCTGGTGCAAGACGATAGACTTGGGCGGCACACTTTCCGTTAGCCAGGTATTTCCACCAATGATTGAATCGTGCCCGATTACGGTATCGCCACCGAGGATCGTGCTGTTCGCATAAATTATGCAATGATCTTCAATGGTAGGATGCCGTTTTACATTGGCAAGTTCCTTATCCACCTGCAAGGCGCCAAGGGTTACGCCTTGGTATAACTTTACCTGATTGCCGATCACAGCGGTGGCTCCAATGACAACGCCGGTACCATGGTCAATAAAAAAGGACCGGCCGATGGAAGCCGCGGGGTGGATGTCGATGCCGGTTTTTCCGTGCACGTATTCTGAAAAAACCCGCGGCAACAAGGGTACACCCAAACGGTGTAATTCGTGTGCAATGCGATAGGCAGATATGGCATAAAATCCCGGATAAGTAGCAACCACCTCTTCCAGGCAGGTTGCCGCAGGATCAAACTGAAGAATCGCTTCCGCATCCTCCAGCAGGGCCTGATGTACGCCGGGAAGGCTGTTAAAAAAAGTATCGGCCAATTCCCGGGGGGCTCCATGTTTATCCGGGAGCAGTGTTCGGAGCAACTGCGTCAAATCATCGTGCAACATAGCATATTGTACCCGGGCAGGACGGGGATGCTTGCAATGGACTGGAAAAAGAAAGTCAAACAGGTTATCGCACAGCGCATGAGCCTCGTCTTTCGGCGGAACGGTTTCTGCCAGACGCGTTCGGTCAGCATCCAGCTGAAGGAATAATTGCTCCAGTTCGGAACGTATCATTTTTTGTATATTTTGTTGTTTAATCCCCAAATCCAAAGATATTCACCAATCGATTTCAAAGTCTCTTAATAACGCATTTTTTGAATCAAGAAGCATACATCATAGACGGCATTCGCTCCCCGATCGGCAGTTTCGGCGGTAGCCTGGCACAGGTGCGCACCGACGACCTGGCTGCACATGTATTAAATCAGCTCCTGACACGACATCCCGGCCTGGATCCTTCGGCAATTGCAGATGTGATTCTCGGCTGCGCCAACCAGGCCGGCGAAGACAACCGGAACGTTGCCCGAATGGCTCTTCTGCTGGCGGGTCTTCCATATTCAGTGCCTGGCGAAACCGTAAATCGCCTTTGCGCCAGCGGCATGGCAGCCACAGTACATGCATTCCGGGCTATCCGGAATGGCGATGGGGGGGTGTTTATCTCCGGCGGTGTGGAACACATGACCCGCGGCCCTTATGTCCTGAGCAAATCGTCCAAGGCCTTCGGCACGGACGCCCAGTTATACGACTCCAGTTTTGGGTGGCGGTTCATCAATCCGCAAATGGAAGCGCTGTACGGAACGGAGGCCATGGGGCAA
>CAYVDV010000565.1:0-3168 GCA_964450465.1 uncultured Saprospiraceae bacterium
GCAAACTGCGCGATTTAAAACCAATATCAAATGCATGGGCTGCGTGGCAGCCGTCACCCCACACCTGAATAAAGCCGAAGGCGTTCACTCCTGGCAAGTGGATATCACCGACGCAGATAAAGTACTGACGGTAGAACTGGAATCCGAGGAAGCAAAGGCGGCTGTCCAGCAAGCGCTGGAAGATGCCGGATATAAAGGGGAAGTATTAAGCCAGGCCGGATAAAAAACCGACCTTTGGCGCCATGAAACCTTTTTTGGCATGGGAACCCTTCTGATTGGGAGTTTACTATTGAGTGTATTCCACGCGTTAATACCGAGTCATTGGCTTCCGGTACTGGCGATCAGCCGGCAGGAAGGCTGGTCTGCCCGGCATACGCTCTGGATTACGTTCATCACCGGGATGGCGCACGTGCTCAGCACAGTTCTGGTTGGCGGCATTCTGGCAGCCCTTGGTGGGATACTGGCAAATTATGTTGCGTTTTTCACCGTATGGCTGGCTCCCATCCTCCTGACTGCCCTCGGATGTTTTTACCTTTATCAGCATTACCGGCACCATCATTTTCACCTGCATGGGCAAACAACCCGTTGGGGCGTGGTGGGTACCCTGGCCGCAGCCATGTTTTTATCGCCCTGCCTCGAAATCGAAGGCTATTTCTTTGCGGCAGGTCAGCATGGCTGGATATTTGTAACGCTGCTTGCACTGCTGTACGCCCTGGTAACCATCAGTGGGATGCTGGTTTGGGTAGGTCTGGCGTTTCACGGACTGAAACGGTTGGATTGGCATGCCTGGGAACACAATGCCGGCCTGATCACCGGCCTGACGCTGATTTTGTCCGGACTGGTTTTATTTTGGATACCATAAAAACAGCATTGCGTATGGCGTCCGCACACCACGATCACAGTCACCACCACCATCACCACGGGCCACCGCCCGGCGGACGGGTAAATAGTGCCTTCATCTGGGGCATTGGTCTTAATCTTGCCTTTGTACTCGTGGAAGCAAGCGCCGGTTTTATGACCGGTTCCCTGGCGCTGCTTACAGATGCCGGACACAACCTGAGCGATGTGGGCAGCCTGGCACTGGCACTCTTTGCATTTCGCCTCGCCCGCAGGCAACCGACCAAAGCCTTCTCCTACGGATACCGGAAGTTTACCATTTGGGTTTCATTGCTCAATGGGTTGTTGCTCATGGCTGCCGTTGGAGGTATTGGATACGAGGCCTTCCGGCGTCTGGCCGAGCCCCCGCAAATTCCCGGAATGACCGTTGCGCTTATCGCTGGCGTGGGCATCGTGGTCAATACGGTTTCTGCCTGGTTGTTTCACCGGGACAAAGACCATGACCTTAATATCAAAGGCGCTTACCTGCACCTGGCTGCCGATGCAGCCGTTTCGGTGGGCGTTGTGGTGGCAGGCCTGCTGATGCAGTGGACGGGGTGGCAATGGCTCGACCCAGCCATCAGTTTCCTGATCCTGTTCATTATTGTCTGGAGCACCTGGGGACTGTTGCGCGATAGTTTCCGCCTTGCACTGGACGGTGTGCCCCCCCAGATAGACCCTGCCGAAATCCGGAAAGCTGCCTTAGGCATCAGCGGTATCGTCGATATTCACCACATTCACGTTTGGGCTATGAGTACAATGGAAAATGCCCTTACCGCGCATCTCGTACTGGCGGAGCAGATAAGTGCACAAGGAGCTGCAGAGATAAAACACCATTTCCGGCATGCTCTGGAGCACCTGAATATCCAGCACGCGACCCTGGAAACAGAGTATGTATTTGAAGATTGCCGGAACAAGGATTGTTAAAACAATGCATCAGCTGCGCTCTAACGCTTCCCGATCCGCCTTTTTCAGGCTCCTGGCCACCAGCTCGTAGGAGTGATCTATGAGGTGACGAAGCATCCGCTCGTCCAGCCCTCCTTCAAAATCGACGGTATTCCAATGCGATTTGTTCATGTGCCAACCCGGTTGCACTTCGGGATATTGTTCCCGTAGCTCAAGTGCATAGTCCGGATCGCATTTCAGGTTGACTTTAAATTGCTCGGCATCCAGGCCTGTGATGGCAAATATTTTTCCCATGACCCGAACGCACAGCGTTACCTCATCGAATGGGAAATCATCGGTGACGCCTTTTTTAGCCAGGCAATAGTCTCTGAATTGTTCGATATCCATGCCTAAAAGAGCCCGTGCAATTCCGCCTGCACCATTTCGAGGACCTTACCCGAATCCTCCGGGCTGTTTTGAAAATCAAGGTGGTCCACGTTAATGATCAACAGCCGGCCATCACCGTAGTTGTTGATCCAGTTTTCATAGCGCTCATTCAGGCGTTTCAGATAGTCAATGCTGATACTACCCTCATAATCCCGGCCGCGCATTTGGATATGTTCCACCAAAGTGGGAATGCTTGCCCGCAGGTAGATCATCAGGTCCGGTGGTTTGATCTGGGAAATAATGGACTGGAACAGCGTGGTATAGTTCTCAAAATCCCGGCGTTCCATGAGACCCATATCTGCCAGGTTTGGGGCAAAGATAAAGGCATCCTCGTAGATCGTGCGATCCTGTACAACGGTGCGGTTGCCCTGTTGGATGCGCAGCATCTGCTGGTAGCGGCTGGACAGGAAGAACACCTGCAGGTTGAAAGACCAGCGTTTCATATCCAGGTAAAAGTCTGCCAGATAAGGGTTGTTCTCCGTATCTTCGTAATGGACATCCCATCCAAAATGCCGGGAGAGCATTTCAGTAAGCGTGGTTTTTCCAGCGCCGATGTTACCGGCAATCGCTACATGTTTGATCAGCGTCTTGTCTGAGGGCAAGGTTCCGTTCATTATTTTACTTTTGTGCGGTGCGAAGGTAGGAAAATCGTTTAACGTTGTTCGTCGAACCCGTACAGTTTGCCGAACATATCTAACCAATCATCTAAGCTTTTTACATGCAATCAGATAAAGCGCTTATTTCACGACTGGAAAAATTGGCCCGGCTGCAATTGGACGATTCGGAAAAGGACCGGTTTGCACACGACCTTGCCGGCATCCTGAAAATGGTAGATCAACTTCGCGAACTGGATACCACCGGCATTGAACCGCTGGCCTACCCGGTCGAAGTTGCTCCTGACCTGCGCGCCGATCTGGTGAATGATCATCTGAGCCAGAAAGCCGCCCTGTCCAATGCGCC
>CAYVDV010000566.1:0-3135 GCA_964450465.1 uncultured Saprospiraceae bacterium
TGGAAGGGGCGTGCGGTTCGCACCGCCGATATGTACCTGCGCGGCGGGAACGATCTGCCCTGGTACACCATCGGACTTTCGATCATGGCGACGCAGGCCAGCGCCATTACCTTCCTGAGCACGCCGGGGCAGGGTTTCACCGACGGGATGCAGTTTGTGCAATTTTATTTCGGGATGCCCATTGCCATGATCTTCCTGGCCATTTTTATCCTTCCGGTGTACTACCGCTTGCGGGTCACTACGGCGTATGAATTTCTGGAGCAGCGCTTTGACCTGCGGATGCGGACGCTCACGGCTATCCTGTTCCTGATCCAGCGCGGAGTAGCGGCGGCCATCAGCATATATGCGCCGAGTATTATTCTCTCTGCGGTGTTCGGCTGGAACCTGGCGATGACGAATTTCCTGATGGCGTTGTTTGTTGTGTTTTACACTACTTCGGGCGGAAGCGCGGCGGTGAGCCGTACGCAGGAATTGCAAATGACGATCATGCTCAGCGGACTGATCCTGGCCTTCATTCTGGTCCTGAATCAGCTTCCGGAAGGCGTGGGACTGACGCAGGCCTGGCAGATTGCCGGGGCAACGGGAAAAACCCAGGCGGTGGACTGGTCGTTTGACTGGGACGACCGCTACAACTTCTGGTCGGGCGTGCTGGGTGCGACCTTTCTGTTTTTATCCTATTTCGGCGCCGATCAAAGCCAGGTAGGGCGTTATTTGTCGGGTAAGTCGTTAAAGGAAAGCCGTTTCGGTTTGCTGTTCAACGGTTTTGTAAAGATACCCATGCAGTTTCTGGTGTTGTCGGTAGGGGTGATGGTCTATGTGTTTTACCAGTTCAATGCGCCGCCGCTGCACTTCAACCAGGTAAACCGCAATCTGGTGCAGGGCACATCCCAGGAGGCGGCATTTTCCCAGCTGGAAGCCCGCAACGACAGTCTTTTTTTTCGGAAGCAGGATATCCTGAGCCGTGTGACGGCCGATATGCGCGCCGGGGCGGCGGACATACCGGCGGCTACAAAAGCCCAATTGCAGCAATTGGATAAACAACGCCAGGCTCTACGGAATGACGCGGAAGTGCTGATCAAACAGGCGAACCCTGCCGGAGACCCAAAGGACAAGGATTTTATTTTCATCAATTTTATCCTGGAACATATTCCCACCGGGCTCACCGGCCTGATGCTGGCCATGATCTTCTGCGCGTCCTGGAGTACCACGGCGTCTGAATTGAGCGCGTTAACGGCCACATCGCTATCGGATATTTACCGCCGCTCCTTCGTGCCCAATCGCGACGATAACCACTATTTCCGCATGTCCCGCTGGTTTACAGTGGGCTGGGGTGTCTTCATCGTGGTCTTTGCCACCTATGCCGATTTGTTCGAAAATCTGATCCAGGCTGTTAATATGATCGGCTCGATCTTCTATGGCACGATTTTGGGTATCTTCTTTACAGCGTTCTTTTTGAAAAGTGTACAAGGGCGGGCGGTGTTCTGGGCATCCGTGCTGGCAGAAGCCGCGGTCATTTACCTGTTTTTCTTTGTCGATAAGGACGCATATTTATGGTACAATCCCTTGGGTTGTGGTTTGGTTATGGGAATCGCCTGGTTGCTGCAGCGGATACTGGACCTGGGAAGAGGAGCGAAGGTGGATCTTTAGCAATTCATTAACGCGTTTTAACAGGCTCTGTATTGCAAAACGTTTGGCAAGTGCGCTATTTTGCAGTAATTAAAATTCTCATACTGATTTTCACCCAACATTTATTCACACAAACGTTTAATCCGTTATGTTGATCCTCACATTTCTTCTGCTCGTTCTTCTGGTCTTCGGAAACAAAATGCTGAAAGAAGCCTGAAAAGAACCGGTAGCAAACAAGCCTTGAAGCATCTGTTTGTTGCCCCATTGATCAAAAACCCCGTCCCGGAGATCCGGGACGGGGTTTTTTCATGCCCAATCGGGCCCGTAGGGCCTAAACGAAAAAGCCGCCAGAACGCTTGCGCGTCCAGCGGCTAATAAACCCCAAAAAACCAAATGAAAACTATTCTTAAAGACGGATAAACTGCCGTCGATGTTGCTTATTTACGGTCAAATTTACGTCAGGAAAAATTAATTGCCAAATATTTTTCAAAAATTTTTTTCTGATGTAAACCTGATTGTGCCTGCAAATATACGACGTGTTTTTGAATTTCAACAAATAAAAAAAACAAACTTATTGAATGCAGTAAAAAACACTATAAAACCTTGAAATTATGCAACAAGGCAGTGAGTTGGAGCGCGTTTTCGGCAATCAGATCGGCGCCCAGGCGTGTCAGGGTTTCCCGGTGATCGTCCTGCACATGAGTGGCGCCGAGGAAACCGATCACCTGCAAACCTGCCTGTTTGGCCGATTGCACGCCTACCGGGCTGTCCTCAATCACCAGTACCTCGTCGGGCTGGAGTTGTAGAACGGACAGGGCGTGCTGATACACGTCGGGAAATGGTTTGGGGCGCGACACCTGCTCGGCGGAGAAGATATGTCCGTCGAGGGCATGGTGCAGGCGCACCCGCCGGAGGCTGCGCTCCACATGCCGCACACTGCCGTTCGATACCATGCTTTTGGGCATTTTGATCTTTCGGAACAGGGTGTACATGCCCGGTACAGCCCGGAGTTCGCGATCGAACAGGCGGATATGTTCCGCCCGGGTTTCCTGAATGGTTTCCTCGGATACCGATATACCGTGTTCGTTGGAGAGAATCGCCAGAATATCCCGGATCGTAAGTCCCGGAAAGCGCCGGCAGTATTCGCGCTCGCCCATGGGCAGGCCATGCGCTTCGAGCATGCGCAACATCGAGCGCACCGCTATGATCTCCGAATCGACCACCGTCCCGTCGTTATCAAATAACAGGTGTTTGATTTTTGCCATTACTGTATATATAGGGTTGCCCGAACATTTATTGTTTAACAAAATGCTGCGCCCAACTGTTCCGGCTGTCGGTCAGGCGAAACAAAAAGTGGCCGCCGGGCAGGGCATGTACCGGGATGCTTAGCCCTGTTTCGCCCGCATATCCTCCACCCTCCAGAAGCCTCCGCCCGGCGAGGTCAAAAATTTCCCAGGAAAATCCGGTATCAAGCGGACCGCGCCACTGCAACTGCAGGGCATCGCTTAC
>CAYVDV010000567.1:0-3134 GCA_964450465.1 uncultured Saprospiraceae bacterium
AAGGTCCAAATCTTCCTTCCCCGCTTACCGAATCCGCGCCGGCGCCGGAGGCGACGCCGTGTATCGCGCCGACAGGCGGGATCCGCGCTACAATCCTTCGCAAGCGGCGGGATGACAAAAGGGAAGTTTCAGGTGTCTAATTTTATTGTAGCGGTTGGATCGCCCAAACATCCCCGGTAAGGTCCAAATCTTCCTTCCCCGCTTACCGAATCCGCGCCGGCGCCGAAGGCGACGCCTTGTATTCCGCCGCAGGCGGGATCCGCGTTGCTATTCTGCGCGCTCGGCAAATCCCCGGATGTACAAAAAGAAAGGAGGCTTACGGCGCCATCTACGCCTTTTACCCCTCCCCAACGTAGCGTGGAGAGGGGTAAGTTGCTGATTGATCATGGGTTAAACAGACCAAGGGTTTCCCGGGTGCATTCCCATTTCTATCATTGGGCAGGAAAAATTCCCGGTATGTGCGCTTAGTAGCTGCCGCCGCCGCCGCCGCGGTAGCCACCGCCACCGCCGCGGTTACCGCCGCCGCCGCCGCCGCGGTATCCACCACCGCCGCCGCCGCCGCGATATCCGCCGCCGCCGCCACGGTATCCGCCGCCACCGCCGCGGTTATCTCTGCGTTCTTCGGCTTCTTTTACCACGATGGCACGACCATCAACTTCCGCACCGTTGAGTTCGGCGATGGCAGTTTTTGCACTTTCATCATCGGGCATTTCAACGAAGCCAAAGCCCCGGCTTCTCCCACTATCCCTGTCTAAAATCACTTTTGCAGAGCTTACTTCGCCATACGGTTCAAAAAAACCTTCCAAATCGTGATCATCAACACTGAAAGGGAGGCTACCGACAAAAAGTTTCATAATAATATTCTAAATTAACGAGATGACGTAAACGTAATATTTCTGCAAAGGTGGGGATTATTTGGATAAGTTGCGCGAAGTAATTATTTCCGTATGCCCTATGCTTTCAGAAAAACCTGGCTGTGCGTTGCTCCGGCAAGTTGAACCACGAGGTAAAAGGCGCCGCCGGGCAGTGTGCTGATGTCGATGCTGGTCTGGTAGTGCCCGTCGGTACCGCTTATACCGGCGGGCGGCAGTACCATTTTTCCGGCGCCGGAAAGCACATAGACCGAGAGGGGGGTGTTTTGCATGGAGCGGATGTCTACCTGCAGCCAGTCGCCGGCGGGGTTGGGGGAGAGGGTGCATTGGAGTTCGGCGGTTTTGCTGCCGACCTGGACGCCACTGCTGGTTTTCTCGATGGTCCAGCTGACGATGCTGGTGTGCAGGGTGGTGTGGTTGTTGACGCGGAGCAGGGTGCTGGTGTCGGTGACGCTGACGGCGAGGGTGTGGGCGCCGTTGTTCAGGGTGCTCTGGTCGATTGTGACGGAATCGGTCTGTTGGGCCAGGGAGGCGCCGTCGAGTTGCCAGGCGATGTTCAGGGTGTTGGGCACGGGTTTCATCAGTTCGGCAAGCCGGAAGGGCAGGAATTGCTCGCTGCTGTTCACGGTGGCGTTCTGAGGGGTGTAGGACACAATGGGGTTGGTCAGGGCGTGGATCTTTTCGATCAGGGCTTCGGCGCAGACGCTGCAGTAGGGGTTGCCGAGGGCCTGCATTTTGCAGCCGTTGTGGGGTTTGTACCAGAGGGCGGAGTTGCCGCCGCAGCAGTGCTGGAACACGCCGACGCCGTTGGCGCCCACCCAGTTTTTCCATTTCACCTGTGTGGGGTTGCTCTCCTTGGTCATGTTGGGTTTTTCAAGGGCGTACTGGTCGCCGGCGTAGTACTCATCGGCCAGGTAGGCGAAGGCGTGGCCCAGTTCGTGGGCGCTGATCTCCCGGCTGGAGGGTTGGGTGGTGGAGGTGGCGAAGGTGCCGCCGGAGCCGCCGTAGTTGGGCGAGTTGGCGATCACGAGCACCTGGTCGTAGGCGGGGAAATTGGCTGCCAGCACGCTGACGACGTTCGATATTTTGGTGGGTACCACGAGCCGGTGGATGCCGTAGGAATCGAAACTGCAACCCAGGTAGGTATCCGGATTGGACACGGGCATGGGGTCGGTGCTGCAGTCCGGGGCGGTGTTGGGGTGTTTGGCGCCCGACTGGGCAGAGACGACCCGGATAGCGAACACATTGAAGTAATCGGCATAGTGCGACCAGGGCGACTGGCCGAGCAGATAGGAAGAAAGAACGGCGGCATCGGCCGCGAACTTGTTTTGCTCGGCGGCCGTATAGCCATCCCCCAGGATGACGAGGTTGATGTACTTGTTGCTGTCGCCCCGGTATTGGAGGGTATCCACGGGAAAGACCTGTGCGCGGGCGGCGGGGCACAGGGACAGCAAAATCAGGATGGGCAACGTTGTTTTCCACATGCTTTACAGTTTTAGTTTGGTTAAGCGCCTTTGGGGCCGGTTGCCGAGGGTTTCGGAAATAACGACGGCGTCGCCCTGCAGTTGGAGGCGGACAAAAAACTCGGCGTCCGGCAGTTCAACGGTTTTGGCGGCCAGCGACCCGTCGGCCGCGCTGTATTCGATATGCCGGTACAAAGGGTGGGGGAGGAGGAGGGTCTGAACGATTTTTTTGTTCCGGTACAGGTCCAGGGTCAGGTAGTTTTCGGGTCTGCCGGGTTCCGGGGTTTCCGGCTTGAATTTGCCCGGGCTTATGGTTTTAGACAGCAGTTCCACGGCCGCGGGGGCTTTTCCGGCGTCTTTCCGGATGCGGAGCACCAGGAAGAGGATGCTGTTGCCGTCTTTGTCGGCCGGGGCGCCGGCAGGTTTGGCCAGGGAGCAGGCGCCGAGGAGGAACGTAGTGAGGAGAAGCGCTTTCATGGTTGGTGTTGGTACAAAGATAGGTTTTTCCTTGCGGCTTGCGGGGGATTGGGACGCGGATCCCGCCGCTTGCGCAGGATTGGGACGCGGATCCCGCCTGTCGGCGCGATGCACGGCGTCGCCTTCGGCGCCGGCGCGGATTTGGCTTGCGGGGCGGGGTAGTCGGGGGCTTTTGGGTCGCGGGGGGATAAAACTATTTCAGGGGACTTCCCTTTTGTCATCCCGCAGGGATCCGTTCGCGTTGCGCGGGCTTGCGGGGGATTGGGACGCGGATCCCGCCGCTTGCGCAGGATTGGGACGCGGATCCCGCCTGTCGGCGCGA
>CAYVDV010000568.1:0-3110 GCA_964450465.1 uncultured Saprospiraceae bacterium
GTTGCATGTGGAATTTTTTCCAGACCAGAAACAAGTTGAACAGGTTGTAGCAACTGACCGAGAGGAGGGTTGCAATGGCGGCTCCGGGAAGGCCGAGCAATGGGATCAACGTGATATTAAACCCGAGGTTGGCAAGGGCCAGGATACTCAATGATGCCAGGGAATAGCGGTAATATTTGGAGTAGTACACCAGGGTATTGTTGAGCCCGGCCCCCATATCTACCAGTTTGGCCATGCTCAGGAACAACAACACATATTTCCCCTCCGCAACCTCCTCCGTATTGGGCATTATGGCATACAAATCATCCGCTGAAACCCAGACACAACCAAACAGCAGCAGTCCCGCAGCTAACAGGTTGATGGAAACCTTTTGATACAGGTTCTTCATTTCCACCCAATTCTCATCGGCCAGGTATCGCGCCACAAACGAAACACTTACCCCCGTCAGGCTCTTGCTCGGGATCTCCACGGCGGCGGCAATATTGAGCGCTATGACGTAAATACCTGTACTCTTCATGTTCGTCAGGGATCCAACCATTAAGGTATCCGCTTTAGTAGCCAGCAAGAGTGCCAGTCCGGATAAAATACCGAACCCTGCATAACGGGTAATGTCTTTGCGCAATTCCGGTGTCAGAAAGGCCGGGTCCGGTCGCCAGGACCATTCGCCCAGATGCCGCAGGTAAAGAGCCAGGCTCAGCACGACCAGTCCGTAGTGAACGACCAGCAAGCGCAAGGCAATGTCCAGGTCGATCCAACCCAGCAAAAGCGCGATCATGAATACCGGAAGAATGACCTTAAAGGAGAAGTCGAACAGGATCGACGGGACGACAATCCGCTTAAAATTATAGGTGTACTGGTATAACAATAATGCAAGGCTGTACAAGAGCGTCAGGGGGAAAGCGAGCCAGAGGTATTGGTGCACCAGCGGCCGGTCGTACGCAAATGCGTGTTTAAGCGGTTCCCAAGCCAGGGCTGCCAGAGTGGCCCAGATGCTCCATCCGGCCAGGCACATGCCGATTAGCAAGGGGAGAAACCCGTGGTTGCTATGGTCTTTGTTCTGAAAATTCGGAAAAAAACGAATGGCAACAGTGTTGCCCGACAGGGCAAACAAAGGAAAACCGATAACTGCAATGCTGAGCAGGTATTGGGTAAGCCCGTATGCTTCGACGACCTCTTTTTGGGCGTAAATAAAAATCGTACTGGCTGTTCCGATGGCCAGACCCGAAAAATTGACGATCGTGTGCTTAATTCCCTGTCGCTGGATGATACCCATAAATACCTGGCATCACTCGATGATAGCGAGTCGCTTTACCGTAGCGCCTTTTTCATTTTGCAACAGAATGGAATACAAGCCGGCGTTGAGATTGGCGGTCGGAATCTCCAATTGATTTTCCCCGCTGTACAAGCGCAATAGCTTTTTGTAACAAAGCCGGCCGGCAGCATCGGACAGGACCACGGACAGGTCCATGGCTTGGTCGGCTTCGATGCGCAGCGATGCCGCGGCACCCGCAATAACCGGGTTTGGGGCAAGGTCGATAATAGCCGAGCGTTCCAGATCGTTCGTGGCTGAAAGGTTCTGGGTTCGGAAAATACCGAGCTGTGCCTGATCATACGGTTGGCAGATGTCCCAGTCGCTGTAAGCGCGGACGCGCCAGTAGAGGTTCCAGTTATTGGGTATGCCCTTGGTAACCGTGACGCTGGTGTCGGTTACGGTATCGTAGAAAAACTTACTGGAAAAGGAGGGACTCTTACTGATCTCCACGGCGTAGTACTGTGCCTGTGGTACGGATCTCCATTTCAATTCGATGTGGTTAAACTGAACGGTTTCCGTCGTATCCACAGGGCTGATCAGTTCAACCTGATCCTTGTCGTCGATTTCGGGGAGCGGATCATTCAGTTGCAGGTAATGGCTGTGCTCCGAGAGCAGGTTTGCGCGAACAGCGGCGTATTGTTCTTCCGTGAACCGGGCCTGGCAGGCATCCAGCGCATAGCCCATGATGAGGGTGCCGTCTGAACGGAAGCTGATATTGTTCGGGTCATGTTGGACGGTATAGCTACGCGCATCGCCATTGCAGGACCACCGGGAAAGGCTCAGGTAATCCGCTTCCGTGTCGCAAAAGCGATCGCCTCCCGTATAGCAATTGGAACCGTCGACTTTTTCGACATCGCGGTTGTTGACTTTAAAAGGTGCGGCTTTGGAGTAGTCCCAACTGTAATCCTCCCAGCCGCTAAACGGGTGCGGGAGCGAGAAGTGGTGCCCGGCTTCGTGTGCCCAGGTTGCATTTCCATCGTTGGAGCAGCCTTTTTTCAACACAATGGCGTCATACCAGGCATACCCGCAGTTTCCGGCAGGGTCGCTTACAATAAATGCATTGAGACGGTCCTCAATCCCCGCCGTGCAGGTCAGGATCATTTCGGCGCCGGCATCGAAGTCGTGGTTGTACCAGCTGGAGTTATTGTGGTAGCGAACCGCATCGCCGGGCATCAGGTAAAAACGTATGTGAGCCGGCGCATACTGCTCATTCATACCACAAACTGCCTGAATGGCCTGGTCAAAAGGGAAATAGCCTGAACCGTTGTTGGTGCCAACGATATGCAGGGTAACGGGAACGTACAGCCAGGTGCTGTCTGAACCGCCGTCGGTGGCAAATAAACCGGTGTTGCGCTGGTACCAGTCCAGCCAGGGCGATATGCCGCTGTATCCGCATCCATTTTGCTCCTTTGGCTGCGCCATTGCCATTGCTCCGGCTAAAAAACCGAGCAACAGAAGGGTATATCTTTTTAATTGCATCGCAAAGCAGATTGTATAGTCGGTAGGTTTGTGTGCACAAAGATCGGTTTTTTCCGGTTTTTTCCGGAATCCGTTCGCAATGCGCCAACGGACGACAATTTATGTTGTTTTTAACTGCCGTGCACCAAAAAAGTTTGCCGGAATACGCCCGGTTTGCCGGTACAGACAAAAAAGTAAATCCCGTTGGACCAGGTTGCAGCGGGCAGTATCAATTCTTGTTTGAAGTCAGGTAAAGTCCGGTTGGACTGCCAGATCAGACGTCCCGCGGCATCGAAAATGTTGCAGGTAACTGTTTGGCCGATCCAGCGGTCCGTAATTT
>CAYVDV010000569.1:0-3076 GCA_964450465.1 uncultured Saprospiraceae bacterium
TGACCCGTTCGGCCCTGAACTACGAAGCCGGCGCCCGCACGCCCATGTCGGCCATTTTTGCTGCCCTGGCGCTGACCCTGATCGTGCTGGTGTTTGCACCCTATGCCCTGTTCCTGCCAATGCCGGCATTCAGCGGCCTGATCCTCCTGATCGGTTGGGGACTGATCGATTTCAAGCATATGCGGGAGATACGGATCGCCAGCAAAACCGACAACCTGATCCTGGGGGCTACTTTTTTCGCCACTCTGTTTGCGGAACTCCAGTTTGCCGTTTTTCTCGGCATCTTATTGTCCCTGTACTTCTTCCTCCGCCGTACCTCGCAGCCCAATGTGGCGGTGATGGCCCCCGACTCCACGCACTACCGGCACCAGATCGTGAATGTGATCCGGAAAGATGTGCCCCAGTGTCCGCAACTCAAGATCATCCGGATCGACGGGCAGCTGTACTTCGGCGCGGTTGATCATGTGTCGTCAGCGGTGCGGCAATTGCGCCAGGGACCGGAAAAATACCTGCTCCTCCTGGCCAACGGCATTAATTATGTGGACCTTGACGGCGCCGAATGGCTCGCCCGCGAAGCCGCTTTCTGGAAGAAAAAAGGCGGTGGACTGTATATCGTGCGTCTCAAGATCATTGCCCAGGACGTCATGGAAAGCGGGGGCTATATGGAGGAGATCGGCCGCGACCACTTCTTCATGTCCAAGACAGATGCGATCAAGGAAATCTATGCCATGCTGGATGTGGAAATTTGCAAAGCTTGCCCGCACCGGGTGTTCATCGAGTGCCTGGAGGATACCCGTTTGCCCAAACTGGAACACAGCCTGGAGCCGCTTCCTTTAAAAATATTATAGCGTTTGGCATCGCCTGAGCATTTTCGGGTTTTGTTTTCAAAAATTAATGCGGAATGTGACAAAAGTCACCTAATAATTTACGGAAACTCCGCTAAATTAGCCGCAGTTTATTTTAAAACCAGACCTGTTGCCCAATGTCAGATTTTAACGTTGCCCAAGTACTCGATTGCTCCGGCTTGCTCTGTCCGATGCCGGTGGTAAAAACCAAGAAAGCCATTCAAAATTTGCAAATCGGCGAGGTCCTCGAAATGGTCGCCACCGACCCCGGCGCCATGCCCGACATGGAGGCCTGGGCCAAACAGACCAGGCACGAATTGCTCGAATCCAAGGATGAAGGCGGGAAGTATCGTTTTTTTATCAAAAAAACACACTAAGCCATGGCAAACAACGATCCTGATCGCCCCCGCCGCCTTGCGCTGATCTCCAGTAAAGGTACCTTGGACTGGGCCTATCCCCCCTTCATCCTGGCCTCTGCCGCCGCTGCGATGGACTGGGAGGTGACCATCTTTTTTACGTTTTTCGGCCTTCCTTTGCTGAAAAAAGAAATTGACGCCAAAGTGTCGCCGCTCGGCAATCCGGCCATGCCCATGAAAATGCCGTTCGGCTCCGAAGGGTTCCAGAGCATTAACTGGCCCATGCCAAACATTCTGATGGCCAATATTCCGGGCTTCGAAACAACGGCGACCGCCCTGATGAAAAAAATGTTTAAAAACAAGGGCGTGGCTACCGTGGAGGAATTGCGCGATGCCTGTGTGGAAATGGACGTGCACCTCATCGGTTGCCAGATGACCATGGATGTATTCGGCTTCAAAAAGGAAGACTTTATTGACGCTGCCGAGATCGGCGGCGCCGCTACTTTCCTTGCCTATGCCGCCGACGCCGATGTGAGCCTGTTTATTTAATACAAAATACAAAACGAGCCCAGAGCCCTTGAAGTTACGATTCATCGACGCCGGGCGCGTTTCAGCCTTGCGCTCGCAGACCATCTACCACGCGCTGGCTTATGCCAAAACAGCGGAAACACCGGATACTGTCATTTGGTCGGTACCCGGCCAGCCGTATGTCTGTACCGGGTTTCACCGCGCTGCAGCCGAAGAGATCGATCTGGAATACTGCCGGTCCAACCAATTACCCCTGATCCGCCGTGAAACCGGCGGCGGCACCGTGTACATTGATGACCGTCAGGTTTTTGTGCAGTGGATATTCGGCCCCGAACGCCTGCCCCGAATGATCGAACAACGCTTCCGGCTGTTTTGCCGGCCCCTTATCGAAACCTATCAGTTCTTTGGCATCAATGCGTTCTTTTTTCCACCCAACGACGTGCATGTGCGCAACCGGAAGATCGTCGGTACCGGCGCCGGTACTATCGGTGACGCCGAAGTGGTAACGGGCAATTTCCTGCTCGACTTCGACCCGGAGCCCATGGCAAACCTGCTTCATGTGCCGGACGGCCCTTTTCGCCGGCTGGTGCGCGAAGGCATGCGCAACTATATGAGCTGTTTTCAACGGGAACTGGGGGAGGTGCCGGAATTGGAGACCTTGAAAAAGGTGTACCGCGAAAAATGCGCGGAAACCCTGGAGGCTGTCCTTGAACCGGGCGAATTCACCGAAGAAGAACTCCGGTGGATGGACCGGCTCGACGAACAGTTTTCGTCGGAAGAATGGCTGTTCGGCGATGATAAACGCCATAGCCCGTTGCGGCGCGTAAAAGTGCACGCCAACGTCTGGGTACACGAAACAACCCTGGATATGCCGGGTGGCGGCGCCCTGAAGATTACCCTGCGCACCAAAGGCAAGCGTATCGACGATATTGCCCTGGCGGGGGATCACGGACTGAAGCCGGCGGATGCACTCCCGGGACTGGAGAACGTATTAAAACACGTCGAACTGGAACCGGTCCAGCTGCAGGAGATCCTGGAGGCGTTTTTCGAACTCCACCGGGTGGAATCCACCGCATGGACGATTGATGATTGGGTCAACGCATTGTTAACTTGTAACGGGTGAACAGGCATATATACACGGCATCGGAAATGGCCCGGCTCTACCAGGAAAATCCCCACGTATGGCTGCTCCTGGAAGTGCTGGAACGCAATCCCAACGGCCGCGCCGAAAAACTGAAACTCCTCAAAGCCGCTGCCAGTAAAGATGAGCTGTATGACTTCCTGATGGAGCAAGACGACTGGACCTGGAAAAAAGAATACATATTCGTCTATTCCAACCCCGATAAA
>CAYVDV010000570.1:0-3075 GCA_964450465.1 uncultured Saprospiraceae bacterium
GTTGATTACAATCAGGCTGAAGCAGGTTTGCAAAACGAGAGGGCTGCTCATCGAGCAGCCCTCTCGTCGTACAAAAACGTCATGGTTAAAACACCTTGGTATGCCGACTCATCCATTGAAATATAGATAAGCCATCAGAATCAGCACAAGCACCGCGCCTGAAGTGATGACATCCAATCGGTTCCAACTGCTGCGAGTTTTTTGCTTGTCTTCAGCGCTGACCGTTCCGTAAGTCAGTCCTCTGATCTGCTCTTCAGACGGGGCTTCGGTCAGATAGCTGACGACGATCATGACCGCCACACTGACCAGAAAAATCAGCAGGCTGTAGTATTGAAAATAGATGTTATTGACGATCCACAGCAACGAACCTTCGGTATAGCCATTTTCGTAACCGGCCAGCTTCAAACTGATCGGCGTATCCACCAGCAATCGGAACAGTCCCATCATGAAACCGACGATCAGCGCGGCCAGACAACCCTTTGCGTTCAACCGTTTCATGAAAACGCCGAAGAAGAAGACGACAAAAATCGGCGGAGCCAGATAACCCTGCACTCCCTGCAGGTAATCGTACAAACCTTTCGAGCCGCGAATCACCGGAATCCACATCAGCCCGATCAGAACCATGACCGCCGTCGCCAGCCGCCCCATCCAGACAAGCTGATGTTGCGAAGCCTGCGGTCTGAATTTCTGATACAAATCCATGGTGAACAGGGTCGAACTGGCGTTGAAGGCCCCGGCCAGCGAACTCATCAGCGCCGCCAGCAATCCGGCGACGACTATGCCGCGAACTCCCGAAGGCAGCACGTGCTGAACCATCAGCGGAAATGCCGCCTGCGTCTGTTCGGCAATTGCATTTCCGTTCGCATCAACCAGTGAACCGAGCGCCGCAACTTTGCCGGTTTTGGCCAACGCCAGACAAATCATCCCCGGAATGATGAAGATAAAAACCGGCAGCAGTTTCAAAAACGCCGCGAAAATAGTTCCGCGCCGAGCTTCGCGTTCGTTCGGAGCGCCGAGCGCTCGCTGTACGATGTATTGATCGGTGCACCAATACCACATGCCTAT
The DNA here is from genome assembly GCA_964450465.1 of uncultured Saprospiraceae bacterium. Classification (GTDB taxonomy): domain Bacteria; phylum Bacteroidota; class Bacteroidia; order Chitinophagales; family Saprospiraceae; genus M3007. The sequence continues at coordinate 1,066 of CAYVDV010000570.1, forward strand.
GATCGGCGCGCAGAACAGCATTCCCACCCACGGATAATTGCCATTGAAATACCAGGCTATTCGCCCGGCTTCCTTGACCGGCGCCCAGGTTCCTTCCATTCCGGCGGGGATGATCGGTTTCCATAAATTGAACATTTCCGAACCCAGCACCGAGCGCAATTCGCCCCATCCGCCGAGCTTGGCCAGACCAAACCAGGTTATCAGGATCGAACCGAAAATCAGTATGACTGTTTGCGCGGCTTCCGTGTAAGCGACCGCGCGCATGCCGCCGAGGATGGTGTAGGTTCCCGTCAGCAACACGACCAGAATCGAACCGATCCAGAAACTGTCAAGCTCAAGTCCGCCGAGATGCAAATGCATTTCCGGCAGCAAAGTGCCGAAGACGATTCCACCAGCGAAAATGCCGACCGCCATTTTCGTCACGACATAAGCGACCAGCGAAATGATCGAAAGCACCCAGCGCGCGGTTGGCGAAAACCGCTTTTCCAGGAATTCCGGCATGGTGAAAACCCGCGAGCGCATGTAAAAAGGAATCAGCACCCATCCCAAGACCAGCAAACACCAGGCGTGCAGTTCATAATGCGCCAGAGCCACTCCGCTGGTTGCGCCCGATCCAGCCAGTCCAACCAGATGCTCAGAACCAATGTTCGACGCAAAGATCGAAGCGCCGACAACGAACCACCCCAGATTGCGTCCGGCCAGAAAATAATCATCGGTGGTGTCTTTGCCTTTCAGTATCACCCACCAGGCAATGCCCAGCAGAATGGCGAAATAGCCTGCAATGAATACCCAATCGAGAGATGTCACTGTCGTTGCCTCCTGTTCAATAAGGTTTTTTGCCGATCCTGCTGGCAGTTGAGGTTTGAATTCTTTTCCGGATCAATGTTCTTTCAGATGATCGTGCTTACCGCCGTGTTTGTGTTGTTCGTGATGTTGCCGCAGCAAATCCTTGCCGTAATCGTTGCCGTTCGGCGTGCGCACGACTGTGTGAATATGCTCGCGAGTCGGCGCGGTCGAACGCGAAAGCGCGACCGGACGCTGATGATCGAATTCGATCAGAATCACGGGGCTTTGAATGCGGTAGTAAAAAACGCTGTTCGGATCAGTTCCACCTATCCAGGCGAAGTGAGTTTTATCCAGGTGACTGCGAACTTCGTCCATCTTCACGCGGGCATGGCCGTCTCTGATATTGCCGACGAATTCGGCAATCACGTCCAGCAACAGCTTTTTTTGTTCGGCGTTCAATCGCGAAGCGGGAATTCCGGCGTAATCCAGCACGACATTGTCCTTGTAGGCTTCGGTCAAATTGAAGTTCGTCGTTTTGTCGCTGCGGATCGTGGCTTTGGCCTGCTGGTCCTTGCTGAGAGAGCTGAAGAATTTGAATCCCTTGTTCTGTTCGTCCTGCATGACGACCGTGCCCTTGAACTTGCCCGAATCCGCCCTGACCGGCTCTGATCCCATGAAGTTCGGCGTCATCACGACCTGATCGCCCAGCACAAAATAATTGATGATGCAGTGATGACCATCCAGTTGCCATCCCCACGGTTCGGTGTCGGAGGGTTTGCCCATGATCGTTATCCAGTAAAGCCATTGCCCGTATTCGTTGAAGTTGTTGGTCAGCTCGGCCAACGTCTCGTTGAGCTTCATGATGTCCTGGGTTTTTTGCAGGCCTTTGGCGCTTAAACTGGCGCGGAACAGATCAAAAGCGAGCTTGCGCTGGTTCTCATTCATCTCCTTGAAACCCACACCTTGCCGCGGAGGGAAGTGACGATTGTCCCATTTCCGCCATTCGTCGTCGTCAACAGGGAAGAGAGTCTTGTTGCGTTGTTCTTCGGACAAGCCATTCAGGAAAGCTTCTGCCGCCTGACGAACCGGTTTGGTCGAAACGCCTGTGGATTTGATTTTGAACAATCCGGGAACGACATTGCCGTCGGTGGTTATTCCCTTGAAAGGTTCGGACATGGCGCGCTGCAACTGTTCACGAAACACAGTGTTTCGGTCGGGCGATTG
>CAYVDV010000571.1:0-3072 GCA_964450465.1 uncultured Saprospiraceae bacterium
CGCAAGGGCACTGCTTTTAGCGTGGTGTCCGCTTCAGCGTTTATTTGTGCGAATGTGCCGGAAAGGATACAAATATGCAGTAACAGTAAGAGAATGCACTGTTTCATAATCAGATGATATAGCCGGAAAGGCAGCTGCCAATGGGCTGCCGCTTTCTTCCGTTGATAAAAAATGTGATTTTGTTTGCAGCTCGTTCAAGCAAACTGCGGTTGAAGCGAGGGCTATGCCTGCCAGGGCGGAGGGAAGAGCCGGCCCCGAACGTGGGACCGGATGGAAAAAACGTACGCATATTCGCTTGGGCCGCTATAGTAGGTTGCAAGCCCCCCGGCCGGCATTGCCGGAAGCAGGAAAGGGCTTGCGGCCCAATGGAAAAGCAGGATGGGAAGAGAAGAGTGGTTGTTTACAGGCGCCCCTCTCTGAAACGCGGGTTCCAACAAATGGCTCAGGGCGGTGTACAGCGCTTCTTCGCGAAGGTCGTGAAACAACAGCAGTGCAACCGAGTCGCCTCTCCATTGCACAGAGTGGATGTCGTACAAGCGGCCGTCAAGCCGTATCTCCCGGCCGTCAACCTGCACCTGCTTCAACGTTTTGCCGTGCAGGACGATCCGGTGCAGGGCGGTCTCGGGTTGATGCAATCCGGCATGGGCGTATTGCCGGGCTTCAAAACGCGCGGCTGACCAGGACGCCAGCCAACCGAAGGACTGAAACGCCAGGAGCGCAACCAATCCGGCTACGGCTAAGGCAGGACAATATTGAATGTGTTTAAATACCACGAAAGGGCGCGGATTTCAAGGCAAAGAAAGCGAAATTGCCTCGTTTCATGCTGGTATTTCGACATCCGGCCTTTACTTTCGCCGGCAGCAATAAAATGTATTCCTATGGCTACCTCTTCTTCCACCGACATTGCCGCCCTGCGCCGCAACTATACCCAGGAAAAACTTTCGAAAAAGGATGTGCAGCCCGATCCGGTCGGGCAGTTTGATCACTGGTTTCGCGAGGCGCTCAACAGCGAGCTGCCCGAAGCGAATGCCATGACCCTGGCCACCGCTACGCGTGACGGCCGTCCGAGTGCCCGGACTGTTTTGCTCAAGGGCTTCGACCACCAGGGTTTTGTCTTTTTCACCAATTATGAAAGCCGGAAAGGGCGGGAACTGGACGAGAATCCGTTTGCAACACTGTTGTTCTTTTGGCCCGAGTTGGAGCGGCAGGTGCGCATCGAGGGCAGGGTAGAACGGGTATCGGAGGACGAATCTCAGGCCTATTTTCAAAGCCGGCCCAAGGAAAGCCAGATCGGTGCCTGGGCAAGCCCGCAAAGCCGGGTTATAGAAGGGCGCGATGTGCTGGAGGGAAAAGTACACGAGCTGATCACGACCTTCAAGCACGACGAGGTGCTGCCGCTGCCGCCGTTCTGGGGTGGCTACCGGATCAATCCCGATGTTTTCGAATTTTGGCAGGGGCGGGAGAGCCGCCTGCACGACCGTATCCGGTACCTCCGCACGGAACAGGGCTGGCAAATCGATCGCCTGGCTCCCTGAGCCTGTGCGTTCAGAGGCGTGCCCAGACTTCCAGTTCTTTGCCGTTTTGCACCAGCAAATGTCGGGAGGCCAGCCAGCGTTGTGCGCCGGGTTGCCTGGCCTGTGCCGGCAAGGGAATGTTTTGCGTTGCAAAAAAACGCAGGTTCTCGATATGCAGGCTGTCCCCATCCAGGTATTCCAGTTGGTCATGGTGATCCAGGATAAAGCGGTGTACACCTGTCCAGGGTAAGATTTGCTGGAGCTGTCCGTAGCTATCGAACCAGAAAATGCCGGCTGCCGGGTCGCTTGCCAATACTTTTTCACCGTCGTCACGGATTGTGGCGAAGCCAATCCGGCGGTTTTCGGCGCTACTGTCGGTGCGACTCGGATGCGCGCCGACTGTAGCGAGCTGATTCAGGGCCTGGCTTTCAAAAAGCAAGCTTCCTGCCGGCGTAATCTTTTTCAGTTGAAAAGCAATTTCATCGTAGAGCCAGAGGTTGCCATCGGCTGCGGCGGCTATGGTTCGCAATTCCGGGATTCCGGCTTCCATCAGGTAGAGTTCTCCCAGAGCGGTCATATTCCGGTCGAGAAAAACCACGGTGCGGAAATCTGCATACCAAACCAGAATCTTGAGCGGATTGGCAACATCGATCGAGGTGGCGCCGCCCAGACGGTTATTGGAGTACCGGGAAAGCAACCGTCCGTCCGGGTTGTACTTTTCCAGGGCGTTTTGAGTGTCAATCAGGTAAATATTGCCCAGATTATCGGCCGTAGCAAAACGCGCTTCGACGGGCAGTGAAAGCGCCAGCCGGAACGTATCGGACTGAGCCCGGAGCCCGGGCAGGACGAAAAGGGTCAACAGCCAGTACGCCAGGGTTTTCATGGGCGCTCGTATTGCCAGATGTCGCCCCAGAGTCTCGCGCCGCCGTCCATATATATAGTGTCGCCGGTGATGTAGGCGGCCATGGGGCTGGCCAGGAACAAGGCAAGCGCTGCTACTTCCTCCGGCCGGCCGAGCCGTTTCATGGGAATGCTGTCGGAAACACCCACCAGGAGCTCCGGCGGATACTGATCCAACCCACTGCTTTGGATGATGCCCGGCGCGATACAATTGAGCCGGATCCCTTTGCCGGCCCATTCTACGGCCAGTGATTTGGTCAGGTTGCTGACGCCGGCCCGGGCGGCCCCGGAATGCGCCATGCCCGGGGCGCCCCGGTAATTGTTGATCACGATATTGACGACAGCGCCTTGTTTTTGTGGAAAAAAGAAGCGCTTGGCCATTGCCTGCGTTACAAACCAGGTGCCGTTCAGGTTGGTATTGACCACAGCCTGCCAGCCTTTTGGCGTGATGTCTTCGGCGAGGCTGGGGAATTGTCCGCCCGCGCTATTCACCAGAATGTCCAGTTTTCCGCTTTTTTCCGCAATACTGTCGCACAAGCCGGCCACCTGGTCGGGCTCGCGAATATCGAGTTGGTAACTATGCACCGTGCCGAGGCCTTCCAGTTGCCGCATAGCCTCTTCGAGCCGCTCGGCTTTGCGCGCGGCAATAAAGACATCA
>CAYVDV010000572.1:0-3057 GCA_964450465.1 uncultured Saprospiraceae bacterium
CATTTTCAGAACCTCAAGGATCTGCTGCGCCGGCACATCGGCCTTTTCCCCACGGCTGAAGCGCGCGACCTGTACATGGCGGCGATCAATTTCGCCATCCGGCGCCACAACCGGGGCGAGCGCGCCTATACCCGCGAGGCTTTTGACCTGTACCGCGAGGCGTTGGACCGGGGTGTCCTGCCCGAAAACGGCCGCCTGCCCAAGTACACGTTCATCAATATCCTCAACCTGGCTCAGCTGCTCGGCGAGCACGACTGGAGCCAGGCTTTTCTCGAACGAGGCAAAGCCCTGCTGCCGCCCGCCGAGCGCGACAATACCTACCGGTATGCCCGGGCAGGCTTTCACTTCCGCCGCTCCGAATACGAACCGGTACTGGCCCTGCTCCGCGAAGTGGAGTTTTCCGATGTCTTTATTCAGCTGGATGCCCGCAAAATGCTGCTGCGCAGCTACTTCGAACTCGGCGAATGGTCCGCCCTGGCCAGCCTGCTCGACAGTTTTCAAACCTACCTGCGCCGGCAGAAAGCCCTGGGATACCACCGCGAAAGTTACCTGAACCTGATCAAATTCACCCAAAAACTGATCAAGGCTATCGGCAAACGCCCGGCAGCCCGCAAACGACTGGCTGCGCAGATTGAAGCCGCAGCCGCCGTGGCAGAACGGGAATGGCTGCTGGAGAAGATCCTGCGATAGGAGAGCGTTTTATCCCGCCTTTATCGCAACTTCTCCTCCAGCACCCTCGTCGCCGCTTTGGGGTCGGCTTTGCCGCGGCTGGCTTTCATAAGTTCGCCCATGAACAGGCCGAGCAGGCCTTTTTTGCCTTTTTTGTACTCCTGCACCTTGTCGGGAAAGCGGGCGAGCACCTCATCAGCCAGTTGGTCGAGGAAGTCGGTGTCGGCGCTTTGGAGGAGATGGAGGGTGGCGGCGAGTTGGGCGGGGGGCAGGTCCGGCCGCTCCAGCAGAGCCGGGAACAGGCGCTGGTTGGCCGTGGACGCGCTCACTTGCCCCGATTCGATCAGTTGGGTGAAAGCGATCCAGTTTTCGGGGCGGACCGGGCAGGCGGAGAGCGGCCGGCCGGTTTCGGCGCTCCAGGGTATGAGTTTGTGGATGAGGAGGTTGGCGAGCAGTTTGGCGTTGGCGCCGGGCTTTTGGGCCACTTGGCGGAAGTAGAGGGCGGTTTCCCGGTCCTGGGTCAGTTGTTCCACATCGTGGGTGGGAAGGCCGTAGTGTCCGGCGAATTCGCGCTCCAGTTCCTCCGGCAGCGGGGGCAGGGCGGCCCGGATGCGTTCCACCTCTTCGGGGCTCAGCACCACGGGCGGAAGGTCGGGCTCGGGAAAATAGCGGTAGTCGTGCGCTTCTTCCTTGTCGCGCAGCGGATAGGTGTTGCCGTTGGCGGCATCGAAGCCGCGGGTTTCCTGCACTACGGCGCCGCCCTGTTCCAGGATAGCGATCTGGCGCGCCGCTTCATATTCGATGGCGCGGCGGGCAAAGCGCATGGAATTGACATTTTTGACCTCGCAGCGGGTGCCCAGCACGGGGTCGCCTTTTTTACGGACGGATACGTTGACGTCGCAGCGGAGTGAGCCTTCCTCCATGTTGCCGTCGCTGATGCCCAGCCAGCGGACCAGCCTGCGGATACTTTCCATGCAGGCCGCCACCTCGTCGGCGCTGCGGAGGCCGGGCTCGGTGACCAGCTCCAGCAAGGGCACTCCGGCGCGGTTCAGGTCGATGAGCGAATAAGCCGGATCCTGGTCGTGCAGGCTCTTGCCGGCGTCCTCTTCGAGGTGGATATGATGGATTCGGCAATGCGTTGACGATTGGCCTTCCACCACAATGCGTCCACCGATGCAGATGGGCCTTTGGTCCTGGGTGATCTGGTAGCCTTTGGGCAGGTCGGCGTAGAAGTAGTTTTTCCGGTCGAAGCTGCTGCGCAGGTTGATACGGCAGCCCAGTGCCAGGCCGAGCCGTACGGCGTATTCGACGGCCCGGCGGTTGAGGCGGGGCAAGGTGCCGGGATGGGCCAGGCTGATGGCGCTGATGTGGGAATTGGGTGCGCCGCCAAAGGACGCGTCGTCGGCGCAAAAGGCCTTGGAGCGGGTCGCGAGTTGAATATGTATTTCAAGGCCGATGACGGTTTCGTATGTTGACATAACGCAGGAGCGGGATGGTCCGTTTTTTAGAAAAAGAAGAATGCGGCAAAAATACCCAGGATAAACAGTGCAATAAACCCAAACAGGTAGGCGATGGAAACGACAGCGGATTTCAGGAGTGTCATACGCCAGCTTTGCCGGTAAAAGCGCCGCATGGAGAGTACCGGGCTTATAGCCAACCAGATGATGAGCGGGATCCACAAGTAACCCAGCGGCAGTAGTGCATCGATCCACATCGCGAAAGTCAACAACAGGAACAATGCGGAATGATCATTGAGCAAAAGGATAAAGTGTTCGACATAGTACCGGTTTTGCCGCCGGTACAATATGGTAAGTACGGCGGCCATTAGGGTCACCAGGGCAAGCAAAGTCCAGGCCAGACTGCCGAGGTAGGCCTTGACCAGGCTTTTAGGGTTCTGCATTGTTTTTATACCCTGACGCAAGGCGATTTTATCCAGCCATCCCGTGATATGGTATTTTTGAGCAATGGTTTCTGCATCGCAAAGAAAGGCGTCTGAAGTGGCAACGCGTATACTTTTCAGGCCAAGGTTGAGGGAAATCGAGTCGGTTTGTTCTACCCGGCTGGAGTCTGGCAAGGATGCCTGGAACTTATCCAGAATAGCCAGTTTATTGCCTAATTTGCGATACAACAGGCTATCCACAGCCTGGCGCACCAGCGGTGTCTGGAACTCCGCCGGAAGCGAGTCGATATCCTGGCGCATTTTTTTTACTTCGGCGAAGGTTTTTCCCAAGTCGTAAAAGGAAAAGGGATCGGTGTTTGGATCTGGTGCGTTTTTGATCCCTGCTCCGGTAGTTCCCACTTGTGTTCCAATTCGCAAGCTATTTGGGTCTTTGAGGTGATTGATCGTAAACAGGAACAAAAACATCACGATAAAAAAGAAACGGACCG
>CAYVDV010000573.1:0-3051 GCA_964450465.1 uncultured Saprospiraceae bacterium
CAGCGCCGCCGCCCAACTGGGCCGTCAGCGTCGCTACCTGATTCTGGCAGATCGCGATATCCGCCCCTACATTCACGATCGGAAGCGGGTAAACCGTGATCGTGAACGAGATCGGCGTACCGGGGCAGCTGCCGCCGGTTACGTTGTATACCGGAGTTACCGTAATAGTAGCCACTTGTACATTCGGGCTGGTATTGGTCGTTACAAACGACGGGATATTACCCGAGCCGCTGGCAGCAAGGCCAATGCTCGTATTGTTATTGGTCCAGTTGAACACCGTGCCGGTCAGCGAGCCCGTGAAGGACACTGCCGTGGTAGCCGTGCCGCTGCACATCGACTGGTTGCCGACTGCATTTATGGTTGGCAACGGATCCACCGTGATCGTGAAGGTCCGCGGGGTGCCGGGGCAACTCACGCCGTTGTTGGTGTAGTTCGGTGTCACCGTGATCGTAGCCACTGTTTGAACGGCAACGTTCGAAGCAACGAAGGAAATATTACCGGTACCGCTGGCTGCCAGACCAATAGCGGTGTTGCTGTTTGTCCAGGAGAAGGTCGTACCCGGGGTAGTTGTCGTAAAGTTCGTCGTCGTGGTTGTTCCACCGCAGGTCGTCACGTTGGCCGGTTGGTTCACCTGAGCCGTCGGGTTTACGGTAATCGTAACAACAACAGGTGAACCCGTGCAGGTTACGCCGTTGTTGGAGAACGAAGGTGTTACCGTGATCGTCGCTGTAAGCGGGGCGCCTCCCGTGTTCGTTGCCGTGAACGGCAGAATATTTCCCGAACCGTTGGCAGCCAGGCCGATGGACGAATTATTATTGGTCCAATTGAAGACCGTACCTGGAACCGTTCCTGTAAATTTAACGGTATCCATCAACGAGCCGTTACAGAGCGTTTTGCTGGTCAGCGAGGCGCTCACCGTCGGGGTCGGGTTCACGGTGATCGAGAACTGGATCGGCGTACCGGTGCAGGTCACGCCGTTGCTGGTGTAAGAAGCCACCACGCTAAAGGTCGAGGTCAGCGGTGTCGTGCCGGCATTGGTTGCCGTAAACGCCGGGATATTGCCGGTGCCGCTGTTCGTACCCAGACCGATCGCTTCGTTGGTGCGCGACCAGGAGAAGGTTGCGCCGGGTATATTGCTGGTAAATACTACCGAAGGCACAGACGAACCCGCGCAGTAGGTCGCGCTGGTCACCGCATTTACATTCGGAACCGGGTTCACCGTGATGGTAAATGTAACCGGCGTACCTGTGCACACTGCGCCTGTCGTGGCCGATGTCACCGGAGTGACCGTGATCGTCGCCGTAAGGGCAGCGCCTGTATTGTTCACCGCAGTGAAGGACGGGATATCACCCGTACCCGATGCAGCAAGACCGATGGAGGTATTGTTGTTCGTCCAGTTGAAGACCGTTCCCGGTACCGGGCCGGTAAAGTTCACAGCCGTCGTGGATGCGCCGGCACAGACCGTTTGGTTCAGGATCGGATCTACCGATGGGGTGCTGACCACCGGAAGCACGGTCGTTGCCGAAGGCCGGCAGTCTGTGCTGGGCGGCAGCGGGCTCAAAATAGCGTACAGGTAGTAGGTATTGCCCGTGGCGAACGAGGTTGTGGTTTGAGCCGTCGTTCCGTTGTTACCCAGGCCACTGTTGGGTACGGTAGCGATCACCGTGCCGCCTGCATACGGATTGGCCAGTGGCGATGTCGAATATACAAAGGTAATGCCGTAGATATCGCTCATGTCCACCAGGCCGGAAGCGGTCAGCGTTACGGTCGTGTTGACGCAAACACCGGCGGGGCTGGCAGCCAGGGCGCCGATAGCCGGGCAGGCTTCGCAGTTACCCGGGCCGATGAGCGTAACAGCCAACGTGGCGGAGCAGCCGTTCGTTCCGGTGACCGTCACATTATAAGTGCCTACCGTCAGGCCGCTTTGATCTTCCTGGCCATTCACCAGGCCGCTGCCGTTGGAGGTAGCCCAGTTGTAGGAGAAGGGACCCGTACCCCCCGTTACCGTGAGGTTGATCGAGCCGTTGGCAGAAGTACAGGTTGTCGGTTCTACATGGGTTTCGGAGAGGGTCGGGGCGCTATTTGCCGTTACAGTTGCCGAGCTACTCATAGCAGCCGTGCAGCCGCCGCTCGTAGCAGTAGCTACCACAGTGTACGTACCGGCTGCCGTTTGGTCGCCAAAGTTCAGCGCAGCGCCTGTGCCTGCAACCGGAGCGCCGGAATTGACGCCGTTGAGCAGCAACTGGTAGTCGACGCCGGTTTCCGAGCCACTAAGACCGACCGGAACGCCCGTACCACCCGGGGTGCAGTAAGCACCACCGCCGGTGACGTTGAATACGGTCGGAGTCGTGTTTGCCGTAACCACAGCCGAAGCCGTCATCGCGCCGGAGCAAGCCGTAGCCGGATTGGAAGCCTGCACGGTGTACGTGCCGGATACGGTTTGGTTGCCAAAACTCAGTGCAGCGCCTGTACCCGCAACCGGAGCGCCGGTGTTGCTGCCGTTGCGCAGCAACTGGTAGATAAAGCCGGATTCCGAACCGCTCAGGCCAACCGGTACACCGGCGCCGGGGGTGCAGTATGCACCGCCACCGGTGACACTGTATGCCGTCGGCACTGCATTCACAGTGATCGCTGCCGAAAGTACGTCGGTGCAGTTGTTGGAAGCCGTAATAGTAACCGTATAGGTCGTGTTGCTGGCCGGGCTGACAGAGATACCTGCCGTGTTGGCGCCCGTGCTCCAGGTATAAGTGTTATTGCCCACCGCCGATGCCGTAAGGTTTACGGTAGCACCGGAGCAAATGATGCCATCGTTGTTCGTCACGCCGGAGGTTTCGGCAAGAGCCAGGGAAATTTCCGGGTTGGTGAATTCATCCGCGCCGATATCCGGGCGAACGGCATCGCGTACATCGCCGTCGAAATCGACTGGAACATCAGCCAGCGGCGTGCCTGCGCCATCCAGACACTGGTTGTTCGTCGCGGTGAGGTGCAGGTCAAGCGGTCCAACGAACAGCGGTTCCACCGTCTGGGAGTTGGCATCCATGCCAAGGGCTG
>CAYVDV010000574.1:0-3047 GCA_964450465.1 uncultured Saprospiraceae bacterium
TAAGCCTGCTGAACGAACTGGTGCTGCGCGATATCCTCGGTATTCAGGATGTCCGTGCCGATGCGCGGATCGCCTACGTGGAAGGCTCCAAAGGCCTGAAGGGTATCCGCAAGGCTGTACGAAATGACCCTAACCGGATCGCCTTTGTACTGTACCCGGTTACCTTTGACGATATGATGGCGATTGCCGATGCCGGGCAGATCCTTCCGCCGAAAAGCACCTACTTCGAGCCGCGGATGAAAACCGGGCTACTGGTCAAAATGCTGGAAAAAGAATAAGGAAGTGGCGCCTTGAAGTCGCCGCAAAAGTAGGTGCGCGATCCTGATGCGACATACATACATTTCATCAGGAAGGCGCAAGTACGCGAAGAGACCCTTGCAGGTTAACCATCTCTCCGCGCCCTTGCGCCCTCGCGATGAAAAAACACTCCGCCCGGCTTAATGGTACATTTCGGTGCCGGAGCGAAAGCGAGCAAATTTTGTTTCAGGCAAGGCAAAATTTGCAGACATAGCCGGGTGCCTATGGCGAAAATTTTAACGACGCATGAAACAAAATTTGCCGCTTGTAGCCCGGTGACTGAAATTTAAACACGCTCTTACACGCTTTACTGCTTGACGATCTTCAGCGTAGCCGCAGTGCCGCCTGCGAGCAGACGCGCCACATAGGTGCCAGCCGGGAGACCCTGTAGTTCCACATCCAGCTGATTTTCGCCCGCCGGCAGCGACCATTCGCGCAACTGTACCATCCGGCCGAGCAGGTCGCTCAGCACCAGCTGTACGGAGCCGGAACCGGGTGCAGCAAAAGAAAGCCGGACCATATCGGTCGCCGGATTGGGTGCAGCCGTCAGTTGCAGGCGGTCGGCTTCTGCTTCGTCCGTACTGACCATAAGGCTGCGGGTGCCGTTGGCAAACCAGGTGCCCCAGTCGCGGTTTTGGATCAGCAACGTTGCAGCGTTGCCGACTCCGGTGATGCGATCATCTGCGATATCGCGTAAAAACAGGTTGCGGCCGTTGCCAAAGGTGCTCTGGAACATAATGGCATCGTCCAGACGGGTATAATTTGGCCAGCCGAGTTCGCCGTTGTCCGGCACCAGATAATTGTAATCGCCGGTTTCTACGTTAGCGCCCAGCACGTCGTAACGGTTGTTGATGCCGTCCACGAAATCAAAGGCAATCACATAAGGGGCGTTCTTTGCGAAAGTCGGGTTTTCCACACTGGATTTTTCCGGCAGGCCGCTGAACAGTTTGGAAATGGCGGCTGTAGCGCCATCGACAAACTGGTTGTTGTCCCAAAACTTCAGGAAACCGATATCCCAGTAGCTCAGGTCTTCACCCTGGCCATTGTTCAGCGCATTATACGCATCATACATCAAATATTGGCCCGAGTAGTCAAAGTCCAGCACATCGGCAAACTGTACCTCGCCGGTTACCTGGCCTGTGGTATAGGTCGGGTTGTACAGGAAGAATACCTCTGAAGTAAGCAATGGATCTGCCAGGTCAAAAATTTCAATGCGGTTGTTCTCGATGGTGGTCAGCGCGGCCAGGAAACGTCCGTCTTTGGAGATCGCGGCACTGCGCCATTCCGGGAAAAAGGACAATTCACCGTACTGCACATTGATCATACCGCCATTGTAGGAAAGATCCACACCGATGATATGCCCGGTATTGTTGACGAATACGATCTGGCGGCCGTCGTCCGAAACACTGGGACGGCTGTAAACATAATCTTCATTATATAACGTACCCAGGATTTGTCCGTCTCCCTGGGCCAGATCGAGCTGGTTACCGCTGTTGCTGGTGCAGACTACATAATCCTTGCCCGGGTTGACGGCGAGTTCGCCCAGGTAATTACCGCCCTGGTTGCCCACAATACCCACCGTAGTAAAGGCATCGGCTGCAACGTTAGCCACTGCGCTGCCGTACAGGTCATTCGCTGCCTGAATGACAGCAAGCCGGCAGTCGATAAACTGGCTGGACTTCACAAGGTAGTCGCGAAGGGCTTTGTAATAGACTTTTTCTGCTTTATCCAGGCCTACGGCAGCATTGGACGCAAACAGGTAAAAAGCGCGGTTGGGAATACCGGAATTGATATGTACGCCGCCATTGTCCTGCGAACCGTTGTATTGCTCGCTGACATGTTTGGGTTGTGCGGGCGTTCCGTTGTTTGGAGACTGAAGGTCGCGCAGGCAGTTGTGGGTCGTTGCACCGGGCTTAACCACATCTTCCCCGATCTGCCAGTCGCCACGGTCGATGCACACGGCAAACACGTCGGCAAAGGATTCGTTCAGGGCTCCGCTTTCACCGAAGTATTCCATGTTGGCCGTTTTTTCAATTACGCCGTGGGTCATTTCGTGGCCGCCCACGTCGAGCCCGCCAGCCAGTTCGTAGAACATGGGGCCGCCGTTCCCATACCACATGGCGGCGCCGTTCCAGAAGGCATTTTCCATGGATGTGCCGTCTGCTTCGGATACATTGAAAAACGAGAGGACATTACCGCCAACGCCGTCGATGGAGTTACGCGCATGGGTATTCTGGTAATATTGGTAGCTCTGGATCGCATTCCAGTGCGTACTCACGGCATTTTTATTGTTAAAAACCGTAGAACCGGAGCTTACCAGTTTAAAGGTAAAGTTTTGTTGCACCTCCGGGGACGTGTTAAGCGCATCGAGCGATACGATAGCACCCACCGGGCTGCTGGGCATTTGCGAAGCGCCGCCGTTGAACATCGACTGGCTAGCATCTTCCAGATAGATCGTGCTGCCTTCCATCCAGGCGCCAAAACTCCGGTTCTGGTTTTTCAGGTCCAGGCCGGTAGCCGTTACGGGACCGCCGGACGGAGGGGCAGGAGTGGGATGGATTTCGCATGTGTTATCAAAATGCTGGATAATGGCCCCGCTGAGGGCATCGATGAAATACACCTCGCGACGCAGGAGATTCGGGTAAATCACGATATGCCAGGCCAGGCGCTCAGCGTTCAGGTTGCGTTCAGGGTGATACACCACCAATGCGGTCTGCACTTCCTTCCCGCCTACCAGCGTGCGCTCTTCA
>CAYVDV010000575.1:0-3043 GCA_964450465.1 uncultured Saprospiraceae bacterium
GGTGTACTGTTAATCACGGTGAAACTCGCGGAAGCCGTGCAACTGCCGCCAGCCGAGACAGTGACGGTGTAGGTTCCAGGGGCGAGATTGGCAAGGTCTTCCGTTGTTTCGCCGTTGGACCACGTGTATGAGTAAGTCCCGGATGGTGTGACGGTTACATCAATTGCTCCGTTGGGTGTAGTACAGGAAGTGGCCGGACTGACAGTTCCGGTTACTGCTATCCCGGTACTGCTGGTCACTGTAATACTGCCGGTGGCAGTACACCCGTATTCCGTAGTAACGGTTACAGAATAGGTTCCCGGAGTGTTTATGTTGATGCTTGAAGTGGTCTGTCCATTATTCCATAGAAAAGCGGTGTAGGCGGCTGCATTGGTAATTTCAAGTGTGCCGCTTTGTCCGGAACATAATACAGTGGTTCCTGAAATTTCTGGTACCGGAGCCGGGAAATAAAACATTTCAATATAATCTGTAACAGAAGCACTGCATCCCCCTGGACTGGTAGCCGTCAGCGTATAGTTCCCGGAGCTGGAAATGTAGATTGAACTGGAGGTATCGCCTGTTGACCATAAAAATGTGGTGCCAGGTGGAAAGCCAGGATATGCGAATATGGGCAGTGAATCTCCCGGGCAAACTGTCGTAGCAACGTAAAGTATTTCTACGGTCCAGTATGTTGACTTGATATGGATTGCATTTTCAGCCAGACAGCCGTTTATATCCGTAACCGCCAACATTGCATTGCCATAGAAGCCTGGTATGACGGTAGTAGTCGGAGTGGTATCGCCGTTAAACCACAAATAGCTATAAGGCCCCGTTCCTCCGGTAACGTTGCTTATCAAAGTGATCACTTCTCCCGGACACAGGTTAAATGGCGGCAGCGGGTTCGTGGTAATATCAACGGTAAACCCGCCACATTGGGCTTTAATAGTGGAAACCGGGATGACTCCTAACAAGAGGACGCCGATGATTATTCGAGCAAGGTAATTTTTTTTCATGCGCTAAGTAGAAAATGTTCCTTTGAGGCTCCCCTCTTACTTTGACGAGGGCACTTGTGTTAGGATTTCAATAGTGCTTTTATTACAAAAAAGTCGTCCCCGAATACCAGCAGATTATAAAACCCCGGAGGCAGATGCTCCAGATTGAGCTGAAATTCGCACATATTGTCCAATTCTTTTTCAAACACCTGCCTGCCGCCTGCATCCACCAGCTTGCAAAGCATGGCGCCTGCTACACTGTTTTTTATGTGCACCCAAAATACACTTTTTGAAGGATTGGGGTATATGGTTATACCCGGTTTGTTTTCAGGTTCGTAAGTATCCGTAACGGATACATGGACCGCAACCCGTTCCGATACGCATTCGAAATCATACATCTGGATTTTCCAGTCGTAGAAATAATAGTAGTAGTTTTCTCCAAAGGAGGAGCCCGTAATTTGTCCTGCATTGCCGGTCGGGTAGGGGTAATTCATCTGCCCCGTGTCGCGCCAAAGGCGGCCCAATGGACATCGCAGGGAAAACTGTCCGACAGGAACCTCGAAATTCAATTCGAGTGTATTCCAGCCGTACTGCACGGGAAATTGCTTGACAGCAATCAGGGTGTCCTCCATATACAGCTGAATGAACCGGTTGACCAAAGGTGCCCCTTCCGGTACCAGTACCGACACGGAACGCAACAGAAAGGGCTCCCATGTTTCAAACAAAAGATAGCCGCTCTGCGCAGGCAAGCCGCCGGCTGCAGAAGTATCCACCTTACCTCCCGACTGTAATTGGCCGGGATATATATGGTGGCTTTCTACATAATACGTTGAAGAGTTGTTCAGCGGCAATGTCTGAAAGATAGCGCCGGCGGCGAGTAAATTGCCGCCGAGCGCCTGGTCATACCACTGGCAATTTTCACCGGCTGCCGTCAGGAGGGTGGAGTCGCCCGGCCCAATGACGACATCGCTGACCTGGGGCGGCGGGGAAGGCAAAACCACGACCTCGAACGGCGCCGACACGAGTTGCCCCTGCGTACACAGCGCATCCGTCGCTACAGTGTAACTGCCGCTTTCGGCAACCGCCAGGGTTTGCGTGCCAGTCGTGCCGTCTGACCAGGTATAGTGCGCACCGGGCGAAGCATACAAAACAAGAGTGTCGCCCTGGCAAAGGATATTTCCCGCAGGTGAAAAAATTACAGGGTCGGCGTCCTTAATAAATTCAATTCGAACGGTATTGGTCAATGCAATACATCCCGTACTGTCGATGCAGAGGACAAAAAGATCGCCCTCTTTTGTTGCAGGTAGTATCTGACCGGATTGGTTGTTCGACCATAAATAGTCTGAATAACCAGAAGGAGCGAACAATTGCACCGTATCTCCAGGGCAAATACCGCCGCTGCCGTTGATAGTCAGCACGGCCGGGGGGAGCAGGCATGCCGCTTCCGGTACGACCATAAGGGTGTCAGCGGAAAGGTTTTTAAGTGCCGTCACAATGCCTGAAGTCCATCTGATTTTCAGGGAATCGACATGATCATATTGTCCCAATCCAAAATGTACGGTAAGTGAGCTCATCGGACTGAAACTTTGCCCGGAGCGCACTTCCCGGACCTGCACACCCCATGCGCCATAAATCTCCACCCTGGCCCCGATTCCATTGCGATTGCCGGAAATGCCCAGGGGCAGGACCTTCAACCAGTGGTTGCTGTTGCCGTCGTTTAACCATACCTGACCGTTGCGATACACATCCAGGAAGCCATCGTTGTTAAGATCGGCAATAGCGCCGGGTTTTACGGGTGCGTCCTGTCCATTAAAACTGAGATCGCCGTTGCCGAGATAAAGTTCCTTTTGCAGGTCGGAGAAAATATCCACGAAACCGTCGTTGTTGAAATCGCCGGAAGCGTTTTCAAACGCGCCGAAGTCGGTAGCGTTGATACCGGAGTTGGTAATAACATTGGTAAACGTCCCGTCCCCGTTATTTCGGAACAAGCGGTTTTGCAGGTCATGGTTGACGATAAAAGCGTCAAAATCGCCGTCGTTGTCAAAATCCTCAAAGGCGGTGCTCCAGGACTG
>CAYVDV010000576.1:0-3040 GCA_964450465.1 uncultured Saprospiraceae bacterium
CCAGGGGCAGGAGTAATGGGAGAAACAGGACGAAAAGGCGATATATGGCGCCGGCAGGTAGGTCGAGACGAAGTCGGAATTTCATTTCAGAACGGTTTTGGTATAAAAAAATCCTATTTCATCCGGTTAGTGGTGAAATAGGATAGGGTGGTTTTCGGTGCCAAGATACGGGTTTTGTCTTTTTTCAGACCTTCTAAAATGGCTACCTTCGCCGCCTTCCGGCCGGGAGGATAATTTCACCTTGTGAAACTTGCCCGGGGCAGGCCGGTACATCGTATGAAAATTTATCTCAAGCTCCTGACTGTTTCCTTTGTGTGGGGCGGTACTTTTATCGCCACGCGAATTGCTTCGCAATATCTGGAGCCTTTCTCCGGGGCATTTTTGCGCTTTATGTTTGCCACTGCCGGTTTGTTGGCGCTGATGGTATTCCAAAAGAAACAATGGCCCCGCCTCGACCGGCGGGCGTTCATCCTGCATCTGGTGCTGGCGCTTTCCGGGATAATTGCCTATAACTTTTTCTTTTTCAGTGCGTTGAAAATCCTTCCGGCCAGCCGGGCCTCGCTACTGGTCGCCTTGAATCCGGTGATGGTACTGTTTGCCACCGCTCTGGTCTTTGGCGAAAAGCTGCGTTGGGCGCAAGTGTTGGGGGGTATGCTTTCGCTGTTTGGCGCCGTAGTGGTGATCTCTCGCGGGGAGTTGAGCCAGTTGCGGGACCATTTTGGCTGGGGTGAAGCCCTTGCCCTGGGCTGCCCGGCTACCTGGATGGTGTACACGCTGGTGAGCCGGCAGATCACGTCGGCACAACAGACCCCTCTGGTAACCACGACCTATGTTTGTCTGATGGGTACGCTTGGTTTGTTGCCGCTGGCTTTGTGGGAGGGGCTGCCGTTGACCACGCTGCCGGTAGAAGCATGGTTGGCGCTGGCCTATCTGGGCTTGTTCGGCACGGTGCTCGGCTTCGTCTGGTATGCGGAAGGTGTCCGCACCCTTGGGACGACCCGGACGGCAATTTTTAACAATTTAGTCCCGGTGTTCGGGGTATTGTTGTCGGTGCTGTTTTTGCACGAAAGTATTTATTGGGCGGTGATCGGTGGTGGGGTGTTGGTGGTGCTGGGCGTTGCTGTGATCAACTTCCTGTAACCCCGGCTTTTTCGCCGACAAGTTCGGCCGGACTGCTTTGTCCGCCAAAATCAACGGTGCGGAGCATGTACAATCCGCTGAACAGCATTATTGCGGATACGGGGTAAAGTAAATCAATGGAATTGCCGGATTTAGGCACCACAGCGCTTGTCTCCAGCGCTTTGCCTGCTGGCGTTGTGATCTCATAGGAGCCAAATACAAAATCGATCAGTCCGTGAATCAGGCTTGTCAGCCAGAGGGAACCGGTTCGGAGCACCAATGCGCCGAAATAGACCCCGATTGCCGTGGCAAACAGTACTTGTTTGCTGATTGCGATCACGCTGCCCGGGTATTTGAAGAGGTTCATGTAATGTACGATCCCGAAGAGGAATGCGGCAATAAAGACGGCTTGGCGGGATCGCATGTCGCGGACAAGATAAGCCTGGATCAGGCCCCGGAAGGCGAATTCCTCTGAGAAGCCAATGGCCATTGCGGCGATAAAAAACAGTGCGACTTCCAAACCGGGCACGGTGCGTAATTCCATAATGTTTCCCGAACCCAAAAGCAGGATGATCGCCAGCGGATAAATGGCCAGATGCGCCTCGGCGGGGATGACACGGCCAATCCCGGACAGCTGTTGCAAGCGGTACCGGCTGATCGCCCAAACTACAAAGGCGATCAGCAAGCCGTTGTGCATGATCGTGCTGAGCTGCTCTCCTATCTCGGGAGCTATTCCCAGGTTGTCGAACAGATAGATGAACAGATCTTTTTTCAAGGCAATCGTGATCAGGAAAAAGCCGGCGACGGTGTAGCGCGCTTTGTATGAAGGTAGAGCCATGATTGCAAGCAGAGTAGTTTGGTTAACTATACGATGGTTGTTCTACAATTTTACTGAACTGCCGGTCCGGATAGCAGCCTGGTAAATACGAGTTGATTACCATTGATGCGCATGGTCATCGTATCGTTTTCCACCGATATGTCTTTCGCCTGGATTTCCCCTGAATCCGTAAAAAAACGGAATCCTTTATCGCTGTACTTAAAATCCAGGGCAACGGATTGCGGCAGGGAAAAGTAGGCTTTGTCGCTTTTTTGGAAGTCGATCTTAAGGCCGGGTGTGATCAGAAGATTGGGGGATAATCGGACGGAGTCAATTTCGGCACCGTCTTGCGCGTACAATTGACGGACCTTCCATTTACCGAAGATACAGGGGAGTTCTACTACGTTCATTTCGCAGGAGATGAGAAAGAGGATTGGGATACAGAATAGTGTAGATAGATTTCTTTTCATACAGAATTTATTTTGAAGAAAGTCAAGGGTCTGTTGAATAAACCCGGCGGAAAGTGGTTTGTGAACATAATGATTCCATTCGTGACAAGCCGCTTCCAGTTTTCCGCAAACCACTTTCCGCCAGGTTTAGCAAGTTGTTCTACGGTTTTCGACCACCAGTTTTCTGCAAACTACATTCCGCCGGGTATGATATCACTTGCGCTTCTCCAAGATCACCATTTTAGACCGACTTTGATATGGCAATTTTTCCAATCAATGCACCAGGAGGTCCACCCCATATCACAGGCCACACAAAGGCATTGGCTTGGACAATCGCAGCGTTCGGCATCGCATTCAACCTCAATTTCAATAGATGGGCCTGAGATCTTAATACTGGCGTCTTCAGATTGCGCTCCAATCAAGGAATACAATTGTTCCTTATATTGAAAACGGCTGTGTCTGACGATTTTATTCACCGCAGACCTTACCCGCCCAATCCCTTCAAACGGAATTTCCTGCGTATGCGGGTAGGATTTTGTGGACGTATAAATGCCATCCCCTGCCTTGGCATCGAAACCTTGTCCGTTATCGGAGAACAGATCTTCCTCCAGGCCGAAGTTTTCGATCAGTTTTTCCGATTTTTTGAAGTCAACGA
>CAYVDV010000577.1:0-759 GCA_964450465.1 uncultured Saprospiraceae bacterium
ATGCCAGCCGACAGCGAGCCACAAATGGAACTGATGCAGCGCATGCTCGATGAGCCGGGAGCCTTTACCCGCTTCGCCCTGGAATCACTGTATCAGGAAACTTCACCGCTGCTGAAACAACTGCCGGTCATGCAATAAATCCCTATTCCACTACCTTGAACACCATATCATTCAGATTTCGCCAGGCGGCATCACCGGGGCATTTCCCCTTGACATCCAGGATATAAATCGCGGAACGGGCGGGCATTGATTTTATATACTCCAGCCGCTCGGCAGGTATTTGATTCCCCTGGACAGGAAACTCGATTACGTCTCCCATCGGCGGCCGGCAGGCAACGGTGAATTGCTTTACCTCGCAGGAAGCGTCAAAATCAAAGTTTTGCATCCACGCTTCCAGGGGCCGGCTGAAAAACGAGCCCAAGTCCTCCTGGCGAATAATATTTGACGCCGAACGGTCAAACACGACCACCGGATCGGGGATCCGTTTTACCCGGAATGTTTTTACCCCGAGCTGTTGCTCCCGGCCGTTTGCTGTCGTTGCAATGGCGATGTCCACATTGCCGGGGCGACTGACATTGACGATATACTGGCAGTCGCCCTGGGGGATCAGTTTGCCTTCGCCGTCCAACCGGACCGTCAGTTGCTCGCAGGAATATCCCGGCACAGCAACCGTGATCGGGTTGTCGATACCGATATAAAAGACATTCATTTTATTCACCTCCACTGCTACAACAGAGGGGGAGATTGTATCGGGGACGG
>CAYVDV010000577.1:769-3036 GCA_964450465.1 uncultured Saprospiraceae bacterium
AGAAGTGCGTTGGCGTCCGGTACTTCCGGCAGCGCTTCAGCAAGTTTTGTTTGATCCGCCGGCGCCTGCAAGGCAGGGGCATTGGCAGGGTGATGCTCAGGCTGTGCCAGGACAAGTTCAGCGGCACTGGCCGGACGGAGCGGGGTAAAGGCAGACCAACTGAGCGCAACACCCGTCAGGAGAAGTGTAAACAGCAGGGGCGTCCAGGCTGAACGGGGCTGGCGTTCCGGATCAACTCCGGCAATACGGAGAATGCGTTGTGCAAAAGCACTTTTACCAATAGCATGCATAGCAACAGGGTTTTGAAGGTGAACAGATGAAATTTGAAGTTGGGTCAGGGTTTTGGCATAATTCAGGCGGTCCGGATGGCGCCGCAACACCATGTCATCGCAGCAGAATTCGCGCTGGCGCCGAGCTTCCTTCGAGAGGCGCCAAAAGAGCGGGTGATAAAAAAAACAGGTCTCCAGCGCCATTTGAACGAGGTTGACCACATAGTCGTGCCGCCGGATATGCGCTAATTCATGCAAGAGCAGCACTTCCACCTGCTCCGGCGTCAGTTGGAGCAGAAGTCCGGCCGGAAACAACACAACCGGTTTCCAATAGCCGAGTGTGAGCGGCTCAGACACCCGTACCGACTCCAGCCATTGCACCGGCCGGCGTATGCCCAGCGCCCGGCTCCAACGCCGGCATTTCTGCTGCCACTCTTCCACAACAGGCGATACACCCACCCGGCGCATCCGCCGGCTAAGGGCATAACCGCCCAGCATACGCAGCGCAAATACCAGGGCGCCCAGGCTCCATAGCCAGCCCAGCAGCGCGGCATACGTTTCCAATGTGTGAAGCAGGACCCTGTGCCAGGGAAGCGGTTTTGCGATTGCCCCCACAACCGGGAAGGCATCAACCTGGAAAGTCGCAGGAGCCACAGCCGGCAGCAGGGGCGCCAGAGCCAGATCATCGGCCAACGCCGAATAATGTCGCCATTCGCTGGCAAAGGTAAGGGCGGCCCAAACCGCCGCTCCGGCCATCGCCGAAAGAGCGGTCCAGTACATCAGCGCACTATGGCGCCCCCAAAGCCGTGCCGCAAGGCGATACAGTAAATAGAGCAGGGTGATTTGCCAGACAGAATGCGCCACCATAAGACCCAGAGCAGCCAATACGGGGTTTTGAAGATCAAAAAAAGGTTCCATAGGTTATGTTTGTTGGTCCAGCCATGCTTTGATTGCCCGCAGTTCTTCCGGGGAAACATTTTCACGACCCAGAGCATGCATCATCATATCCAGTGCAGAGCCGCCAAAAGCCGTGTGCAATACCTTGTCAACAAGTTGTTGTTTTACATCCGAAGCGCGCACCGTGCTGGTGTACAGGTGTATGCCGTTGACAACCGTTTTTTCCAAAACCCCTTTCTCCGTAAGCCGCTGCATTTGTTTCAGGATGGTCGTGTACCCTACCTCACGGATAGCCGCAATACGCGCATGCACGTCTTTTACCGACACCGGTTCCAAACTCCAGATCAGGTTCAGGATCTCCAGTTCGGCTTCGCTGGGTTGATACGTTTCTTTTGCCATGGTCTTCCTCTTTAAAATTTTAATCGCCCGCTTGTCCAGGGTATATAGCAATGTCTTACAGATACAACGGCAAATATCTACGACAATTGTCGTAAATCCAATTTTTTTTACGACAATTGTCGTAGTACGAATAATTTTAGCAAATCGCCTATCTTTCCACGGGAAAAATCACCGACTCGTCCATGGCTACCATTCGTCAAAATTTCGGGCAGTATCTGAAATCACTGCAATTAATTTACTTCGGCTTGCTGGTCGGGCAGCTGATCGGATTGACTGTTTTTTATCTGCTCCCCCCACAAAAGGGCGATGTGCTTCCCGACGATGGTATGACGATCCGTATTCCTATGCTGGTATTGGTATTGCTTGCTACAGGGTACTTTCTGGGGCGGTACCGCATCCTGGCCGCCCGGGAGCAAACCGGCATCAAGGCAAAAATGAGCGCCTACCGGGTGGCATTTATCCTGCGCTGTGCCTTGCTGGAAGGTGGCGTTCTGTTGGCGGGGATCTTCTTTTTCACCAGCCGGTATTTGCTGCTGCTGGCCGTCGCCGTCGCCGGCCTCGGCATCTTCCTGCTGTTTATACCCACGCGGGACCGGATTGTCAACGACCTTGACCTTTCTGCAAGCGAACAAGTCCTGCTGGATGATCCGAATGTGATCGTGGCAGAATACGAAGAACGCACGCACTGAGACCGATTCCTGC
>CAYVDV010000578.1:0-3016 GCA_964450465.1 uncultured Saprospiraceae bacterium
GCTGGTGTTGCGGGGCGATGACTGGAACGTGGCGCGGACGGTAGTTATCGAGTAAGGTTCTGTTTGGGGGGCTGAAAGGTATTAAAACCGGTGCAAGTAATTCTGCATTACCGTTCACCTTATCTTGCGCCCTGTGAAACAAATCCTGTTTTTAGTATTGCTGGCACCTTCTTGTCTTTTTGCACAGGCAGACAGCACCCGTCTGGACACGCTCCGGGGGGTGACAATTTCTGCCACGCGCCTTCCCGTCCAAGCCCGGAACAGCGCGTTGGCCGTAACTGTTCTGGAGCAGGACCGCATACGGCAAGCGCAGCCACAACTGACGCTGCAGGAAAGCCTGGCCTCCGTGCCGGGCGTATTTGTGCTCAACGACGCCAATTTCGCCCAGGATCTCCGCATTGCCATCCGTGGTTTTGGGGCCAGGGCGGCTTTTGGTATCCGGGGCATCAAACTGTTGCTCGATGACATTCCCGAATCGGCGCCTGACGGGCAGGCGCAGGTGGATAATCTGGACCTGGCAGTGGTGGACCGGATGGAGGTCCTGCGCGGGACCTCCGGCGGACTGTATGGCAATGCTTCGGGCGGGGTGCTAAGTCTGCAAACCGAGCCGGCGCCGGAAGCTGCAATTGCCCGGATACGCCTCAGCAGCGGAAGTTATGGTTTCCGCCAGTTGCATGCCAGCGGCGGTGCTTCCCTGGGCAAGAGCGCTTTCCGGCTCGCGCTCACCCATCTGGGCCTGGACGGGTATCGCGAACATGCAGCCTTGCGCAGTACCCTGGCCAATGGTAAGTGGACCTGGCGGCCGGACTCTTCTGCCCGGCTAAACATCCTCCTGAACTATGCCGGCAGTCCGCGTGCCGACGACCCCGGCGCGCTCACCCTGGCCCAGGTGGAAACCGATCGCCGGGTGGCTAATCCCGGCAACATCCGTTTCCAGGCGGGTGAATCGGTGCAACAGGGCAGGGTAGGGGTTGTCTATGAAAAACAATGGGCGCACCGGCAGCGGCTGCGCCTTCGCGCGTATTCTACCTGGCGCGATTTTGAAAACCGCCTGCCCTTCCAGAATGGCGGCCAGGTGCGCTTTCAGCGTTGGTTTAGCGGCGGCGGCGGGCAGTATGAACGGACTTTCGATCGCTGGCGCCTGGCAGCGGGTTTTGACCTGGACCGCCAGTCCGACGACCGGCAGCGCTACGACAACCTCGATGGGCAACGCGGCAATCAAAACCTGGACCAGCGGGAAACCTACAGCAGTGCGGGTACGTATGCCCTTGCGGAATGGAAACCTGCACCGGATTGGGCACTCAGCGCCGGCGCCCGGCTCGATGTGGTCCAACTGGCCGTAAATGATTTTTATACTGCCGATGGGCTGCAGTCGGGTCAGATCAGTTACCATCGGGCCAGCCCCTGGGGTGGGGTAGTGTGGCGCTTTCGTTCGGGTCTATCTGCGTACGCTAATGCGACGACTAATTTTGAGACCCCCACCCTGAATGAACTCAGCAACAACCCTGCAGGTGCCGGAGGATTCAATCCCGACCTGAATGCCCAGCGCAGTTGGTCTCTGGAAACCGGTTTGCGTGGGCAAATGCCGAAGGGGCTGGCTTGGGAACTGGTGCTTTTCCGCGTATTCTCCCGGGATGAACTCAGCCCGTATGAATTGCCCGGCATGCCGGGCCGAAGTTTCTACCGCAATGCCGGGCAAACCTTGCGGCAGGGTCTGGAGCTGGCCTTGCATTGGCGGGTAATCCAGGGACTGGACGTACATGTGAACTATACTCTGGCCGATTTCCGGTACCGGCAATACCAAACGCCCGCCGGCGATTTTTCCGGTCGCCGCTTGCCCGGCCTGCCACAGCAATGGGGTATGCTCGAATGCAGATACCGGCATGAAAGCGGCTTTTTTTCCTTCGTGCAGCTTCGGCACACCGGCCGGTATTATGCCGACGATGGTAATACAGTTGCAATAGCGCCTTCTGTTTTATTGCAGGGCCGCGCCGGCTATACCCGCCTTTTCCCTTTCGGCCGGATGGAGTGGTTTATCGGGCTCGATAATCTTTCCGGCACACCCTATTTCAATAACGTGCGAATAAATGCAGCTGCCGGGCGTTATTATGAGCCAGGGGCCGGGGTGGTGGTATTTGGGGGTGTAGAATGGGTGTGGGATTAGCGAGGGGCTGTACGCGAAAAAAAACATGGATTGAAGTTTACTTATAGCCGGGAAACGCGATTTTAACCTAAAGGAAGCGCCTTTGAAGGGTTCCCTGACAGGTAAAATAATGGATAAACCGGCACACCATGCGTAGTGATTGCGTATTTTTGATTCGACGTATAAAACGATTGACCATTTCATGGACCAACCAATTCCGGCTACCGCCCTGAGTGATTGTTCGAGCGAATCGATAGCAGCCGAGCTGTGCAGTGGGAATGAAAAGCAACACTCCCGGGCAATTAAATGCCTGGAGAAAAACTGCAAGCGGTTGGTAATCGCCTGTCTGAGAAAATGGAAGGCCAATAGGGATGACATTGAGGATATTTGGCTGGAGACGCTGAGCATTTTCTGGGAGCAGATCTGCATAAAGCATAAAAGTATCACCACAGAAAAAGTATGCAACTACCTGATTGGAATAGCCTACAGGGTTTGGTTGCGAACCTTGCCGGACATGGTTGAAGTGCCGGAGCCGGATGTGTTGATCGAAGTCGAGTTGGGCGAAGAAACGCTGTCCGGAAAATTGGGAAAATGGCTGGGGAAGTCCAAAAAAACACGCAAGGTCGTATTGGAGCCTGTTTATTTTGAGGAAGACGAGAAGGATGACCCCTGGAACCGGATCCCATGGGATATTGTGGAGGCCTGCCGGCAAAAACTGGGCAAACAGGTCATGCGCTTTCTGGATGCGGCAGATCAGGGGTATAGCAATGAAGAATTGGGGCATTTGTTTCATTTGTATAAGAAGAACGGGGAGCGGGAGGTTGACCTGGATACCGTAAAAGCACTCAAATGGAAACGGTCCAATCTCCTTAC
>CAYVDV010000579.1:0-3007 GCA_964450465.1 uncultured Saprospiraceae bacterium
GATCACCAGCGGCCTCGAAGGCGCCTGGACCACCACGCCGACGAAGTGGAGCAACAACTTCTTCGAAAACCTGTTCGGCTTCGAATGGGAACTGACCAAGAGCCCGGCCGGCGTGCATCAGTGGAAACCGAAGGGAAATGCCGGCGCCGGTACCGTACCGGATGCGCACGACCCCGCCAAGCGCCATGCGCCGTTCATGCTCACCACAGACCTCGCTTTGCGCTTCGACCCTGCCTATGAAAAGATCTCCCGGCGTTTCTATGAAAATCCGGATGAGTTCGCCGACGCCTTCGCCCGGGCCTGGTTCAAGCTGACGCACCGCGACATGGGCCCGCGCGCCCGCTATCTCGGCCCGGAAGTACCCGCCGAAGAACTGATCTGGCAAGACCCCATCCCGGCTGTTACGCATAAAGTGATTGACGCACAGGATATCGCTGCCCTGAAGGGCAAGATCCTCGCCTCCGGGCTCACGGTATCTCAACTGGTATCCACCGCATGGGCTTCGGCTTCCACTTTCCGGGGTTCCGATAAGCGCGGCGGCGCAAACGGCGCCCGCATTCGCCTGGCTCCGCAGAAAGACTGGGAAGTCAACAACCCGGCGCAACTGGCGAAAGTGCTCAAGACGCTCGAAGGCATCCAGTCGGAGTTCAACAACGCGCAGTCCGGCGGCAAAAAGGTTTCCCTGGCCGACCTGATCGTTTTGGGCGGATGTGCAGGCATTGAACAGGCCGCAAAAAATGCCGGTCATGACGTGAAGGTGCCGTTCACCCCGGGTCGTGCCGATGCTTCGCAAGAACAAACCGATGTGGAATCCTTTGCCGTTCTCGAGCCCTTTGCCGACGGATTCCGCAACTACAAGAAGACCCAATACACGGTGCCGGCGGAAGAGATGCTGGTGGACAAGGCACAACTGATGACGCTGACCGCACCGGAAATGACGGTGCTCGTAGGCGGCATGCGTGTGCTGAACACCAACTTCGATCAGTCCAAACACGGCGTGTTTACCAAACGCCCGGAAGCGCTCACCAACGACTTCTTCGTCAACCTGCTCGATCTGGGCACGACCTGGAAGGCAACCTCGGACGCTCAGGACCTGTTTGAAGGACGCGACCGCGCTACCGGCGCGATCAAGTGGACCGGCACCCGCGTCGATCTTATCTTTGGTTCGAACTCGGAGCTCCGGGCCCTCGCAGAAGTGTACGCCTTTGCGGACGCACAGGAGAAGTTTGTACAGGACTTCGTGGCGGCATGGGACAAGGTGATGAACCTCGACCGCTTCGACCGGGCCTGATCTGGCGGTTTCGCACGGATGTTGCGCAGAATAGTTCCTGTGTTATCCAGGGACTGTTCTGCGTAACATCTCGCGCGAAGAGCGATGCCGATTTCGCGCAGAGGGGGTGTTCTATTTCGCGCAGATGGTAATTTGTATTTCGCACAGATGGTAGTTTGTATTTCGCGCAGATGTTACACAGAAAAAAATGCGCAGATTTTACGCAGAATTTTTTGTGTTCGGCGGATAGCGCTGCAGGTATTTGTTTAAAAACTAATAGTTAAAGGAACAAGGTTGTATTAAGCACAGGGATTCCACGCGAAACCGAAATATTGCTTCGTTTGTAAATTGATGTTGACCCTAAAAACACCATTGCAAAAATCATCGGGGTGAATAAAAAACATACGCAACTTTCATCCCCGTGTTCAAGTGATTTCTCAAAACACTGAACGAATATAACCTGCTCTCCCTTGTCATTTAAAAACCCAAAGTAATGGCAATCTTTTCCATATATTTTTGATGGCACCTATTTCCAGGGCCCGCTCCGCCTGACATTAATAAAGGACTTCCCGTCAAAGCGATAGAGTCCGCCGCCGCCGCCTACCCAAAGCCGCCCTTCCCTGTCTTCATAAATGCTCTGTACTGCGCGAACAGCAAGCCCTTCTTCCTGACTGAAATTGCGCAGCGACCGTCCGTCAAAGCGATAAACACCGTACCCTTCCGAGGAGAACCAAATATTTCCGCTTTTATCTTCATATACATTCCAGACCTCATTGCCGCCAATGCGATCATTTGCTGTAAAGTTGGTAAATGATTTCCCGTCATAGCGGCTCAGCCCTCCGGACATGGTACCGAACCACATATTTCCCTGTTTGTCTGTTACGATGCAGGCGACATTGTTATCACAAAGCCCGTCATTCTTTGTGAGATAGCGAAATGATTTTCCATCGTACATACACACGCCATTGCCATCGGTACCAAACCAGAGATTGCCCATTTTATCTTCCGCAATACACCAGACCGTTTCGGGTGAGAAGTTGGAAACCGGGTTTTTGACCTCCGAAGGAGGGAGGGGAAAGGGGGTGAATTTTGTGCCGTCATACCGGCAAGCCCCCTTTAGTGTTCCCGCCCAGATTGTTCCCTTGCTGTCCTGAAATATGCACCAAACCGAATTGTCGCGCAAGCCGTCCTTTTCAGAAAAGCGGGTAAAGGATTTTCCATCGTATTTCGACACGCCGCCGTTGGTGGAAAACCACAGATTCCCTGTTTTGTCTTCCATGATCCCGGTTACCTGCATGCCGCTTAACCCTTCCTTCGTGGAGAAACAGGCAAACGACGCCCCATCGTAACGACAAGCCCCATACGCATTGGATCCAAACCATAGGTTTCCATTTTTGTCCTGAAAGATCCTGCGTACATATTCCGCCACTTGTATGTCAGAGTCCGGTTTTTTCCGGGGGTTTATATCCAAAATCAGCGCTGGATCATACGCATCCGGGGTTGATTCCCCGGCGCCTGGCGCGGGCACATTCGTTTTTTCCTGCCCCTTGCAGGCCGTGAAAAAGAACAGAAACAAGAAATAGATCAGCAGGGTTTTCCCGTGTTTTGTTTTGCTGAATACAGTTGTGTTTTTGTGCATTTCCGTTTTGTGTACCGTTTGGATATGGCTTCTCTTGCCTTTTATGTGCTTATAAATTTCCAATGAGAATCAAAATTGGTGTTGCGATCAGCAACCAC
>CAYVDV010000580.1:0-2997 GCA_964450465.1 uncultured Saprospiraceae bacterium
CCAGGGGGAATGGATTTGGGGGGTAGCTGCGCAGCATCAGCCGATGTCCGGAGAGGATAAGGCTGGGTTCTGGAAAGGCCCTTATCACAACGGGCGCGCATGCATGGAGGTGATGGAGCGCCTGACTATTTAGGGTATTTTGCAGTGCATTTGGTTCTACTCTCTTGCGCCAGCTGGTAGCGCAGTGTTCGGGATACTAATGGAGGGTTGTCCCGGGAATAGGCAGGCTCAACCCGGCATGCCTGGCAGCGCGTATGCCCTGGCAATCTCCGCAGCCAGCCGTGCATTATTGCACACCAGTTCGATGTTTGCCGCCAGGCTTTCCCCCCCGGTGAGTTGTTCGAGGCGGGATAAAAGGAATGGCGTAATGGCTTTTCCTTTGATGTGTTTTCGGTCTGCTTCTGCCAACGCTTCGGCGATGGCCTTTTCCATGACGGCTGGTTCCATTTGGTATTGTTCAGGCACCGGGTTGGCGACTACGACGCCACCGTTCAGCCCGAGGGCCCATTTTGTCTGCAGGAGGCGGGCGATCGCTTCGGGACTGTCCATCCGGTAGTCGACGCTAAATCCGCTGCTGCGGGTGTAGAAAGCCGGGAATTCGGCTGTTTGGTAGCCCAGTACCGGCACGCCGAAGGTTTCGAGGTACTCCAGCGTCAGACCCAGGTCGAGGATACTTTTGGCGCCTGCGCACACCACGGCTACGGGGGTATGGGCCAGTTCCTGCAGGTCGGCTGAAATATCCATGCTGGCAGCAGCGCCGCGGTGTACGCCCCCGATACCTCCGGTGGCGAAGATCCGGATGCCGGCCAGATGGGCAATGATCATCGTGGACGCCACAGTGGTGGCGCCGTCGAGCCCCTGGCTCAGCAGGTAGGGGATATCGCGTCGGCTGGCTTTGGGCACGCTGCCGCCCTGTCTGGCCAGTTGTTCGATTTCTGCCGGGTTAAGCCCGGCTTTCAGGCGGCCGCCCAGCAGGGCGCAGGTAGCGGGCACCGCGCCGGCTTCGCGCACGGTCTGCTCCACGCGCAGGGCGGTTTCCAGGTTTTTAGGGTAGGGCATACCGTGGGCAATGATGGTGCTTTCCAGGGCTACTACGGGCTGGCCGGCCTCCAGGGCAGCGCGTACTTCAGCGGCAATTGAAAGGAAGGTGGACATGGTGTAAATGCTTGAACGCTGCAATTTCCGGGTTCGCTGTGAAATTTTTTTATTCCGGATATTGTTTTTGCCTGAAACTCGACATACCTTTGCCCCGCTTTTGAAAGAAGCCTCATTAGCTCAGTCGGTTAGAGCGGCGGACTGTTAATCCGTAGGTCCAAGGTTCAAGTCCTTGATGAGGCGCTGAAAGGTCACTGCAAACCGCAGTGGCCTTTTTTGTTTTTCAGGGCATTCCATCTGGTACGGAGGGTATGGCTTTTTGGTTCACTTGGAAAGCCGCATCTTTGCGCGCTTTCCCGGCAAACCAAAATTAACCGTCAACAAGAAAAACAACGTTATGAGTCTGGTAGCTGTAGGCACTGTCGCCTTCGATGATATTGAAACACCATTTGGGCGCGCCGAGCGGGTTATTGGCGGGGCGTGTACCTATATTTCACTGGCCGCCTCCTATTTCGTCAAGCCGGTACGCATCGTATCCGTGGTGGGCGGTGATTTTCCGGAGGAAATGCTGGAATATCTGAGAGCGAATGGTGTTGATTTGGAAGGCTTGCAGATCAAGCCGGACGAGAAGTCGTTTTTTTGGGCCGGGAAGTATTACCGCGACCTGAACACCCGGGATACGCTGGATACCCAGTTAAACGTGCTGGCCGATTTCGACCCCATACTGCCGGTGACCTACCAGCATGCGGAATTTTTGATGCTCGGCAATCTGACGCCCAGGGTGCAGTTGCGCGTACTGGAGCAGTTGAAACGCCGGCCCAAACTCATTGCGATGGACACCATGAACTTCTGGATGAATACCGCCATGCCGGACCTGTTGGAGGTCATGAAAAAAGTGGATGTACTGACGATCAACGACGAGGAAGCCCGGCAGTTGTCGGGCGAGCACTCGCTGGTAAAAGCTGCGCGGGTCATTCACGCCATGGGACCGAAATTTCTGGTGATCAAAAAAGGCGAACACGGCGCATTGCTGTTTCATGAAGACCAGGTGTTTTTTGCACCGGCTCTTCCGCTGGCTGAAGTGACGGACCCTACCGGCGCCGGAGATACCTTTGCCGGCGGCTTTATGGGCTGGCTGGCTAAAACCGGAGACATCACGATGCCCAACATGCGCCGGGCGGTGATCTATGGCTCGACCATGGCTTCCTTCTGCGTGGAGAAATTCAGCGTGGAGCGGCTGCAGGAGCTGACACCGGAGCTGATCCGGCAGCGCCTCCAGCAATTTGCAGATCTTGTCCATTTTCAACTTTAATGCATCCGTTAAATACCCGAATACCTCCATTGGCATACTTTACCCCTTTTGCCGGCGTTTATTTTTCCTAAAAAAATCGGAATACAAATGCGACTTTTTTCTCTTTTGCTTCTTCTGGGTCTTTATTCCACGCTCCCGGCCCAAAATATCAACGAAAAGTTGGTAGCCTATTTTTCCTTTTCCGAGTGCAAAGGCACTGACGAAAGCGGAAATGGCTCAAGCGGCGCACTGATCGGCGACGCCTCCTGTGTGTGCGGCGTACGGGACTCGGCCATCACCTTTGATGGCGACGGCGATGCGATCTTTTTTGTCGGCCCGCTGAGCGATGTGTTCACCACCAGCGACTTTTCCGTGAGTTTCTACTTCCGCCCGGCGCCGGTGCCTGCAAACTTCGGAGGCTCGGAGATCCTGATGACCAAGCAGGAAAACTGCAGCACCAATCGCGCGTTTTGGGTCCGGTTCAATCCCAAAACCAAAAAAATCTCTTCCGGGATCAGCCAGGATGATAACCTGCTGGTATCGGTCACGGCCGATATGAACCCCCATGCTTGCTGGCAGTATATCACGCTGGTGCGCAGCAATATGAATTA
>CAYVDV010000581.1:0-2987 GCA_964450465.1 uncultured Saprospiraceae bacterium
AAATCTGGAACTCGGAGAATTGCAGGCAGATTACGCTGCTTTCGTCCAGGATGTCACAAATTACCGTTTTGGGAAAGAAGACAAAAGTTCCTCTGTTCAGCAGAGCGTCGGTTCGATCAGCCGGCAAATAGACAAACTTAACAAGAGCATCGGCGTCGATCAAAAAGCCACCCGCAGACTGCAGCTCCAGTTAAGCACCGCAAAAGAATCCTATCGGAAGCAGCAGGAATTGTACGACGCGGGCCTGATTTCCCGGGTCGACCTGGAAAAGGAGCGCCAGGGACTGGATGATCTGGAACGGCAAATCGATGCACTCCAGGAAAGCATCTATCGCAAGCAAAACGAAATCCTTAACCTCCGTAAAAATCGCAATGAGGTCTCTTTCGGTGAGCGGGCTGATGAAGCCACCCTGGCCAGCCGCCTGCGCCGAAGCCTTAATACACTCCGGGTAAGCCTGGATGTTTGGAAACAAAACTATCTGCTGACCGCACCCATCGACGGGCAGGTGACCCTGCCCCCCGGCGCCTTAACGAATAAACAATTTATCCGGCGAGGCGATCAGGTGCTGACCATCATTCCTCCGAAGTCCGACAATATCATCGGAAGAATGTACCTCTCCGCCGCAAGTACGGGAAAAATAAAGGAAAGCCAAAAAGTGATAATCAAACTGGACGCTTATCCCTACTTCGAATATGGCACCCTGCAAGGTTATGTGGTTTCCAAATCCCTGATCCCTAAAGACAACAAATACACCATTACCATCGGCCTGCCCCATGGGCTGAAAACAAGCCACCAAACTGATATTCCCTTTGAGCAGCAATTGCAGGGGCAAGGCCAGATCATCATCGAAGAAAAACGCTTTTTACAGCGGATTTACGAGCAGGTTTTCGCCACCCGGTACTGAATTCCCGGTTTTCAACCCATCTTAAAAAAGGATTTGCTTTTGTTTGGACATCATTAACAGCGCAGCTATTTGGGGGCTGTGCAGATGGCCCTACTTTTGTCCCAACAACAAGCAAGAACAGATTTTTACATTCACAAACTATTCTATTCTGATGAAAAAAGTCCTCGCCATCCTCGCCTTTGCACTCGTAGGCGCATTCTATGCTACCGCTCAAACACAAAGCGGCCCGGTCATGACCTTTGACGTTACCACCATTGACTATGGTACCATCGATAAAGGCGGCGAACCGCTTCGCAAGTTCAAATTCACGAACACCGGCAACGAGCCCCTGATCATCAAAACGGCCAAAGGCTCCTGCGGCTGCACGGTTCCGACCTATCCGAAAGAACCCATCATGCCGGGCGAAAGCAACGTGGTTGAAGTACGCTACGACACGCAACGCGTGGGTGCCTTCACTAAAACCGTGACCATCACGACCAATGAAGCTACGGAAACCCGTATGTTGACCATCAAAGGTGAAGTAAAGGCTCCGCCTGCTGATGCTCAGGAAAGCGTTCCGGCCGGCAAAGGTGGCCTGAAACAATAAACTGATTGATTTTTGGTTTGACGATACGAACCCGGTCGGTGTAATACCGTCCGGGTTTATTCTTTGTACGAACCCAATAAACCAGGCAAAGGGGAACTGAATTTCCATTTTTTCGTCCTAATTCAAAAAAAACACACGGATACCTGCAACCTTTTTCAACAGTCATTTGTCAGTATAGGGAATTCTTTTGTCGGAATAATATGGAAATCCGCAGGCAACCGATTACTTTCGGGGGTCGAAAAAAAGAGAAGCCATGAAACAAAAACGTCTTCCCAGGTATTTGCTCATTGGGCTTATTGCCCTGAGTATTTTTTCCTTCACTTTCGTCAACTTACATGCAGCCTATTCCAATCATACTGCTGCACAACAACAACCCTTGAAGTCGGCCCAAACGGTACTGGCACAGGAAGATGAGGATCAGAATGAGAAATTAACTGTTCCGGATTTCACCATTATCGGCCGTGTTATCGACCTCGCGCAAAGAATCACAGCGCCAAGGCACTAAGCAGGCAATTCAAGTGCGAAACAGGAGTCATCCCGAATTCGGGATGACTCCTGTTGTTTATCAGAGCACTTATTTTACAGGTCCAGGCACCCATGCCCATCGCCGGAAGGTGGTCGCCGTCCACCACCCGATAAGCGCCCCCAGCAAGCCGCCGGCAAGCACATCCCCCGGATAATGCACCCCCACATACACCTGCGCGTAGGCAATCCCGCCAGCCCAGCACAGCAAAACAGGTTTTATGCGGCTCGACAAAGCGCCCAATATCAAACTCAGATAGACCGCTGCCGCAAAATGGTTGGCGGCGTGCGAGGATGTAAAACTGTAACCACTGCCACAAGGCGCACGCTGAACCACCAGTTCCCTGATCTCCGGATCGTTACAAGGGCGGAGGCGTTGCACATTTTTTTTGATCAGGGTACTGCTGGTAAAATCGGATAAGCCTACCGCCAATACCAACCCGGCCAAAAACAGCCCCCCCCTGCGCAACCCGAAATTCTGCAGTACAAACGCAACGATAAACAAATACAGCGGCGCCCATAACCACTTTTCCCGGCACAAAGGCAAAAAAGCATCGAACACCGGGTTAGCTGTTGTGGCATTAACCCAATGAAAAACTGCAAGATCCAGCGCATTCCACCAACTCATGTTAAACCGGTTTTTGTGCAATCAGAATAAGCCGGCTGGAGCCCTTCGGATTGAACGGCAGCAGTGAATAATCACCGTATGCGTGCTGCAAGTTCAGACCGGCTGCATGAAATAAATTTTTGAAATCTTCCAGGGTAAACAGCCGGACACGTTCCCGGAAGGTGAACCTGCGCCCTCCAGTTATGAAATCAACCCGTTTATACACCCGGTTTCCGCGAACTGTTTTCCGAACATGGAACTCAATACCATCCAGCACCTTAACTTCATGGGGAATAAGGTTTTGACGTACCCACTTTGAATTAAAAAAATCGAGCACAAAAAAACCTCCCGCTTTCAAATTTTTACAC
>CAYVDV010000582.1:0-2973 GCA_964450465.1 uncultured Saprospiraceae bacterium
TTATCGGTACCGGAAATATGGGCCCAATCGACCGTATAAGGCGCAAGTCCACCGCCAACAGACAGATCTATTGCACCATCATTGCTTCCGGTACAGGTGGCATTGGTGATATCCACCACAACTTCCACATCGGAAATTTGCGGCACGGTAACGGTCAGCACTTTAGTACAACCCTGAGCATCGGATACCGTGACCACATAGGTTCCGGCAGATAAGCCGGATTGATCCTGCGGATTGTTCGCACCGGGCAGGTTGGACCAGTTGTACGTATATCCCGGTGTGCCACCGGAAACACTCAGATCAATGGCGCCGCTACTTCCACCGATACAGGACACTACCGGTTCAGTTGTTGCACTGAGTTCCAGGGCAAGCGGTTGGCCAACGGTCGCCGTGAATTCCGCCGGGCAGCTGTTGTTATCGGTAACCGTGACCGTATAAACACCGGCAAACAGGTTGTTGAGATCCTGGGTATTTTGCCCGCCTGACCACAGGTAGGAATAACCCGGGGTACCCCCGGAAACCGACAGGTTTACAGAACCGTTATTGCCGTTAAAGCAGGTAACATTTCCAATTACTGCGCTCAAATTGAGGGCCGGCGGTTGATTCACCGTAGCGCTGCCGGTTTTGGTGCATCCGTTGGCATCTGTGACCGTTACAAAATACGTACCCGCGTTGAGTCCGTTAATATCCTGATTATCACCGCCGTTTGACCATGAATAATTGTAATTGGGGGTGCCGCCGGCAACGCTCAAATTGATCGCGCCATCGGAACCGCCAAAACAGGCGACTGGAATCGTCTGTGCGGACAGGGTAATAGCCGCTGGTTGGCCAACGGTAGTGGAGGATGATTTGGTACAACCCGCGGCATCGGTCACGGTCACGGTGTAGGTACCCGCGCCAAGCCCGGCCGGGTCCTGCCCGGTAAAGCCCCCCGTCCATTGGTAACTGTAGCCCGGTGTACCGCCATTTACCGTCAGGTCAATCGAACCGTTTTGGGCGCCAAAGCAGGTCGCATTCACACTGGTAAAGGCCAGTACAATCGAGGAGGCTTCTTCTACCAGCACTTCCAGTTCAGTGGCACAGCCTCTGCTGTCGCTAATCGTAACGAAATAGGTCCCTGCGTTGAGGTTACTAACGTTTTGCGGGTTATTTGGACCGTTCAAATGGGCCCAATCGAAGGTATAACCCGGTGTTCCGCCGCTCACCGACAGGCTGATCGCACCGTTTGCGCCGCCATTGCAGGCCACATTCGTAACGCTGGCCGTTGCAGATACGGGAGTCGGTTCGTTGACATAAGCGCTGGTTTCAACCACACATTCATTGGCATCCGTCACGACAACCGAGTAGTCACCGGTCATCAGGCCGGAAATATCCTCGGTGGTTTCACCGGTATTCCAAAGGAAAGTGTACCCGGGCGTTCCGCCAACCACCGTGAGATTGATGGCTCCGTTTGCGCCGCCGGCACAGGCGACGTCCGTGACCACTGTTGACAGTAGTATAGCGGTCGGCTGGATAACTACTGCGACCACAGTGCCGCTGCAGCTGGTATTGTCTGTAATTGTGGCAGTATAGGTTCCCGCCGCCAGGCCGGAAAGATCTTCGGCCGTTACGCCATTCGACCAGGTAACGACATAATCCGGTATGCCTCCGCTAATAGTCAGATCGATCTCGCCGTCTGCGCCGCCGAAACAGGTTACCGGTAAGGTAGTGGTGGTACCTGTAATTTGAGCGGGCTGGGTCAGTTCAAAAAACGCAACAGCTGTGCAAGCGTTTGCATCGGTAACCGTGACAAAATAGGTTCCTGCTGGCAGGCCTGTTTGATTTTGTGCAGCACTGTTATTGGACCAATTGAACGTATAATCAGGTGTTCCACCACTAATGGTGAGTTCAATTTCACCATCCGATTGGCCAAAGCAACTTACACCCGTAGCTGTTCCGTTTACTTCCAGGTTGGAGGGCTGGGTTATAGTCTCGGTTAAAACAGCGGTACAACCGTTGTTGTCAGTAACCGTAACCGTATATGTTCCTGCACTCAGACTATCCAGGTCTTCGACATTAGCGCCATTGGACCAGATAAAACTATAATCCGGGGTTCCGCCCGTTACGGTTAAATCAATGGCTCCATTGGAGGCGCCGCTGCAGGCGGTAGTAATTACCAAACCTGATAAACTTAGCGGGGATGGTTCTGTAACGCTTGCTTCTGCCGTAATAGAGCAACCGTTGGCGTCGGTAGCCGTCACGGAATATTGACCCACAACAAGGCCGGCAGGGTCTTCACCCATAAAGCCATGCGACCAGATATAAGTATAGGACGGTGTTCCCCCGCTGACAGTCAGGTCAATGGAACCGGTAGCACTGCCGTTACACAGCACATTGGTAACCGCTACGCTGGCAAGAAGGTCGTCATTAATTGTTATGGTTTGCGAAGCGGAAACCATATTACCACAGGCGTCTGTGGCCTCCCAGGTGCGAATAATGGTAAGGCCATTGTTTTGAATGGTTTCACCCAAATAATTAACGCTTACGCCGGGATCGCAATCGTCCTCTGCTGTGGGAGTGCCCGGAGCAGGGATCTGGTTTTCACAAGTGACCGCGATATCTGCCGGAATATTGCTCAGGGCCGGCGGGTTGTTATCCGTCAAATAGACAGACCGGGTACACTGCGTGCTGTTATCGCAATCGTCGGTCGCCGTAAAGGTTATGAGCAATCCATTGGACTGGTCACAGCTCAGCGGCGGTACACTACTGCCATCGTAGTTTGTCGTAATTGCCACATTGGGATTACAATTATCTGCTGCGGTGGCTGAACTGATCCAGGTAAGTATTTCGGCTGCATAATTAAATCCAGCTGCACATTCAAAAGTCAAGTTGGCCGGTGGACAGGTGATCGTCGGTGGCTCCTGGTCATCGACGTTTATGGTTTGTACGCATTGTGCGGTATTACCACAGCCGTCCTCTGCTTCGTACGTGCGC
>CAYVDV010000583.1:0-1111 GCA_964450465.1 uncultured Saprospiraceae bacterium
GCTTTTGCCATCCACCTGGAAATCGACGCCCGGGTCAAAATCGGAAAACGACACCCGGGTAGAATCTTCTGTGGCCATGACGCCGACAAAGTTGGCGCGCCGGCTCCCGTCATCCACTTCCTGCAATACATGGCCGATCCGGAATTCAGTTCCCAGCGCCGCCCTGCCTTTACAGGTCAGGTCGCCTGCATGGAATCCGGAGTTGGCATGCACCCGGAAATAGGCATAAAATTTTTTAGGTCCATCGATTACCAGACCCCTGCCTTGCAGGGGTTTATGCAAATCAGATTCGGGCACCAGAACCGGAGTTCCGGGAAAAGCGCCCAGGTCCAGTCGAAACGGTTCCGCATTGCTGATCGTTGCAGTTGCCACTAATTTTCCTGCTCCATCCCGAATGCTGACCGGGAATGCCTGTTCTTCCGGCGTGGAAAGATACAAATACTGTGGCCCCCATTCGGAGCGGGCATGCATGGGCGGTAACCAATGAATGGTATCGAGTTGGGCATGAAGGCTGGCAGTCAGGGAGCAGAATCCAGCCAAAAGCACCAAGGCAAGTCGGGACATTTGCATGGGCAGCGCAGTTTTTCAACTCTAAAAATAAGCAAGTCAAGCGGCTCTACTCCAGTAAATTGTTGCTGAACGGGAAGAAAATATGGTTTAGCCAAAATCGTCAATTCCCTGCCTGCTACCAGCTGACCAATACATCCCCGTGCAAAATAGTTGTTCGCCCCGGTTCGATTTCCACCTCTGCCTGAAAAACGTATATCCCCGGCTGCGCTTGTTTGCCACGGATCATGCCATCCCAGCCCCGATCCGAATCATTTGTAAACAAGTCGCGCTGTTCAAATACCGGCATGCCCCAGCGATCGTACAGTTTAAGCCAGTGGATCGGATGCGGCTCCTTGCTGAATAACATAAAACGGTCGTTCCCCTGACCCGAACCCGGAGCAATTGCATTGGGAACATAAATATGCGGGTCAACGAGCAACAGAACACTGTCCGATGCCATGCAACCATCAGCATCAACAACCGTGACCGAAACCCAGGTTGACACCTCGGGCCGAAACGCGTATTGCAGGCAATCGGCACACAGGGTACTATCTACGGGTCG
>CAYVDV010000583.1:1121-2971 GCA_964450465.1 uncultured Saprospiraceae bacterium
GGTTTGCACTATGTCATGGCTGGGCAAGGCATCAAGCACTGCCAGATCACCTGACTGCAGGGGCGGTTTTATCCGCCAGGTGAGCAGATTTACGTAAAAACTGTCGGGTTGCTGGAGATTTAGATTGACCGGCCGGTTATAACAGCCGATAGAATCGCGCACGATCAGTTTGTAGAGCCCGGAGCGTATGCTGTCAAAAACGCCATCCGTATAGAGGTGCTGACCAAAGTCGATGGAATAGGTATAAGGCGGCACCCCGCCATTTGGCGTACCGATAACGATTTGCCCATCGGCAACCCCAAAACAGGAAGGCGTATGTGCAGTATAAAGAAATTCGGGGGCATTCAGGGGTACAAAAATGGTGTCATAGACCAGAGCCGTCGAATAACACCCGCCAATGTATCCGGCGGCTACATAAGGTCCCGGAGCTGAAACCACGAACATCGTATCCGGGCCAAGTTGCAGGATGGAATCTTCATAGATCCACTCCACGCCATCAAAAAAACCACTGGCCAGCAAAGTGTCCGGGCAAATTCCATCTCCAACGTGCTTGATCTTAATTTCCGGGTGCCGGACTTCAAAGCCCGAGTAAAAGGCTGCAAAGCTTGCTTCTTTAATACGTTCCACCAAAATCACCTGTACAGG
This sequence comes from uncultured Saprospiraceae bacterium, assembly GCA_964450465.1. Taxonomy (GTDB): domain Bacteria; phylum Bacteroidota; class Bacteroidia; order Chitinophagales; family Saprospiraceae; genus M3007. The sequence continues at coordinate 1,767 of CAYVDV010000583.1, forward strand.
CCCCGTCGAGCGCACTTCAAGACTTCCCGGGGGATGGGTATGCTCAAAGAAATTTTGCTGCCGGTAGGTCACAAAGTCCGGGTTACCCTGCACCGCATCCGGCACATCAAGCAGCACTTCTTTGCCGTCAACCCACAAAGTAACTGCCGAATCGCGAAGGGCCACAATCGACAAACTGGCATCAAAGCGCAGGTTTCCAATGCGGGTCGGCACAGGCACCGGACCAAAGTTGTAGGATATACCGCAATTTAGCGGCGGAACGCACACCAGGCTTGCTGTCTTCAATTGCGCATTCGTGGTTGCAACTCCGCCCGCCATTTGGTACACGAACAGCGGCTCGGAAGCATGGATGTACAAATTCCCGGCCTTTGTGAAGACATAGGCCGGCACGACCATATACTCCCCCGCCTTCAGCACGGCAGCAGGAATGGTATCGCCATTGAACCAGACTTTTGTTCCATTGTAGTGCGCGATCAGAAGGGGATGTTCGAGCGTGGTTGGGCCCATTCCGCGCAGTAAAACGTATTCCTTGCCAATCCGTTCGAGTGGAATGACCTGATCGATGCCGATATCATTGGCCTCGTATACCACCGGGGCGCCCATCCAGGAGCCGCTATTCACGGCCACAGGCCGGGAAGCCTCCAGCAAAGCGCCCATAAAACCGTTCGTCGGCTGGTCTGAGTCCCGAAAATGAACATGCTGGGCAAAAACGACGCACTCCCCGCGATTCAGGAGCACCTCAATAGGACCTTTTGCCTCTTTTTCTGCAAACCCGATTTTAAAAAGCGTGATCGGATTGTAGCCGGAAAACCGTACCACCGTAGAGTCTTCCGTAGCCATCACCCCTACGCAATTCGAGCGCTGTCCGGTTTTATCGAAACGTTGGAAGATATGTGCGATCCGAAAGGTGCGACCCAGTGCGGCATTCCCTTTGCAGGTAATCTGGCAGGCGTCATTGCCGGCCGCCGAATGGGTACGAAAATTCGCATAGAATGGTTTGGGCGCCCGCATTTCCAGCCCATGCGCATCAATGGCCTTATGCAGCAGAATTTCAGGCACAATAATCTGGCTGTATGTATCCCCGAGATCGTAGCGAAAAGGCTGGCTGCGACTAATTTCAATTGTGGTTAGTATTTTCCCCGAGCCATCGCGTATCGTTACAGGGAAAGGCAGTTCCTCCGGTGTGGACAGGTAGATATACTGCG
>CAYVDV010000584.1:0-2960 GCA_964450465.1 uncultured Saprospiraceae bacterium
AGCTTTGTTCAATATTCTGAACAATCATCTCGATTTTGAGGAAACCAAAATGCTCGACTTGTTTGGCGGCACCGGAAATCACTGTTACGAGTTTATTTCCAGGGGCTGTACCGATGCCACTTATGTGGATAAATTTCCGGCTTGCGTGCAGTTTGTCCGCAAAATTGCGCAGCAATTAAACATTGAATCCTTCATCCGGATTTATCACATGGATGTTTTCCGGTTTATTGATTTTACCTCCGAACAATACGATTATATCTTCGCAGGCCCGCCTTATGCGCTGCCTACGATCGATATTATTCCCGACAGGATTTTCGAAAAAAAACTGCTCCGCCCGGACGGGTGGCTCGTGCTGGAACACAATCCCAACCACGATTTTGTAAATCATCCCCGGCTTTTTGACGTCCGGAACTACGGCAAAACCTATTTCAGTTTTTTCAAATCGGAGGAAATCCCCGATATGTCTTAAAACCTCTTACAGATCAGGGTAATCGGATCGGTCTGAATCTGGTTGCTCAGGTGTCCGGCGCGGTCCTTGATCTGGAGTAAATAGAACACCGTATCCAGCATTTGCGGTGCGTTGAGGGTATCGCAGGGGGGGAGCGGCGGCGGATAGATGCAGCAGGTCGTTGGCACGACAATGGAAATCTCCCCGGAAATCCCGTTCCCGGCGCCCTGTTGTTCGATATAGGGTATCCGGTAGGACGGCTTCTGGAAAGAATCACGGCCGTCGATAATAAAAATACTTTCCTGATCGTCATCGAAGCCCAGGTCGCCGTCGCCATCGGTAAACGAGAAGGTAATGGTAACACTATCCTGGCCGAAGGTGGATTGGAGCATGGTATTTTTGGACAAGCGCTCAAAGGTGATGACCGGCTCGTCGGGATAGTCCGGCGGTTTGACACAAAATTGCAGCACAGCGAAGCCGCCGAGCAAGAGTGCGCTTATTGTCCAGGTTAAATTTTTCATACGGTTGTATTTTGTGCCCAATTTAGCGGGTTCCCAGCGCAATGCAAACATCGGATCGCCAGGATTTATTGTTAAAAATAGCGGAATTGATTCCGCAACGCTTCGAGGCTGTCGCTTTGGAGCTATTCCGGTATCAGGCAGCCGGCAATGCATTGTATGCGCGTTATCTGCAACTGCTGGGCCGCCAGCCGGAATCCGTTGGCCGGATTGCCGATATTCCCTTTTTGCCGGTTTCGCTGTTTAAGCAATACGCGATCCAAACCGGGAAATGGCAGCCGGAGACGGTATTCAGCAGCAGCAGCACTACGGGGCAGGTGCCCGCACAGCATTTGGCGCGCGATCTGTCCTTTTACCTGGATAACACGCGCCGGGGCTTCCGGGTTTTCTACGGTGATCCATCGGAGTGGTGTGTACTGGCCTTGCTGCCTTCTTACCTGGAACGCACGGGATCTTCCCTGGTTGCAATGGCGGACTATTTTATCCGCTGTTCACCCTATCCGCAGAGCGGATTTTTTCTTCATGATCTCGATGCACTGCGCCAGCGCCTGTTGGAATGCCGGGATAAAGGCATTCCGACCCTTTTACTTGGCGTGAGTTTTGCCTTGCTTGACTTTGCGGAATTCAGCCCGATGGATTTGTCCGGGGTAACAATCATGGAAACTGGCGGCATGAAAGGCAGGCGGCATGAAATGACCCGGGATGAATTGCATGCTGCCTTGTGTGAAGCCTTTCAGGTTTCCGGAATTCACAGCGAGTACGGCATGACGGAATTATTCTCCCAGGCATACAGCAGGCCCGTTCGCGGGCAGGGCGCCGTTTTTACGCCGGCGCCGACCCTGCAGGCGCATACGCGCGAGATCAACGATCCTTTTTGTCCGGCAGCGCCGGGGCGATCCGGCATCCTGCATTTTATCGACCTGGCTAATATGGATACCTGTAGCTTTATCGCCACGGAAGATGTAGGCAAAGTTTACCCGGATGGTACCTTCGAGGTGTTGGGCCGCCTGGATGCTGCTGAAATGCGGGGTTGTAATCTTATGGTGGAGTGACGTTTTGAACAGATGAAAAAAATTGGTCTCCTTTCCGATACGCATTCCTTTCTGGACGAGCGTATTTTCGAACACTTCGCAGGCTGCGATGAAGTATGGCATGCCGGTGATTTTGGCAGCATAGCTGTCGTGGATCGTTTGCGCGCTTTCAAGCCCCTTCGCGGGGTATATGGCAATATCGATGATGCCCGCATCCAGGCGGAAATGCCGCTCGACCTGCGCTTTGTGTGTGAAGGGGTGCCGGTGTTTATGACCCATATCGGAGGCTATCCCGGGCGTTACAACCCCAGGGTCAGGAAAATCCTGCAAGCCGACCCGCCACGCCACGGACTCTTTATTTGCGGGCATTCGCATATCCTCAAGGTGATTCCCGACAAGCAACTGGACTTTTTACACCTCAATCCCGGCGCATGTGGCAATGAAGGTTGGCACCAGATCAAAACCCTGATGCGATTTGTGCTGGACTCCGGGACGATCCGGGACTTGCAGATCATTGAATTAGGGCCGCGGGGAAGGATGTTGGGATAAATTGAACGGAAGGTCTTATTTTTGCGTTCCCCTTCGAAATTGTTACTTGAAGGTCCCGTAGTTCAATGGATAGAATAGAGGTTTCCTAAACCTTTGATATGGGTTCGATTCCCGTCGGGACTACCGTAAGGCTGCCGTTTCGGTGGCCTTTTTTACTTTTCATTTCTGGCAAACTGGATTTTGGTAGCAGTTTACTGAAACAACAAGGCACCTTTCCCTCTAAAATGACAAGAGCCACGCCCGGTAAGGCATGGCTCTTGTCATCAGGTACTAATTTTTCGGTCGCTCGGGACAATTAGTGTCCTTTCGAAACCGGTTGTTCTTTTCCGCGTACTTCCCCGGTAATCTCCAGGTGGGTGTCGGTTGGGTTGGTATTAGCCGTAACGGTAACCTGCTTGATCTGGCGACCGGGCT
>CAYVDV010000585.1:0-2958 GCA_964450465.1 uncultured Saprospiraceae bacterium
AGTTGCTACAACCTGTTCAACTTGTTTCTGGTCTGGAAAAAATTCCACATGCAACCGTTTTCCTGGAAAACGCTATGGGTTATCGGCCTGGCTATTGTAAGTCTACTGGCGCTCAGCCTGGTTCCGCATTCTTCTTCTGCACTGCTGAATATTTTGTTCCGCTCCGGTCTTTTCGCCCTGCTCTTTACTTCTCTGGTTCTGTATCTCCATATTTCACCGGATATTAATCAGTTGTGGGGCGCATTGCTGGCCCGGGTCCGGTGGAAAGCGAAAAAGTCCTGATATTTCGCAATGATCGGATGCAGGGACAGGAGTCCACTACTTATTGCGACAACACAAGCACCAGCGTGCTTTGCTCCGGACTGATTACCCGGTCAATTCTGGCCTGAACGCCGGGCTGAATTTCCGCATCTTCACCGAGACGCATCCCCGTGCGCCGTTCTTCCAGAACATCCGCCCAGGCTTTTAGCGGAGCCTGTTGCGGGGAGAAACTGCTTAAAAAAACCAGTTGCCGAACGGCTTCTTTCAACCAAAGGGAATCCGGGTAACGGGAAAAGTCGCCCTGCACGGTAAAACGGTATTCCTGCCGCGTTGCATTGCAAACATCCTGACTTATTTCGAGCAGGACATTCGTATCGAGCAGCATGCTTTCCAGCGATTGCGTACCCTGTTTTTCAAAATTATACTGCACAATGTGCGGCAGTCCGGCAGAAAAAATCGGCTCCGGCTTGTATCGGCATTTCGTTTCCGACTGGCAGGAAGCCCAAAATAACAGGGAAAGGAGGGAGATGCCCAGGATTTTGCCCATACGAAACGGTTCAGTTACAGGTGAAGTTGAAACGGGACGCCAAAAGTACATAGTTTTGCCGGAGTGATTTTTGTATGGCAACGGATGTGGTAATTTTAGCCTGGGCTGACCTGTCCGCTCCCTGCCAAAACCGTAACGTTCAATTCAAAATTGGCATGCCGAGTTTACTCATCCGCAACATTCAAACACTGATACAAGCAGAAACCACTCCACGGCAAATCGCCAAAGGAGCAGAAATGGCCGAACTACCCCAAATTAACCAGGCATATTTACTGCTGGAACAGGACCGGATCGCCGCCTTTGGCCCCATGGAAAAATGCCCCGAACGGGCCGACAAAATTCTGGATGCCAGCGGCAGAATGGTTTTGCCATCCTGGTGCGACTCCCACACCCATATTGTATTTGCAGCCAGCCGGGAGGAGGAGTTTGTGTACCGGATACAGGGATTATCGTATGAAGAGATCGCACGCCGCGGCGGGGGAATCCTCAATTCTGCCCAGCGTCTGCAACTCACTTCGGAAGAAAATTTATTTGCAAGCGCCTGGCGGCGCCTGCAGGAAGTCATCAGGTACGGCACCGGTGCTATCGAGATCAAGAGCGGCTATGGCTTGACGGTGGAGAGCGAATTAAAAATGTTGCGGGTGATTCGCCGTTTGAAAGCCGTCAGCCCGATTCCGATCAAAGCGACCTTTCTGGGAGCCCACGCCATTCCGACGAATTACAAACACCGCCGCAAAGAATATGTAGATCTGGTGGTTCAGCAAATGCTCCCCAAAGTTGCGGAAGAAGGTCTCGCAGACTATTGCGATGTCTTTTGCGACCGGGGTTTTTTCACCGTGGAGGAAACCGAGCGCATCCTGCAGGCGGGTTGGCAATATGGGCTAAAACCAAAGATCCATGCCAATGAACTGGATTACTCCGGAGGCGTACAAGTCGGGGTGGCAAACCACGCGATTTCCGTCGACCACCTTGAATACACGGGCGATGCGGAGATTCAGGCTTTGCGCCAAAGTCATACGATGCCGACACTCCTTCCGGGATGCTCGTTTTTCCTGGGAATACCCTACGCTCCGGCGCGGAGAATGATCGATGCCGGACTTCCGGTTGTACTGGCCACCGACTACAACCCCGGCTCTGCTCCTTCCGGCAGAATGGCATTTGTGGTGTCCCTGGCCTGCATCAACATGAAAATGTTGCCGGAAGAAGCGATCAATGCCGCCACCTTAAACGGGGCCCGCGCTATGGAACAGGAAACAGAATATGGTAGCATTGCCGTAGGAAAGAAAGCCAACGTGTTCATTACCAAACCAATACCTTCGATAGCACATATCCCCTACAGCTTTGGCAGCGACCCGGTGGAGACGGTAATCCTGCAAGGCAAGGTGTGGGACAATTGATCCCCGCAATAAAAAAGGTTAAGAGCGCGTTTAGCCGCAATCCCACCAATAAGCTAAAAATACAAATATTTATTCCAGCTGCGATAGGTCCGGATGTGCGGCGTTTGTCTAATTTTGCGTCCACTTCTCCTGAAACCGTATGCAATACTGACATAATCCGTTTTTTCAACTGTTAAAACTGAGCTGGAAAACAGCAAAATAGGACAGCTTTGTATCTCTTTGCAACACAATCCCGTGCTGAACATATCCATTAACCATTGCAAATTTTGTACGCATGCACAAACTTCTAATCCCCCTGCTCGTTTGCCTATCGGCAACACTTCTACACGCCCAGGTTCCAAAACTCATTTCATTAAGCCCTAAAACCATAAGCACGCCTGCATCTCCGGGCGCTGCGGATGCTGCCTGTTCGGCAGGTACCTTTACCCTTGGGCAGTTTATTGGACAAAGTAACGATATCGACCTCGATACGATCTTTCTTTGTTTGGGAGACTCCATTTTTATCGACCACAATGGCGATCAGATGTTCATGGACCCCGACCCAACAACTGCACCAGGTATTGCCTATGCCTTTTATGATTGCCCGCCTACGGCGACCGGTGATGAAACGGTGGTGCTCGGCGATCCCTGCCTGTGGCCCAATGCTGGTGGTACCGGTTTTTGGGCGACCAACGGCCCATCAAGTGGCGACCATTGGTTCTTCAACAGCGGCGCACTGATCAATTCCATTTCCTTTGGCAATGGCAATCCCGT
>CAYVDV010000586.1:0-2958 GCA_964450465.1 uncultured Saprospiraceae bacterium
GATCCACCCAACGACCGGACCTTCTGGAACAAAATCAGCAAGCGGCTGATTAAGAAATCCCTGGACCGGGACGACCCAGAAGCCCAGGCGGTTGCGGAAGACATCCTCCGCAAGATTATACACCGGTATGCCGAGGAAATCGTCGGTACGTTTAAAATCCCGACCTTCCGGTTTGCCCAGCGTTTTCTCACCGTCATGTTCGACCGCTTGCTCAATGCGGCGGTAGGCAAAAGCATTGCCAGTGTATGGCGGGGAAAACGCCAGTTGTACGAACGCCTTAATGTTGTCGGCGATGTCGAAACCGTACGCCATTTGTTCCGGTACGGAACCGTTGTAGTGGTTCCCACGCACTCGAGCAATCTCGACTCCATTATGGTGGGCTATGCCATGGACCAAATCATGGGCCTCCCCTCGTTTTCCTATGGAGCAGGGCTAAACCTGTACAATTTCGGGCCGGCTGCCTATTTCATGAATCGCCTGGGCGCCTACCGGGTTGACCGGCGAAAAAAGAATGAAATATACCTCGAAACGCTGAAGACCATGAGCATGCTGAGTATCCAGCGGGGGGTCAACAGCCTTTTTTTCCCGGGAGGCACGCGCTCCCGTTCCGGGGCGCTGGAATCGGAGATTAAAATGGGATTGCTTGGAACTGCGGTTGAAGCCCAACGCGCCATGTGTCAGGGCGAAGGCGTGGGCCAAAAGGTTTTTATCGTACCCATGATCATTGGCTACCACTTTGTCCTGGAAGCGCCGTTTCTCATTGAACAGCACCTGCGTTACACCGGCAAAGAACAATATTTGCGCTTGCGCGACGACAGCTACAGTGTACGCAGCTGGCTGCGCTTTATTTGGCGGTTTTTCTCCACTACCAGCGATATTACACTGAGCGTAGGCAAACCCATGGATGTCATGGGCAACTTTGTCGATGCACAGGGGCGCAGTTTTGACCGCTACGGCAAAGAGATTGATATCCGCGAATACTTCATGGCAAATAATGCAGTAAATGAGGACAGGCAACGGGAGAGTGAATATACCCGCCTCCTTGCGGAGGAAATTGCCGGGCGCTACAAAGTAGAAAACGTGGTCCTTACCAGCCATCTGATCGCCTATGCGGTGTTTGAGATGCTGGTGCACCAAAACCCCAAACTCGATTTGTTTGGCATCCTCCGCCTCCCTCCGGATGACTATAAATTTCCATTTGACGCCGTGGTTGAAGTGCTCGAACAAATGCAGACCCGCTTGTTTGAATGGGAACAACAGGGCCTGATCAAATTATCCCCTGAAATTCACCAGCCGGCCTCGGACGTCGTGCGCCATGGCATTAAAAAACTGGGTGTTTACCACACAGAAAAGCCCCTGGGCTTTAGTAAAGACGGCGGAATTATTTCCTCCAACTTCCGGGTGCTGTACTTTTACCACAACCGCCTGATGAACTATGGCCTGGACAAGGCCGTTCAGTGGAAATCGGAAGAAATTGAAGTCCTGAAAGTGGATTAAACCGCCTGTTTTCAGAAAACATATCGAAACCAAGCCCCAAAATCAGGTCATCAAATCAAGCATTTTGAGTATGCAGTACGAAAATCTGAACATTGATTTTAGCGACGGAATCGCCGTAATCACCATTAACCGGGAAAAAGCCCTCAATGCCCTGAATACCCAAACCATTCTCGAACTGAAGCACTTTTTTGGCGAAGCCGGCCCGAAAATGAGCGGCCTGCACGGGGTAGTATTGACCGGGGCCGGCGAAAAGGCATTCGTGGCCGGGGCCGATATCACGGAATTCAAGGGTCTGGATGCAGCCCAGGGCGCAGCATTTGCCCGCCGGGGCCAGGAGGTGTTTGCCTTGATTGAACAGTTCCCGAAACCGGTCATTGCCGCTGTAAATGGTTTTGCGCTGGGCGGCGGTTGCGAACTGGCAATGGCCTGTCACTTACGGGTAGCCGGTGAAAAAGCCCGCTTTGGCCAACCCGAAGTCAACCTCGGTCTGATCCCCGGTTATGGCGGTACGCAACGCCTGATTCAATACATCGGCAAAGGCAAGGCATTGGAACTCCTGATGACAGCCGATATGATCGATGCCGCCGAAGCCTACCGGCTTGGTCTGGCCAACTGTGTGGTACCCGCTGGCGAAGAAGTGCAGAAGGCCAAAGAATACCTGGCCAAAATTGCCTCCAAAGCTCCGGTGGCCATTTCAAAAGTGATCGAATGCGTAAATGCTTTTTTTGAACCCGGAACAGATGGGTATGCCCGGGAAGTGGAAACCTTTGGCGCTTGCTGCGCTACCGAGGATTTCCGGGAAGGCGCAGCTGCTTTTTTGGAAAAACGCAAAGCCGCCTTTCAGGGACATTAAGCGCCGTCCTCTGTGCTGAAACCACCAAATCCCGGGATTAAAATGTTCCGTACACCCAATCCTGCGCAGTTTTCCCGGAAAACTACCGGCAGGTCCGGCAAACTACGCCGGTAATTTATTGTTTAGCAACACATGATTTCTTCGTTTACGCATTCCATGGATCAAAAATTCATCGAGACCGATATCCTGATCATCGGCGCAGGCCCGGTAGGGCTGTTTGCCGTTTTTGAAGCCGGTCTCCTGAAAATGCGCTGTCATCTGATCGATGTATTGTCCCAGCCCGGAGGACAGTTGACGGAAATTTATCCGAAAAAACCGATTTATGACATCCCGGGGCTCCCCAGTATTCTCGCAGGTGATCTTGTACAGAACCTGCTGAAGCAAATTGAACCGTTTCAGCCCGGCTTTACGCTGGGCGAACGCACCGAAACAGTGGAAAAACTTGCCGATGGGCGCTGGAAGGTCATTACGGATAAAGGCCGGGTACACGTGGCTCCGGTGATCTTTATCGCGGCCGGCCTCGGGTGCTTCGAGCCCCGTAAACCGCCGATTGAAAATATTGCGAAGTTTGAAGACAAGGGTGTGGAGTATTTCGTGCGAAACCCGGA
>CAYVDV010000587.1:0-2944 GCA_964450465.1 uncultured Saprospiraceae bacterium
GAACATGGATGCCCACGTAAACAACCAGACCCATGTAGATGACAAACCCGGTGGCAATGGCGCCTATCGTACCCACTGGGATTGATTTTTTCGGGTCTTTCAGATCACCCGACATGGCAATGCCTGCAGTAAAACCGGTGACGGCAGGGAAAAAGATCGCGAAAACCGTTTCCATAGGGGCACTTTCCGCTCCGCCAAAGGAAGGAATGGTTTCGGGCTCAAAGCCGGAATGTCCCAAAAATATGGAAACCAGGGAAACGGCAATTGCGGTCAGGATCAGATACTGGGTTTTAATGGCCACTGAAGTGCTGATGAAGGCAAGCACCGTCAGGGTTAACAAGGCAATGCTGCCGCTTATCCGGATCCCGTTGATCGAAGGCTGCCAGCCCAGGTAACCGTTAAAACTTTCGCTAAAGCCCACCAGATACAGGGCGATGCTGAGGGCAGTGCCTACAAATAAGGTCAGACCGATGGCGCCGCCAATGGGCAGACCGAGGCTGCGCGAAAGCACGTAATACACACCACCGGCGCCTATTTTTTTGTCGGTTGCTATGGAGGAAATGCTCAGACCTGTGCTGACAGAAATAACGTGGGCGATCAGCACGATGATAACACCGCCCCATAAACCGGCATTTCCGACCACCCATCCCAGGCGCAGATACATGATCACGCCCAGTATTGTGAGGAGAGAGGGTGTGAATACGCCAGCAAATGTTCCGAATTTTTTTTGCCCTGCAGCCACGTGTATTTACTTTAATTGTCCCTGAACCAGGGGCTGTTTTGTAGAAAGGTGAAAATAAGCAGCTTCTGACAAACCAGGTATCCTTCCTTTGCACCGCTGTTCGCTTCCGCTATTTTTGCCTGCAAATCCGGAATATGAACAAAACGCTCCTGCTTGCCGCATGTCTGCCTTTTTTTATAGCCGCCCTGGCAGGTTTACCGTATCGAAAAACAACGCCGCGCTTTCATCCGCCAGATGAACTGGAACTGCTGCGCAGACATAGGCCTCCGGCCGGAGCTTCGGCTTTTGTGCAGCAACAGGCCGGTTTTGCCTTTGGCGGGCTGCTGCCGATTGATTCCAATATCCTGTTTCCTACGGCAAAAACCTGCGGTGGGTGCCATGGGCATGACCCGAATGGCTTTGCCATGGTGAGCACCAGCGGCGAAGATGTGAATATTTATGACGATTGGCGGGGCACCATGATGGCAAATGCCGCACGGGATCCTTTCTGGCGTGCCAAAGTTACCCATGAGATCCTGGTCAACCCGGCACACAGTCTCAAACTCCAGGACAAATGTACATCATGTCATGCGCCGGCCGGTCATTATCAGGCTAAATTGAAACGGCATCAGGCGTTTTATACCCTTGCCGAATTATACACCGATACGTTGGGGCTGGACGGTGTTACCTGTCAGATCTGCCATGCACAGGCACCCGACCGGCTTGGCGAGTTGAACTCCGGGGCGCTGTATTTCGATACCGCCTATATCCGCATTGCCTATGGCCCGTACGAAGTGCCTTTTGTGCCGCCTATGCGCGACTTCGTTGGTATAACGCCGCTTTTTGGCGGTCATATCAGCGATGCGGGCCTGTGTGCCGGTTGCCATACTCTGATCACCGGAACCGCAGACCTCGCCGGGCAGCCAACCGGTGGGACCTTTGTGGAGCAGGCCACCTATCACGAATGGCTCAACAGCCGTTACGATGAGGACCACGACAATGTTACCTGCCAAGCGTGCCACATTCCGCAAATTCAGGACGAGATCATTATTTCGGCCAATTACCAGTTTCTCACACCGCAGTTCCCCTATGGCCTGCACGAGTTGGCAGGGGCAAATGTGACCATGCTGAAACTCCTGAAACAAAATCGCGTTGCACTGGAAATTCCGGCCGAAGCCGCACAGTTTGACAGCACTATTGCTTCGACCCTGCGGATGCTGCAACAAAAATCACTTGATATCAAACTGGAACCCAGGGTCCTGAACGGAGACACGGCGGTTTTTGATCTTACCCTGATCAACAAAGCTGGGCATAAATTCCCTTCCGGTTATCCCTCCCGTCGTGCCTGGGTTGAGCTGGAAGTTAAAAACGCAGCCGGGGAAAGCATTTTCCACTCGGGGCGCTTCAATCCGGATTTTAGCCTGCCCGATGAAGATCCCAACTTTGAGCCCCATTATAACGTCGTGAACAGCGATGCGCAGGTTCAAATCTATGAACTGGTGCCTGGTGACGTGACCGGCGCATTTACCAATGTATTGGAGCGTTGTGATAAAGCATTGAAAGACAACCGGCTTGTCCCTCAGGGGTTTACGGCAAACGACCCGGTGTACGACACCACCCGGATTGCAGGAGCGGCTGTCATCGATCCGGATTTTAACCGCGATGCCAGTGGAGCAGAAGGCTCCGGGGCCGATGTGATCCATTATCATATACCGGTAAAGGGCTATTCCGGTACGCTGAGTGTTGCTGCAAAGGTTTGGTATCAAAGTCTGCCACCCAAATGGATGGCGCCCATGTTTTCGGTGTCCACTCCGGAGATTGACAGTTTCCGGGTGATGTTTGAAGCCGCTGACCGGTCGCCTGTCCTGGTGGCGTCGGCTGCATTGAATGATGTCCCGGTGTCGCCGCTCTCTGCTGCGGATATTGCGCGGGCTGAAATAAAGGTTTTGCCCACGCTCAGTACTGATGGTTGGGTGACGCTCGAATTGCCAGCAGGAGTGCAATTGCAGCAGGTGAACGTGTGGAATACAGCCGGCCAGATGGTGCAAAAGGCAACAGAGGCCCGCATACTGCTGCCTTCTGTCCCGGGGGTGTACTATCTCGACATCCAAACTAACCGTGGGCGGACCGTCCGCCGTGTACTGAGAAGCCGGTAAATCTCGCAGTTTACATCACATTCGGCTTGCCGAGCGGAAAATGCGATCCAGATTGATCCCTTCGCGG
>CAYVDV010000588.1:0-2934 GCA_964450465.1 uncultured Saprospiraceae bacterium
ATTAATCCTGAATTTCCATCGCAGAGACGCAACGGCGCATCGTTTAAAAACAAACGCCTTTGCGTTTCTGCCCCCCCCGAGCCTTCCGCTCATCGTTCCTCACTCCTCACTTATCGCTCGAATATGCATTGTCCAAACTGCGGCCATACGGCGCAGCCGGGTCTGGCGCGCTGTGGCCACTGCAACTTCAAACTTCCGGAAACGGCCTTGCCGGCAGCGGCGCCCGATACCGGAAAAATCCAGTGCTGGAATTGCCGGCAGGAGAACGAGGCGCATGCCCTCCGCTGCATACAGTGCAACGCCAAACTGGATACGCCCGCAGCGGTCCGGCGAACGGTTCCTGTTCCCGCCCGCAACGCAGTCTTCACTCCCAACACTTCGAGTCATGACGAATAAAAGTTTCAATCCCATGTTTGTCTCCGCGCTGGATATCCTTACCGGAGCGCTGGGTGTGTTCATCATCCTGAATTTTCTGAACACGCGCATGTCCGGCACCACGCCGCCAACGCCGCCGCCGCCCATCGCTGCCAAAGAGGATAAGCCGGAACAACCGGTGGCTAAAAAACCGCAACAACGGGAATACTACAATAACGGCTTGCGGGGTACCGAAAAATACAAACCGGCCCCGGCGCCCAAACCCAGTCCCGAACCGGAAAAACCGGTCAGCAAACCGGAACCGGTCGTAGCGAAGCCCGCCGAACAGTTGCCACCCAGTCCACCGCAGGATCCTGTTGCGGTTGATCTGATGAAGCAAACCAAAGGCGACGTAACGCTGCTGCTGCAACAAGAAGGGCTGGCGAAACAAACCGTTGAGTTCATGCTGCGCCAGGGTAGCCAAACCTGGAAGCCCAGCCGGGCCAGCAAGTATCAAAACGACGAGTTCCAGTACGAGAAAAGCCTGAACTATTTTTATCAGGTAAGTATCCAGCCGGGCGCTTACGAAGTTTGGGTGCGGATCAAGCGCCGCAGCCGGACCACGGGCGGCCAACCGTTCGCGCTCTTCGGAAAGATCATCCAACCGGGCGTCCGGACCTCCACCCGCAACTTCGGCACCTATGCCACCGACAGCGAGGACTGGGTACGCGCCGGAACCTTCACTGTGACAAACACCGACATCCTGTTCAAATCTGCGCTGCCCCCCGCCACGGCTACTAATCCCTCGGAGGAGCCCGCCAAACAACCGGTGCAAACACCTAAACCCGAACAAAAACGCACCGGGAAATGGGGCGCCCCGTAAGCACCGCCTGCTCGTTATGCCATAATCCGGTATTCGCGGTGTGGGGGGACAGTTACACGGACTGATCCCCCCCACCGGCCCCAAGCGCCAGCAATGCACCAAATTTTTTGATCAAACGCGGCATTCCGCGTCCACAACCACACCAACGTATATGTTTTCGCAGAAAAATAGTCATCTCGCTCTGAGCCTGGGGCTCACCCTGCTGGTCATGCTGATCACCACAACGGGTTACATGTTCGCGCCGAACGGCTCTTCCCTGGAAACGTTCTTTTTCGCCCTGGGCGGTAAAATGCCGGAAGGGCTCATCCAGGCCGCCACGTTCTTTTGCTTTTTCATTTGCCTGTTTGGTATGAATACGTTGAACAAGCAGATCCTGCGCGAGGAATTTGCCTATACCGCCAAACTGCTTCCGGAAACTGAGCAGTACGTGCTCTACCCGGAAGATGTAAACCAGATCAAACTGAACACCATTGAAGTAGAGCGTCATTTGGGCCCCGGACTGCTGACCGACCTGATCAAACAAGCAGCCACCAAGTTTCGCGCCAGCCACTCATCGGCCGAATCGCTGTCCATGGTGGAAACGGTAAGCGATATGCATCGGAAAACTGTTGAAAAGGAATTCTGGCTGATTAACACCTGTCAAACCCTAATCCCCGCTTTCGGGTTCCTGGGTACGGTGCTGGGGATGGCCGCCGCCATCTTGAACATGGGCAAAACTCAACCCACGGCGATGGCCACCCCCACCGGCCCGGCAGAAGCAGCCACACAGGCCGCCATAAGCGGCGCCGACATCCAGACGCTGATCGACAGCCTGGGCACAGCCTTCTTCACGACCATCCTGGCGATCGTGCTCGGCATCTTCGTGAACGTCCTGATGAAACGCCTCGAATCGCGTGTAGAAAACCTGCACACCGGTATGAAGCGCTATGTCATTGAAAATTTGGTGAACCGCATACACTTGTAATGCCATGACGCAGTAGCAAGTACGGAGGCGGGGCGCGCAAGCGGCTCCGCCTTTTTTTGTGCCTGCCTGAGGGTGTCTTATTCGGACAAGAAGGGCAATGAATTTCGAATGTCGAAGTAGTTTTTCGGAGAACCAATCGACTCTGCCCCGAATGGGGCATAAAAAAAGCGAAGCCCGTAAAACAGGCTTCGCTCTCGTTATTCTCGCAAGTAAAAAGCGCTTTAAGCGTCTTCTTTCGTGTCTTCTTCTGTCGTTTCCGGAGCGGCTTCTTCAGCAGCGGTGTCAGTAATCTCTTCCGTTACTTCTTCCACCGGTGTTTCCACTACTTCTTCAGCAACTTCTTCCGTTGCGGCGGCTACAGCCGTAGCAGCAGTGGCCGTTTCAGCGGCTTTTTTCACGCCACCACGACGCGTTTTTTTGGTTTTCTTCTCTTTGCCTGCGTTCGGGTTGTACACTTCATTGAAGTCAACCAGTTCGATCAAGGCAGTTTCAGCGCCATCTCCCCGGCGGAAGCCGAGTTTGATCACGCGGACATATCCACCCGGGCGGTCGCCAACCTTGGCAGCTACTGTGCTGAACAATTCTTTGATCGCTTCCTTGTTTTGCAGGTAGCTGAAAACAACACGGCGGGAATGCGTGGTATTGTCCTTGGCCTTGGTGATCAAAGGCTCCACATAACGGCGCAGCGCTTTGGCTTTAGCCAGTGTGGTGGTGATACGTTTGTGTTCGATCA
>CAYVDV010000589.1:0-2934 GCA_964450465.1 uncultured Saprospiraceae bacterium
GGCAAAGGCGTGCTGGTCTGGGGCGCCCGTACCTTGGATGGCAACAGCCAGGACTGGCGGTATATACATGTGCGCCGTACTGTCATTTTTATTGAGCAATCGATCAAATACGCAACGGAACCCTATGTTTTCGCACCGAACACCGCCGCTACCTGGACCAATGTACAGGCCATAATCACCAATTTCCTGACGAATGTCTGGCAAAACGGAGCACTCGCAGGAGCCACCCCCGCCGATGCATTCAGCGTGGACGTAGGACTGGGTACAACCATGACACCCGTTGATATCCTGGATGGCATCATGCGCATAACCGTAAAAATTGCCGTTACCCATCCGGCCGAATTTATCGTGATCACATTCCAACAAAAAATGCAGGGATCCTGATTGTTAAGTACCTGGACCGAATTAATTGATAAAATTCACCTTGGTTAAAGATTAAAACAATTTCATGGCAGATAATCTAAGCGATACACAAGGTGCCCCTTGGCCCTTACCTGGTTTTCACTTTTCCCTTAAGATCGATAATTCTGAAATTGCTTTTCAGGAAGCATCGGGACTGGATACCGAGTACGATGTTATGGAATACCGAAACGGCAATAGCCCGGAATATTCCATCGTCAAAATGCCCGGACTGAAAAAGGCCTCCGATATTACCCTGAAAAAGGGCACGTTCAAGGACGATTCAGCCTTGTTCGATTATTTCAGCCAGGTAAAAATGAATGTTATTGCCCGCAAAACAGTCACGATCTCGCTAATTGATGAAACCGGCAACGCCCTGTTTGTCTGGACATTGATAAATGCTTTTCCGAAAAAGGTGACCGGAACCAGCATGGATGCCAAATCGAGCGATGTGGCTATAGAAGAAATCGTTTTGGCGCATGAAGGCCTCACAATGGCGAAAGGTTGATCCGTCAGCGAAAAACCCACACGGCCTGACCATGCAATTGGAAGAATACCGTACAGCCGCCATAGTATGGATTCTAGTTGTCCTTCACACAACGAAAGCCGGAGTGGTTCAATCCGGTGTCCGGACTTGAACCCATACGGCGGGAATTCCGGTACCCGGAACAATAATCCTCATTGCACAGAAAAGAGCCGCCGCGCATCACCTTTTCCTGCTGATAAGGCATAAAGGGATTAAACGCGCGTTCCGGTCCCTGCGGGTTGGCCTTGCCGGCTTCCGGATTTTTATAGTAGTCAAAATCAAACCAGTCGGAACACCATTCCCAAACGTTGCCGGCCATATCGTAAAGGCCATACCCGTTGGGCGGGAAGGATTTTACCGGGGCTGTGGTGAAAAATCCGTCTTTCAGGCTGTTCTGGTAAGGGAAAAGCCCCTGCCAGAAATTGGCCTTGGGTGTTTCTCCCTCCGGATCATCGTTTCCCCAGGGGTAAACGGTAGCCGCCTGCCCGCCACGGGCTGCCCACTCCCACTCCGCTTCGGTCGGCAGGCGTTTCCCTGCCCATTTGGCATAGGCCACGGCATCTTCCCAGGCGATCTGCACCACCGGATGATTCATTCTATCCGCTATGGAAGATCCTGGGCCTTCGGGATTTCTCCAATTGGCGCCGTTCGTCCATTTCCACCATACGGACGGATCGCTCAACGGAACCGGCTGATCGGTGGCGTGAAACACCAGCGCGCCCGGCTGCAAAATGCTGTCCGGGGGCTTGGGGGTGTCCGGGGGAAGATCTTTTTTCATAGCTTCCCAGTCGATCGGCCGCTCTGCCACCGTGACATACCCGGTCGCCTTTACGAACGCCTCAAATTGGGCATTCGTCACTTCCGTTTCATCCATCCAAAAGGCACGGATCGCCACATCGTGTTTGGGAAATTCGTTCGGGTCCGCCTGCTCATTATCGCCGCCCATGTGGAGCGTGCCGGCCGGGATCAGGATCATACCATCCTTTTTGGGCAAAGCGGATGCATCGGTCCGGACAGCGCTATCGTTACCGCAGCCGGCCCAGGCTAGTAAACCGCCAAGTAGTAACGCACTGAACTTCCACCCTAAACTATTATTCATAACCTGATTTATTTATGATCCCGACAAGGCATTGGGGCTGCTAGTCATCTGAGTCGGCGCCTCCGTCGTCTGTTTCATCATCATCCAGATGCGAATAGTCGTCTTCATACCCTTCGTCGTCTTCATCAAGTTCATCAAGTTCCATGAAGTCCTCCTCCATAAGCTCGTCATCTCCATCCCAGTCTAAATCCTCATCCATTTCCTCAAGAGCATCATCGTCGAAATCGTTGTCGTCATCATCATCGCCGCCAAAGGCTGCTACTAAAAGTTGTTTGGGCTTCAGAACAGACGGCCCGGGTACTTTTTGCGCTTCGATAAACATGATTGTAATGGCATTAAGTGAAGAAAAAGTGAATTGATACCGGACAAAGATGCACAAAGTTCAAGTTATCCGCTCCGCCTTGTTGTTAAACTATTTTATCGCGTTGCACATTTTATTTACTGGTCTTCCGGTTAAAAAAATCGCTTTAATTTAGTTATGAAAAAACCGCCGCAGGTCATTTCCCGCAGCGGCTTTATTCAACTAAAATCAAAACGAAAACTTGAAGCGAGGATTAACGGTCTCCGGTTTGAACCATACCGGCGTGCCCTACTTGTTTATCTTTCATGACATCCTGGATTTCATCCAGCACCGTAAGGTCCTCAATCGTGCTGGGGGTAGCAAAGTTCTTTCCGTCGGCCATATTGCGCATTACTTTCCGCAGGATCTTGCCCGAGCGGGTCTTAGGCAGCCGTTTCACCAGTACTGCGCGTTTAAAGCAGGCGATCGCGCCCAGGCGCTCGCGCACCATTTGCACCAGTTCCTTTTCCATTTGGGCCTCGGTTAGTGCAACGCCTGCCTTAAGCACCACAAACCCCACAGGTTGCTGGCCTTTCAGCTCTTCTTCCACCCCGATCACGGCACACTCGG
>CAYVDV010000590.1:0-2922 GCA_964450465.1 uncultured Saprospiraceae bacterium
TTGCTGGCGGGGCGGTACAAAGGTAAGGGAAGTTCGGGGAACTGCAAGAACAGCAGACGGCGTACGGGCGACCCTCGCGGTCGCCCGGGAACCAACGGTCGCCCGGAAACCAACGGTCGCCCGGAAACCAACGGCCGATGGACGGGATAGATCACCGGGCGGCGGAATTTTCCTTTACGTAAATTTCATGGTCAATAAATTCGAGTACGGAATCGACAACCGCCGGAGCAGTGAGTCCGTGACCAAAACCCTCCGTCGCCAGCAGGTGTGATCCGCGCCATGCATTGTGCAGCGCCTCGCTCTGATCGAAAGTCGTTACGCGGTCGTGCCGGTCATGCACCAGCAAGGCTTCCACACCCTGCAATTTTTCCACTACCCGCGTCAGGGAATACTGTGCGATCGGCGCGCCGGTAGCGCGTTCGACGTGAGCATCCATGGCCGCCATCATGGTATCGCTGGCGCCGGTAGAGCGGCGGGCATTGTCCATGACGTACGCCATCGAGCTGAAAGACGCAAGGATCACAGCGCGCTTGGGCAGCAGGGACGGGCTCAGCGTACCCATGGTCCAGATACAGGCAGCGCCACCCACAGAGTGGCCGATCACCGTATCGAAGGGGCCATAGCGCTGGGTCAGCGTGCGCAGCACATCAGCATAACGTAGCATGGTAAAATGGCGCCCCGACGAGCGGCCGTGCGCGGGCGCATCCACAGCTACCACCTGGTAACCCGCCTGCACCAGCGGCGGCGCTATTTTCCGCCAGCGACCGGCATGGCTTTCCCAACCATGCGCCAGCAATACCACCGGCCCGCGAAACCCCCAGTGGTACACGGCAATTTTTTTGCCGTTGATCAACTCGTAATGCAAATCGGCCGTGGCCAGAAAACCCGCTTCCTGCGGTTTGATCTTCTTGCGCCTGGGGAAGCCAAACATGTAAAAAGCCAGACGGCCAGCCTTATCCGGGGCTATACGAGCCAACAAATTCAGAAAAAAGCCGACGATACGGGCCGGAGAGAATTTAGACATTTTGAATTAGTGCGACTAATGTGATAATGTGGGTCATTAGAGGGGTCATTAGAGGGGGTCATTAGAGGGGGTCATTGGAAGGGTCATTAGAGGGGTCATTAGAGAGGTCATTGGAAGGATCATTCTGGATAACTATCAACTTAGGGGTGGACACTTTTCAAATTTCCAATTGATATTTTGACTTTAATGGACCCTCCCGGATGTTGGGATGTTCTCTCTTAAGTCAAAAGGTAAGTTTGAAAAGGTAAATTTGAAAAGTTTTCAAGCGCTCAAACCTTTAAGTTGATGGATATAGCATTGGAAACAGCCCGTTGAATAAAACGGTTCAGATGCCGCTCATCGTTGGTCAGTTTGTAAAAGAGCACGGCGCCTTCGTATTCCATCACGAGGCGCAGGGCTTCCTCCCGGGCATCGGGTTCCGGCATGCTTTCGGCCAGAATGCGGCCCACAGCGTCGGCCCAATCCATCATCGCTGTTTTGAGTACTTCGTTGAACAGCCCTTCCCGGCCGGTTTCAAGGGCGATATTGGCAAAAAAACAACCCCGCCGGTGCAGGGTAGCCAGTTTCTTGTGCCGGCGCAGGAGCTTTTCCAGCCTTTGTTCCGGTGGCAGATCCGTTTCATCCGCTACTGCCAGCACATAACTCCGGAATTGCTCCAGGGCAAATTCCATGACGCTGCGCATCAGGTCTTCCTTGGTCGGGTAATGATGGTACAAACCGGCTTTTTGCAGCCCTGTGGCAACCGCCAGATTCTGCATGCTGGTGTTGTAATACCCGTTGAGATGAAACTCCTCCCAACAGCGCATCAGAAAATTCTGTTTGTCAATTTTTTGAGTTGGCACCGGGTGTTTTAATTTATAAAAAATTAATTTACAATATTTTACGACACTTTACTTACCGAACGGTCGGTAAAAATACAAACTTTTTAAAATACGCAAGGATTTTTCACCGGAAAGAACTCAAAAGGTTTGAACGAGGTCCACAAAAACCATGCACGGCTTGCTATCTTTTGTGCGCCGTGTGCTCCCTATGTCCTTCGTGGTAAATAAACTGACACAGTAAACCAACCGCACAAAAATGTATTTTTGCCCGCATGCCACACAGCACCGAACAGACCTATCATCTCCACATCGCCGGCCAGGTACAGGGCGTGGGATTCCGGCCTTTTGTCTGGCGGCTGGCGCACGCCCATGGCTTGTGTGGCTGGGTGAACAACACGACCGACGGGGTGCATGTGGTGTTTAATGCACGAGCGGAAACTGCACAACAATTCACCGCGGTGCTGCTGACTGAAGCGCCTGTTTTGTCCCGGATCACCGGACACGTACTTCATAGCATAAAAAAACAGGACTTCGCCGGCTTTCAGATCGTTCACAGCACGGACGAATCCGTACCCAACCTGCTCCTCACCCCCGATTTCGGACTCTGCGACGATTGCCGCCGCGAACTCCGCGATCCCTCCAACCGCCGTTTCCAATACCCCTTCATCACCTGCACCAACTGCGGGCCGCGTTTCTCCATCGTCAACGGGCTGCCCTACGACCGGGAGCGCACCACCATGCAGCAATTCTCCCAATGCCCCGCCTGCCAGGCAGAATACGACAACCCGGCCGACCGGCGCTATTATTCCCAAACCAATTCCTGCCCGGTGTGCGGCATCCGGCTGGAGCTTCGGGATGGCAACGGGGACAAACTAGACAACCCGCTGGAATCGGCTGTTGCCCGGCTCCTGCAGGGCCAAATTCTCGCGGTCAAAGGCATCGGGGGCTATCTCCTGCTCTGCGACGCAACCAACGCCGAAACCCTGAAAACCCTGCGCACCCGCAAACAACGCCCCGCCAAACCCTTTGCCTTGCTATACGCAGATCTGGAACAACTCGAAGGGGATGCCTGGATCC
>CAYVDV010000591.1:0-2922 GCA_964450465.1 uncultured Saprospiraceae bacterium
TGGCGCCGGAAAAAGCCATGTAGTCGTCGATGGAAAAACCGGCCTGGTTGACGTTATTGCCCATGCCGAGGAGAGAGAGTTGTTGTTTGGGTTTGAAGCGGTTGAGGCTGGCTCGGCCTTCGTAGCGGAAGTCTTTGGAGGCATCGTTCAGATCGCTGCCGCCACCTGCGCTGAGGGTGCCGAACCAACCGTTTTTCTTGTCTTCCTTGAGTTCGAGGTTGATGGTTTTTTCGCGTTGGCCGTCGTCGATGCCGCTGAATACGGCCTGTTCTGATTTTTTGTCGTACACCTGTACTTTATCGACCGCATCGGCGGGAAGGTTTTTTGTCGCCATTTTGGGATCAGTACCGAAGAATTTTTTGCCGTCGACCATCACGTTTTTGACTTCCTCGCCCTGGGCTTTGACCGTGCCGTCGCGCTCCACTTCCACGCCGGGCAGTTTTTTGAGCAGGTCCTCCACCACGGCGTTTTCTTTCACCTTGAACGAGCCTGCGTTGAATTCGATCGTATCATTTTTGATGGTCACTGGGTTGGCCTCGCCGGTGATTTCCACTTCGCCGAGCAGGGTATTTTTTACTTCCATGGTCAAAACGCCCAGATCGACGATTTCTCCGGAACCGGATGGTAGAGTGATCCGTTGTTGCAGGTTTTGGAAGCCAAAATAACTGGCGCGTAACAAATAATCCCCGGCGCTCAGGTTTTTGAACTCAAACACGCCGCCGTTTTGCGAGCGGGTGAAAAAAAGCAGCGCGCTGTCCTGCGGGTTCAGCAACATCACTGTGGCTGCTTCCAGCGGCGCTTTCGCAGTATCCTGCAGGGTGCCGTGAAGGGTGAATTTCTGCGAAAAGAGAAAAGCGGGAGCCAGGAAGAAGAGTAAAAAAAGTTTTGTTTTCATAGCCTAATCTGTCAGCAATTGGATAATGACAGGGCAAAGGTACGGTCGAAGGTCTGTCCGGCAGGTTAAGCAGTGTTGAAGGAAGGTTAAAAAAGGTTAATGGCGGGCTAAGTCGCTAAATCGCAATTACTTGAAAAAAAATTGGCGCGATTCCACACGGTCGTTTACCTTTGTACGACCATTTATTGAAAACACGTCTTATCATCCTTCTGCCTTTTGGCTATTTGTGTTTGACTTGCCGCCAACGCAGTTGTTTTCAATCTCTTTCCTGCCTTTCCAGTGTTACTTGTTGAAGCGAAAGCGTCCTAATCACAAAAGGATGTTCTCCTGTCCTTAGCGCGTAAAAACAGACTCTTTTATTCGCTTAATCTTCATCCCCCTTACACACAGTATCCAGCCGTCTTCGGACACACACCCGACTTTTCTATTCCAAGGAAGGGATTGGTTCATTTTGTCAAACTCAGAACAAAATATACAAATGATTAAAACCATGACTAAACATCGCATTAACCATTTGCCTTTATGGCTTTTTTTTCTGTCCGCATCTGTATCCCTGAGCGGGCAATACGTGGTGAGCCCGGGGATTGCTATCCCTGATGACGGAAAATATCAGATAATTTCCTCCCTTGGCGGCGGCGCCAACCAACCGGATTTCGCCCTTATGGCCCCCCCGGCGGCCGACCTGGACCAATACCGGAACGGCCCATTTGACAACCCCAACAATACCTGCACCAACTGGGTGAATGGCAATGCCGGCGAAAAAAACTCCCACTATATCGAGGGCTGGTCTGTTCCCTATCGCTGCGTCATGACCAATTTGCCTTTGAATACTTCCATTGTGCTGACGCTGGAATACGACATCAAAAACAGCGGCAAGCATGCGATCGACTACCTGACCTATTTCCATCGGATGGCACCGCACGATGTTTTCTGTGATGGAAACCATAGCACTCCGGAATGTGTCACGCCCGCAACGGGTACTTTCACTACTTATGCCATTCCTGTTCCATCCTCTGCAGGGTCTCCGGTGGCCGGCATGCCAACGGCTAGTTTCAATGCACTTCCTGCCGGTGAACGGGTTATGCGCCTTTATGGCGGCACGATTGATACCATTTACTACGTATCCCAGGGTAATCTTACCGCCAATCAGTCCGCAACGCAAATCGCGGTAGTTTTTCATGCTACCAGTGAAACCGCTACACTTGCCTGGGGCGGACATATAGCCACGCGCAGCGACTGGGGTATTGGAAACTCCGCCAGTGGTATCTCCGGATCACCGTACCACATGCATCTGGTGGGCTGGAATCTGAACAATCTTGGTTCCCAGGATCGATCCCTCAGCGGGGCTGCTATTGCGCCATTTTGCAATATTACCGGTCCCGCATTGGTTTGCAGTGGATCAACGCAGCAATACTGCGTGCCTAGTCAAACAGGCATTAATTACACCTGGACAGTTGAGAGCGGTAATGCTACCATTGTCGGCGCAAACAATACCAACTGCGTCAATGTACAGGCCGGCACCCAGGACTATTCCTTAAAAGTTACCCTGACCTCAAACAGTGGGTTGTGCAGCAATTGCAGCAGTCCAGTGACGATTGAACAGGTACCCACTTGTACCATTAACGGCCCAACCCAGGTTTGTCCTGGCGCAAGTACGCAGTATTGTGCGCCGGCAGGCGCCAGTTCATATTCCTGGTCCATCAGTGGCGATGCTAGCATAAGCGGTCCCACTGATCAGGAATGCGTTACCGTAGTGGCCGGTAATAATTGCAACGGCAGTTATAGCCTCAGCTTGTTTATAGTCAGCGCCAACTGTGGATCGATATGTTCAAAATTAGTTGGGGTGGGAGACCAGGCAGCGCCGACGTTAGTGGGCGTACCCGCGGATGCGACGGTGTCTTGCACCTCGATCCCCGCAGCTCCGACGGTCACGGCTACGGATAACTGCGACCCGACGCTGACGGTGGTATTTAACGAAGTAAACAACGTAGTAGAAGGCTGCGGGACAATCACGCGGACGTGGAGCG
>CAYVDV010000592.1:0-2918 GCA_964450465.1 uncultured Saprospiraceae bacterium
ACCGGATACGGCGCTAGTATTCATCCTCATTAAAAAAGAAGTCGTCGTGTCGAGGATAGTCCGGCCAGATATCTTCAATACCCTCATACAATTCGCCATCATCCTCTAATTCGTCCAGGTTGTCAATCACCTCGCCCGGTGCGCCGGAGCGGATGGCATAATCGATGAGCTCATCTTTGGTGGCGGGCCAAGGTGCTTCTTCCAGGTACGAGGCCAGTTCAAGTGTCCAGTACATAGGTGATCCGGTTAAATTATTTGTTGTTGAATAGTAATAGCCTTACAGAATGAGCATGGCGTCACCGTAGCTGAAAAAGCGATATTTTTCTTTTACGGCTTCATGGTATGCTTCCATAACGAGATCAAAGCCGCCGAAAGCACAGATCATGATCAGGAGGCTTGATTTCGGCAGGTGGAAGTTGGTTACCATAGCGTTAGCAATATGGAAATCGTAGGGTGGATAGATGAACTTGTTCGTCCATCCTTCCACGGGCTTCAGGAGTTCTTCTGCAGATACGGCTGTTTCGATGGCGCGCATAACGGTAGTTCCTACCGAGCAGACTTTCCGGCCGGCCTGTTTGCTGGCGTTCACGGTATCAGAGGCTTCCTGCCCAATCCGGAAGTATTCAGCCTCCATTTTGTGTTTGGACAAATCTTCCACATCAATGGTGCGGAAGGTGCCCAGGCCAATATGCAGCGTTAGTTCGGCGAAGTTAACCCCTTTCAACTCCAGGCGTTTCAGCAACTCGCGGCTGAAATGCAATCCGGCCGTAGGTGCAGCCACTGCGCCTATTTCTTTGGCGTAGATGGTCTGATAACGCTCGCGATCAATCGGCTCGGGCTCCCGGTCGATGTATTTGGGCAGGGGAGTATTGCCCAATTTGGACAGTTCCTGTTGAAATTCATCTTCCGGTCCTTCAAACAGAAAGCGGATGGTTCGGCCGCGCGAGGTGGTATTATCGACAACCTCTGCGACCAGGGCATCGTTGCCGTTCTCGTCTTCAAAATACAATTT
This sequence comes from uncultured Saprospiraceae bacterium, assembly GCA_964450465.1. GTDB lineage: Bacteria > Bacteroidota > Bacteroidia > Chitinophagales > Saprospiraceae > M3007. The sequence goes on from CAYVDV010000592.1 coordinate 1,013, forward strand.
GTTACCTACCCGGATCTTGCGGGCTGGATCGACCAGTACATCCCAGAGCCGTGCTTCGTGGTTGAGTTCGCGGAGCAGAAAAACCTCAATCTTCGCACCGGTTTTTTCCTTTTGGCCGTACAGCCGGGCCGGAAAAACTTTGGTGTTGTTGAAGATCAGGACATCATCTTCATCAAAATAGTTGAGAATGTCCTTAAAGATCTTATGTTCGATTTTTCCCGTATCGCGATGAACTACCATCAGCCGGCTGTGATCCCGTTCATCTGCCGGATACTGGGCAACCAATTCTTTGGGGAGGTTAAAATTGAAGCTGCTAAGTTTGGTCCGCATGATTCATTTGAGTGATGGGTTGCCCGGAGGCGCGCCCATTCGAAATTTAATTTAGTTTTGCCCAATGCCGGTCTTTCCAATAAAAAACAGGGAAAAAGACGCCGATTTTGCTATTTAAAGTGGATTTTCTTTCAAATCTCCAGAATCCGGTCCTATCCGGCATTTAAAAATGCCTGCAAAAATAGAATTTCTCCACAAACGCAAAAATTGGGAATTAGTTTTTATTCGATTTATTACTTTTTGGAAAAGACGGCTCCGGCAGGGATTTCCCCTATCCGAAGCCGTCTGAATTTTTTGCAGGCCGCCAAACTTTAGGCCAGCGCCATTTCTTTTTGCGCTTTTTTGCGATCGTGATCTTTGAGATAGATCTTGCGCAGCCGGATGCTTTTGGGTGTCACCTCCACATACTCATCCTCCTGGATATACTCCAGCGCCTCTTCCAGGGTAAAGCGGCGGGGCGGGGCAATGGATGCCTTGTCGTCGGAGCCGGATGCACGCATGTTGGTCAGTTTTTTGCTTTTGGTCACGTTGATGACCAGGTCGCCGGTCCGGTTGTTTTCACCGATCACCTGACCTTCATAAACCTCTTCTCCCGGCTCGATGAAAAATATGCCGCGGTCTTGGAGGTTGTCGAGGGAATAGGCAATGGCCGTACCGGTTTCCAGTACGATCAGGGAGCCGTTCTGGCGGCCCGGCATTTCCCCTTTCCAGGGTTCGTAGCTCAAAAAGCGGTGGGTCATGATCGCTTCGCCCTGGGTGGCGGTCAGAATATTGGAGCGAAGACCGATGATGCCGCGGGATGGGATCTCAAAGCGCAGGATAAAGCGTTCATTGCGCGGCTCCATGCTTTTCATGACGCCTTTGCGGCGGGTCACCAATTCGATGCACTTCCCGCTGAATGCTTCGGGAACGTCGATGGTCAGCTCTTCCACGGGTTCGTGTTTGACCCCGTTAAATTCCCGGATGATCACTTTGGGTTGACCGATCTGAACTTCATACCCTTCGCGGCGCATCGTTTCGATCAGGATACTCAGGTGTAAAACCCCGCGACCGAAAACCATGAACGAATCGGCGCTGTCGGTGTCTTCCATGCGCATGGCCAGGTTTTTCTCAAGTTCGCGCACCAGGCGTTCACGGATGTGACGGCTGGTTACGAATTTTCCTTCCTGTCCGAAAAACGGCGAATCATTGATGGTAAAGAGCATGCTCATCGTCGGTTCATCCACGGCAATGCGCTCCAGCCCTTCCGGGTTTTCATAGTCGGCCAGGGTGTCTCCAATCTCAAAGCCCTCGAGCCCGACAACGGCGCAGATATCGCCGGCGGCCACTTCTGCGGCCTCCTTTTTAGCCAGGCCGTCGAAAACGAAGAGTTGTTTGAGCCGGTGTTTTTGAATGGAACCGTCCTTTTTAACCAGCGAAACGGCTTGGTTGGCGGTCAGTTTACCCCGCGTGAGGCGTCCGACGGCAATACGGCCGATATAGTTGGAAAAATCCAGCGACGTGATAAGCATTTGAGTGGTGCCCTCCTGGAAATGCGGCTCGGGGATATATTTGATGATATCGTCGAGCAGGGCCG
>CAYVDV010000593.1:0-2898 GCA_964450465.1 uncultured Saprospiraceae bacterium
ACCCATACTTCCCCATCCTCGAAAATTTCCTTTTTCCAGATCGGGACCGTTTGTTTGAGGGTGTCAATGCAAAACTGACAGGCCTCAAAGGCAGCGGCGCGGTGGGCGGCGCTCACGGCGATCACTACCGGAATTTCACCGATGGCCAACACACCGAGGCGGTGGTGGATCGCGACTTTTTCGATGGAGAAGCGCAGCAGCGCCTCCGCAGCTATTTTCTGCATTTCGGAAACTGCCATGGGAGCGTATGCCTCAAACTCCAGGCGAAGGACCCGTTTCTCCTGCGTTTTATTGCGCACGGTACCGATAAACACCACCGTACCGCCGGCATCCGGTCCGCCGACGAAAGCCGTGGCCGGGGCGGGGTCGAGGGCTTGTTCGGATAGCCGGATGTCGATCTTTTCCATAGTTGCTGTCCAGGTACTTATCCGCCGCTAACCGGAGGAATGAGGGCGATCTCGTCGTTTTCCCGGATCAATTGATCGTCGGCGCCGTATTCGGCGTTGACGGCGATCAACATGGAAGCCAGGTTGCTGAATTGCGGGTAGCGTTCCAGCAATTGCTGTTTCAACTCGCGCACGCGCAGGTCGCCGGTGGCTTCCCACTCCAAAACGCTGTTTCCGACAATATCCCGGGCGATGCCAAAGGTTAAAATGCGCAGTGTCATAGTAGCTGCAAAGGTAAGCAGTCTCAACCCAGATTTTCCAGATCGACGGGTAGCTTCCGGATCCGTTTGCCCGTAGCCAGGAATACTGCGTTGAACAGGGCCGGGGCAAAGGGCGGAAGCCCGGGCTCGCCCACGCCACCGGGTTTTTCCTGGTTTTCCATGATGTGCACCTCAATCGGTGGCGTTTCGCGGATGGTTGGCAGCGGGTACTGGTGGAAGTTCATTTCCTGTGCCTCTCCCGCCACAAAAGTGATGGCCGGTTTTACCGCTGCCGATAGGGCCATAATGGCGTTGCCTTCCGTCTGGGCGCGTATGGTGTCCGGGTTGACGATCATGCCGCAGTCGATTGCGCATACGGCTTTATCGATCGCCACGCCGTTGCCTTTTTTCGACACGGTAACGGCCCAGGCGGCGGTGCTGCCAAAGGAGTGGATGATGGCGATGCCGATGGCTTTGCCGGCGGCGCGCAGGGCCCGGTAGTCCGATTTTTCCGCCAGGGTTTCGAGCAGGGCCGTCCATCGCGGCTGATCTTTGAGCAGGACCAGGCGGAAGTCGAGCGGGTCTTTGCCTGCCGCGTGCGCCATTTCATCCATGAAACACTCCTGTCCAAACGAGTTGGTAGAGGAATATACCGAGCGCCACCACAGGATCGGGATGTCGGTGGGGGCATGGATATGCGCCTGCCGCCGGTTGGGGATGGCGTAAGGGCTGGATTCCTGCCCAATGGCTTCGCCGGAGCCCCAGTCGGGTTTGCCGGTAAGATCCTGTTTGTACAACTGGGCGCCGGTAGATTCGCCGGCGACTTTGTGTTCCCAGGCGATCAGGTTGCCTTGCGCGTCGAGTGCGCCCTTGAGCGCATTGATCATGCCGGGGCGGTAAGGGCCGTTGGAGAGATCATCTTCGCGGCTCCAGATGAGCTTGACCGGTGCGTTGACCTGTTTGGAAATATGACAGGCTTCGAGCACAAAATCGAGGTAGCTCTTGCGGCCAAAAGAACCGCCCATGAACAGGACGTTGATTTTGACATTTTCCTTTGGAATGCCGAGGTAGTCGGCAACCTCATTGATGACGCCGGTGGAGGACTGGACACCCGCCCAAATTTCTGCCTTATCGCCTTGTACCCAGGCGGTAGCCGTCACCGGTTCGATGGGTGCGTGGCTGGCAAAGGGCGTCTCGTAGTACGCTTCCAGTTTTTTGGCGCCGCCGGCAAAGGCTGTTTTAAAGTCGCCGACGCTGTCCGGATAGGCGTTTCCGTCCTCTTTTTCCGCGCGTTCGCGCGTGGCATTCAGGTAGTCCGCTGTCGAGATATTGTCATAGCCGGTGTTGTCCCATTCAATATCGAGGGCGCGGCGCGCCTTAACGGCGGCCCAATAGCTGCCGGCCACCACGGCCACGGCTTCCACTGCCTTGTGCGGCATCTTGCGCTCGGTTTTGATCACGTGTTTGACGCCGGGCATGGCAGCCACGTCTTCAGCGTTAAAGCGGACGACTTTGCCGTGAATGACCGGGCAGTGTTGCACGCTGGCGTACAACATGCCGGGCACCTGGGCATCGATGCCAAAAATGGCCGTGCCGTTTACCTTGGAGGGAATATCCGGGCGTTTCAGGGGCTTGCCCAGGATATTGAAATCCTTCTGGTCCTTCAGTTTGGGCTCTTTGGGCACCTCCAGTTTGGCGGCGTCTGCCACCAGTTCGCCGTAGGTGAATGCTTTGCCCGAGGGGCGGTGGTGGATCTTCAGATCGGCGGCATAGCAGGTATCCGCTGCGACCTTCCAGCGATTGGCGGCCGCCTGGATGAGCATTTCTTTGGCGGCTGCGCCGGCTTGCCGCAAGGGGATCCAGCTTTGGCGGATGGCCGTGGAGCCCCCCACACCCTGCCGGCCGTGGCGTTTGTCGCCCCAGGTCATGCGTATGCTGATCTGGTCCATGCCGACTTCCAGTTCTTCGGCGATCAGGGCCGGTATAGACTGCCAGGTGCCCTGGCCCATTTCCGGGCGCGGATTGAAGATGGTGATCTTGTTGTCGGGTGTGATGAGGATGAAATTATTGAGCTCGGTTTCGCCCTCAACGCCTGCTTCCGGGTCGTAGCCCAGGGTAGCGGCAAACAAACGGCCGCCCGGGCTGACGCCGATGGCCAGGAACGCGCCGGCGGCGGAGGCGATTTTCAGGAATTCGCGGCGGGATGTGGTATGTGTTGACATGTTTTTTTCAATTTAAGGTTTCTGGTTAGA
>CAYVDV010000594.1:0-2886 GCA_964450465.1 uncultured Saprospiraceae bacterium
CATGGATCGAACTTTTTGTGAGGGACGAAAGTACAACGGAAATTTAAAAGAATAGTTTGCTTTTTTGCAACTGCAATGCCTTGGAGGTCATTTCAGGGGTCATTTGGGAGGTCATTGGGAAGGTCATTTGGAAGGTCATTAGAAAGGTCATTAGAAAGGTCATTGGGAAGGTCATTAGAAAGGTCATTGGGAAGGTCATTAGGAAGGTCATTAAAAAGGTCATTGGGGTGAGTTTGTAAACTATTTGAGAAACAGGAATTCCCAAATTTGACTTCGTGACCCTTAATGACCTCTTTAATAACCTCTCTAATGACCTCTCTAATGACCTTCCCAATGACCTCTTAATGACCTCTCTAATGACCTCTCTAATGACCTTCCCAATGACCTCTTAATGACTTCCAGAACCGCTACGCTGGCCTAAAACCGCTGAAACGCGACCGGCATGGCATCGTCGTAAACACCGGTGAGCACAGGCGTTTGCACATTGGAGGTGTATTCGCGCACTTTGCCGTAAACGTAGTTGTACAGCTCACGGATGGTGATAATATGGTCACCGTTGGCATTCGCCCGGCCTTTGAGGCCCTGGAGCAGGTAGTAAGTGAAGACACCCTGGCGAAGACCATGGTCTTCGAGCGACAGTTCTTCGGCCTTAGACGACATCAGCAGGGCAACCCCGCCGTCGGAATCTTCGAAGGCCTGATAGTATTTATCCAGGGAATAAGGCGCCGGGCCTTTTGCTGCCAGACCATAGCTGAGGGTGCCGCTGTGGCAGGCATCCGCAATGCAAAGCTTGTGTTTGGCCTTGCTTTGCATCAGCACCTGCTTGATCTCCTCATGGCGGAGTTTATTGTTATAACCGTCAAAATCCACGGGTAAAAAGCAGCCTTCGAGACCGTGACCGCTGAAATAGAACAAGACTACATCGTTGGCGTCGGCCTTGAGGAAATATTGCCGCATGGTGCGCAGCACATTTTCGCGGGTGGCCGCTTCATCGACCAGCACGGCGATCTGCTCATCGGGCAGGGCGCCGCCTTCCGGGCTTTTCAGGAAGGAATAGAAGCGGTAGGCGTCGTCGTCGGTGAATTTGAGCGAGGGCATGGACGTATACCGCCCTACACCGACGATCACGGCATAAATTTTTACGTTTTTGCTGGCTTCCACCCGTACAGGATCGTTCGGGAGCACCTCGTCGGAGTCGAGCTCGCGAATTGGGGAGCCGTTAACCCACACCGCACCGGTGACCCGGCCGTTGGCAGAGTAAAGCACGCCTTCGCCATTGGGAGCGCCATTGGCCCACATGCCTTCATAACGATCGCCACCGGCGTAATAGCAGGTACCCTGGCCGGCGGGAACGCCGTTTTTAAACTCGCCGATCCAGCGCGAGCCGTCCTGATAGTCGTAATAGCCGTTTCCGCTGCGACAATAGATCGAGTTGCAATTGCGCATGCCGGCTACTTTGAGCTTGCCGGAAGAGGGTTTTTCCACGGCCGGCTTGCCGGGCTGCTGGTTGTTGGTTTGGGCAACTGCACTGCTGCCGGACGCCTGGGCGGTATTGCCGCTGAGAAATTTCCCGCTGGCCCAGGTGCCTTCCGTGACAAGTCCGTTGGTGCGTACCAGGCGGCCCTGACCGTTTTTCATATTTTTACTCCAGCCACCCGTGTAGTAGGCGCCATCGGGATAGTACATCGTGCCGGTACCGTCAAATTTACCGTACCGGAAATCGCCTTCATAGCGTTCGCGGGAGGCGAAATAATATTTACCCTCGCCATGGGGTTGACCACCGGACCAGTTGCCGGCATATTTGTCGCCGTTGGCAAAACGAAAAACACCGTAACCACTGCGGCAATTGCCATCCAGACATTGAGCGTCGAGGGAGGTTTGGCTGCCGGCCAAAAAAAACGCCGGCAAGAGCATGCAAAGAATCAGACCCTTCATAGGAATCATTAGTTTAATGTTGAACGAAAGCGGATGAGAAAGAAGGGTGCAAATACTGTTAAATATTGATTAAAGTTGGTTAAATTGGGACCCTCGAGGTTGCACCCGCTTCAGGAATAAATCGGCATCCGGTACAAATAAGTGGATTTTTCTGGCGCCAGGTACCCGGATGTGTACAACTTCAAGAACACTTCTGGTATCCGAATATTGTGCCAGACATATTAGGTTAGAAACAAATTTGTAATTTTGCAGCGCCGCATTGGCGGTTAATATTTTGATTTTCAATAATTTGAAAAAAAATTTAAAATGTTAAAAAAACTGTCTATCTGTCTTACTGCGGCTGTCCTTTTAGCCGCCTGCAACGCCCAACAAAGCAATTCGGTACAAGCCCAAACGGCTAATGACGGCAAACACTTCGGTGCCATCATCACAGCCGACAAGGCTATTTCCTATGATGAACTGATACCGAAAATGGAAAAAGCAGACTCCCTTGCCATCAAGATAACCGGTAAGGTAAGCGAAGTTTGCCAGAAAAAAGGGTGCTGGATGACGCTCGTGTCTGACGAGCCCGGCAAACCGGAAATGCGGGTAACATTCAAGGATTATGCCTTCTTTATGCCGAAGGATCTGTCCGGCAAGCGGGTGGTGATCGACGGATTTGCTTTTGTCGATGTAACGCCCGTGGCTGATCTGCGCCACTACGCCGAAGATGCCGGCAAATCGCCCGAAGAAATCGCCGCGATCACCGAGCCGAAGCGCGAAGTAGCATTCGAGGCGGCAGGGGTGCTGATCCTGGAGTAAAGGGCATTGCTGTACTTACTCACCGTTAACATGAGTCATTCCGAATTTTGGAGTGACTCATGTTTTATTTAACGGATTGATAAACAAAGGTGTAAACCGGCCTTATTCAAATCCCGATTTTGCGAAATCGGAGGCGGCTTTTAGCAAAAC
>CAYVDV010000595.1:0-2883 GCA_964450465.1 uncultured Saprospiraceae bacterium
GATATTTTACAGGTTGGCCCGGAAGGTTTGGGTATTTTACGGGCCAGTATGTCGCTGGGCGCCATCAGTATGGCCGTTTACCTGGCACATCGCCCCCTGGGGCGGAATGCAGGCGCCATCATGTTGGCTTGCGTGGCCGGCTTTGGATTGTGCATTATCGGCTTTGGCCTTTCCAAAATGTTCTGGTTGTCCTTTGTTTTTTTGTATGCGTGCGGCGTTTTGGATGAGGTGAGCGTGTACGTGCGGGCCTCCCTTATTCAGCACCTGACGCCCAATCATCTGAAAGGCCGGGTATCTTCCGTCAATTCCATGTTTATCACTTCCTCCAATGAAATCGGCGCCTTCGAGAGCGGGCTCACGGCCAAACTGATGGGCACCGTACCCGCCGTGGTATTTGGCGGACTGATGACCATTCTGGTGGTCGGGATCACCTGGTGGAAGGCGCCGAAATTGCGAAAACTGGACTTTGATGATATTATGGACCCACAGGACTGAGCCGGGCTTGAAAAGTGCTTACAATAGAAAAGTATACGAATAGCCGTTCACGGTAACGGTGGCTGTTCCGTCGCCGTTAAAAATCAGGGTAGCATTAATGGTTTGGGTTTGTCCTTTCCCGTTGGAGGCAGTGATCAAGGCCGTTCCATTGCCGCCGGCGATTTGTTTGTCGGATTTGCGAATGGTCATGCCGGACAGGTTCACATCGGTGGAAGTGTTCAGCGTAGGATTGCTGTGGCGCAGGTTGCCGGTAAGTTCTCCCTGGCGGGTGTAGGAGCCGTTTACGGTGTATTCTGTAGCTTGCGGATTGAGACCGGATAAGTTGAGCGCGCCGTTGCTGGATTGACTGCCCGACCAGCGTTGACCGTTGAACGATCCATTGCCTTGCAGGCTGATGTCGGCGCTTTGCGGGATATTGAAGTTGTTGCAATTGACTACCCAGCTCAGTTGGTAACTACAGTTGTAGGTGAAGGGGCCGGCAGTGTTGCTGCGCTGCAGGGTGGTGTCGCCCGTTTCGCCGCAGCCGGGAAGTCCGGATTCGACCAGGGTTGTCATGTCGGTACCGGGCATGGTTGCGCCGGCCGAACGTCCGGACACCGCAGTTTCCACAACTTCAGCCGCTTCGTCATCCTGAAGCAATACGGGGGCTTCTTCCGAGTTTTTCCGGCAGGAGATCAACAGGGCGGCAGCCAGGGCCAGGAAGGTGAAGAGCATTTGATTTTGACGGATGTTGAACATTTGTTGTTGATTTGAAAGTGAACGATGTTTGTGTTGAACTGGGGCAAAGGTGTCTGCAGGGAAGATAAGCGGCGAAACGGACTCAACGAGCGGTGCGTTTTTTTCAACAGCAGGCGCCTTGGTGTACCGTTGGTTGAAGAGAACCGTCCGTTGGTTGAAGGAAAAAAGCGCCGGGCAGGTGGCGCCTGTACTTTTGGCAGCAGCATAACGCAAGCAACTTTTAAAAAATACAACTATGGTTTTCTTCAGCGAAGTTTCCCTGTATAAATGGATGTTAGCGCCCCTTGTCATTTTCGGCCGTTATTTCGTGTTGTCCACAGTTTTGTTCGGAGTATTTTACCTCTGGAAGCGCCGGCAATGGCTGTTCCGGAAAATCCAGCAGCGTTTTCCCCGGGCCAGCGATTTTCAGCGGGAAATCGGTTACTCCGTACTCACATCGGTTATTTTTGGATTGACCGGCGCCCTTTGCCTGGCTACCCCCTTACGGGCGTACACTAAAATCTATACCGACGTACACGAATATGGTGTGGGGTATCTTGTGTTGAGCGTGTTCGTGATTGTGTTCCTGCACGACACGTATTTTTACTGGATGCACCGCCTGATGCACCATCCGCGCCTGTACCGGCACGTCCATCTGGTGCACCACAAATCGGTCAATCCTTCACCCTGGGCGGCCTATGCCTTTCATCCGCTGGAGGCGGTGGTTGAGGCGGGGATATTACCTTTGGTCCTGTTTCTGATCCCGGCACACCCGGTTGCGCTGTTTAGTTTCATTACGATCATGCTCTGGTTCAATGTATATGGCCATTTGGGGTACGAATTGTTTCCGGCCAGCTTGTACCGGCATCCGTTGGGCCGCTGGCTCAACTCTTCAGTGTACCACAACCAGCACCACGAACGCTTTACGGGTAACTACGGCCTGTATTTCACGTTTTGGGATCGCTGGATGAACACCCTGCGGCCCGACAGTGCCGACAAAGTGGCGGAGGTGCAGGGCCGGATTGCAGAAGCGCGGGAAAGAACGGGAACACAGTGGTCCGGAAACGGAGTGGTCCATCCTCACCGATAATCCGGATTTAGAGGTAAAAAAAAGAAACGCCATGTTAGACGCATTGCTCAGTGGTCGCGCTCGATTTGTCACCCATCTGGTGGGTTGGGCATTGCTGGCGCTGCTTATTTTTTCCCTGATCAGCGGATTGCGGGGACCGGGAGAGGCCCTGGGCCGGACTGCGTTGAACATGGTATTTCTGGTGGGCATGTTTTATGGAAATGCCAAGTTGCTGGTTAACCGCTTGCTGGAAAAAGGGCGCTACCGGGAAATGATCGCATACACGCTGGCCGGTTGGCTGGGTATGGCAGCCCTCCGCACGGTGGCGGAAATCCGGATATTCGGGGGTGGCATCATCGAGGGCAGCGGGTTAGCGCCCGGTGATACGGCCCGGATGTTCTGGGCAATGGTGTTGTTTTTCTTTTTGCTTCTCCTGTTCAGCACCTTATACCAATTGCTGGAAAATCGCTACACCCTGGAGCTGCGCCACCGGGCGCTCGAGGCGCGCCATGCCGAGGCGCAGTTGAATTACCTCACAGCGCGCATGAATCCCCATTTTTTGTTCAATACCCTGAATAATATTTACGCCGCAGCATCCCTGC
>CAYVDV010000596.1:0-2867 GCA_964450465.1 uncultured Saprospiraceae bacterium
TGCTTGGATGGGATGTCCCAACAAAACAACATTGTTTAATCCACACTAATATCCGATCAAAATGAAAATAGGCTTGGGGCCCATGTGGTCTAACGTTTTCGTGGCAGTGTACATTCTGGCCACGTTATTCCTCCGTTTTTACCTGGAACCGCAATTGCAGGGGCATTTTCTGATTTCTGTCCTGCTCGGGGCGTTCGCCTTGTTATTCCTATGGGCGCTGGTAAAAAGCAAAGTAATTCAGCCAACCATTTTTAACCTTGGCGGGGACCGCAATTGATTAACGCAGTACTCCCGCAACCGTTTTCACCCCCCGGGCCTCCAGTCTTGCCAACAGTTTCAGAAAAAGCACCGCCGTGATATAGGCATCGCCGGCGGCGGTATGGCGGTCGGAACAGGGTATCCGGTATTGTTTACACAGATCGTCGAGGCCATAGGTGCCGGGTTGGGCATACCCCTGGGATGGGGGTTTCAGGCGCATGGCAAGCCGTTGCGTGTCCACGGTTTTGTTGCGCAAGGGAGGCAGTTCCATGCGCCGGAGGGCCTGGTTGATCATGTTAACGTCAAAGCTGACGTGGTGCCCTACGAGGATTGCGTTTCCGATATACGTGACGAAATTGCGTATCGCAACGGATTCGTGCAGCATATGTTCCTTATCGACCGGCAGGATGCCGTGTATGGCTACCTCTTTGGAGGACGATTGCTGGTTTTGACGCAGGTAGCATTCCAGATGATCATTCAGGTCAATTTGCCAATTATGCACACCGACTGCGCCAATGGAAAGGATCCGGTCAGACTTTGGGTCCAAACCGGTAGTTTCGGTGTCAAACACAATAAAGCGCTGTGCCTCAATGGGCAATTTCTTATCCTGTTTCCAGGCAAAAAGTTCGATATACTCTTCCCAGAATTCGGGCAGTGGTTGTTGACGTGGTGCTTGAAACCAGCGGAAGATTCGTTGCATAGGCTTTTTTGATCCGGCTTATCCCTGGAGGTTGTCGGTCCAGAAGCGTACGCGCAGCAGGGACTGCAGCTCCTTGATCGGTTGAAAACTGTTGCGCAGGTTGAGCCGCTCCATTTTAGACAGATCGGACGGTTTGAAGAAGCGTCCGGAATCGCCGTGCTGGAGGCCCTGCATGGTCCGGTAGCGCAGCAGCATCTCATAGGCGTCGGCCGCCAGTTCAAACAATTCGCGATTGTGGGGCTCGAGTTCCGCCATGCGTGCAAAGCGCTCCAGCGTATTATTGAATCCGGCCTGCCGGGCCTGGAGGATGAGTACCCGGCCGGCATCCACCAGCGGCATCATCGCTCTGGCTTTGACGTCGAACTCGTCCTTGTGTTCGCCGCTGCCTTCCACCATAAAATTGCGGAAAAAAGTCAGCGGAGGCGGGTTCTCCTGAGCGCTTTTTGCCAGGAAGCTCAGGAAAATGGTTTGGTCTTGAACAGACTGAAAAATATGCTCTGTTAATGCGGCTGCCAACGCTCTGTTTCCGTAAACCGGCCGGTAGTCAAAGAAAATACTGCAGTGCATCACCGCCTTGGGTGTGGGTTCGAAGATCCATTGGGAAAACTGTTTTTTCCATTGGTCGAGCGACATACACCAGTTTGGGTTTCGGGCCATCATATCGGCAGGGCAGTATTCGAAGCCACAGGCATGGAGTTTGTCGTTTACTTTGGCGGCCAGGGCCAGGAAATAGCTTTGCGTGGTTTTGTAGTCCTTTTTCGAAACATTTTCAAATACCAGGGCATTGTCCTGGTCCGTGCGCAATAATTGTTCGCCGCGGCCTTCGCTGCCGAGCGCCAGCCAGCAGTACTCCGCATTCGGACGGGTATGCCCTTCTTCTGCCATTTCTGCTTCGCTCAGCTCCAGTACCCGTTCGATCAATGCATCGTTGATCTCCGTTATGATGGAGGCGATGTATGCAATAGCCACTTCCTGATACAGGTATTTTTTTAGGAGGTCTTCTGCGCGTTCCCGGATTTGCCGCAGGCCGGCGGTATGCGTGCTCCGACGGATTTCCCGGATCAGGACGGCGGGGTTATTGCCTTGCAGCACAAGAAGATCGTGTTCGGAGATTACGCCCAAGGCCGGACTTTTATCGGTGCCATCCTCCGTCAGGCAAAGGTGGTGGATGCGGCGGCGCACCATTTCAATCTGTACTTCCGCCACCGTAACGCTTGCCCTTGCCGTAACGACAGGGCCGGACATTATTGCAGTGACGGGTTCCGTAAGCGGGACGATTCCGGTGGCGACTTTGTGTCGGAAGTCCTTGTCTGTGATGATTCCAATGGGCAGGTTTTGAGCGTCTGTCACCAGGATGGATCCTACACCTTTGGCACTCATAATGCTGGCGGCATCCCGGATAGTCATGTTTTCCGGGCAGCTTACCGGTTCCTTGCTGCGCTCAATCGATTGGATTTCCACGAGGTTAAAATCGCCATCGATCAGTTGATCTTTATGGAGCAGAAACTTGCCCTGATGGATACGCTGGTAGTTTTTTGCTGCGCCTGCCGCCAGGTTGCTGGCCAGGTAATAGGAAATCCGGGGGTTATCGCGCAGCGACTGTTCGAAGCCTTCGATATTCACCGCGTAGATCAGGGATTCTTCGGCCGTCCGGGCGCTCAATGCGTAGGCATCCTCGGCAAGGAGCGGGCGGATGCCAAACACATCCCCCTCGTCACATTCGTCGATCAGCGTTTCGTTGCCGTTTTCCTCGCGCAGTAGGTGTACTGCGCCCTCCCGCACCACGTAAATAAACTGGCCCGGCATATCGCCCTGCCGGAATATGGTGCTCCCCGGTTTGAAATATTGAACGATTACCCGGGCCGAGATCTGGCGCAGCAGATCCCGGTCTAGCAGGCTGAAAGGCGGA
>CAYVDV010000597.1:0-2815 GCA_964450465.1 uncultured Saprospiraceae bacterium
CCGGATGAATGTAGCGGCAAACTGAACTGGCCGCAACCGGTTGCCGACGATAACTGCGCGCTCCTTTCAGTCGTGCAGACCGCCGGTCCGGCATCGGGTTCGACCTTGCCGGTCGGGGTGCCTCAGTCAGTGACCTACAAGGCTACCGATGCTGCCGGCAATACCAGCCTGTGCACCTTCCAGGTGCAGGTGGTGGATACCCAGGACCCCGTTTTCGACGCGGATATCCTGATGCCGGCAAATGTAACAGTAGAATGCAACGCAATTCCACCGCCCTTTGTGCTGACCAACGACGATGTGCACGATAACTGCACGGCGCCGGAAAATCTGGTGCTGGGCTTTACGGAAACCAGCACACAGGGTAGCGATCCAACCCTGTGCAGTTACTACGATTATACGATCACCCGGACCTGGACTGCTACGGACGCTGCCGGTAATACGCTGGCACATACGCAAAAGATCAAGGTGCAGGATAAAACTCCGCCGCAGGCCAAATGCCAGAACCTGACGCTGACGCTCGACAAGTTTGGAGGAGCGACCCTTGGGGCAGCGCAGATCAACAACGGCAGTTCAGACAACTGCGCCCCGGCTGTCGCACTCAGCCTGAGCCTGAGCAAGAATTCGTTTAACTGCACAAACCTGGGCGACAATACGGTGACCCTGACGGTGACGGATCCCTGCGGGAACAGTGCTACCTGTACTGCTACGGTTACAGTGAAGGAAGGCGATGGCGCCTGTGCGCCGCAATTTACAGTTGAAACGAGCTGTCTGAACAACGCCACAAGCCTGGATAATGGCCAGTTCATCGATCTGATCACCGTCAAATCGCTCGCCGGCCAAACCTGGACGCTGAGCGCGAATACCGGTCTTTACTCCGCGTCCAGCCCGGCACCACCTGCAGCCCCGGCTCCCCTGGGCGCCGGAGCGGTGTTGACCATGGGCAGCAACGACGGCCTCGACAACGATGGCGATGGCCAGACGGACGAAGCCGACGAGATGGTGTACTATACCCTGAAAGGCATCCATGTGGACGGTGTCGGCTATGCCGTCGCGTTGACCAATAACCTGAACCAAACAGGGACGATCAGCAACAAGGCGTATTACCCCAGTCCGTATTTCGCCAATCTCGACGATCCGTTCTGCATCAATACGCCTCCGTTTACCATCCAGATAGGGGAGTATGCCGGTGCGCAGGGTGTGGTTACGCAAATCCTGGTGGACGGCACACCGACCAGTACTTTCGATGCAGCTGCGCTTGGGTTGGGCTTCCATACGGTGACGGCCATATTTGATGCCGGTGCTGCTACGACCAATCTGGTGATCAACGGCCAGCTGGTGGGCGGTACCAATGCCGAAGCACAGGCGGACCCGGGTTGCCAACAGGTAATTACCATGATCGTCCAGATCGTGAGCACGCCCACAACGCTCGTGTGCAACGACCTGGTCCATGTTTCCCTCGATGCCGATTGCGTGGTGGATCTTCTTCCCGACGATGTGCTGGAGGGTACCTATGCCTGCTTCGACGATTACTATGTGGTGCTGACGTATCCGTTTGGTACCAACACGTATAACCCGGCTAATCGCGTCGATGGGTCGCATGCAGGAAAAACGCTGAATTATGTGCTCAAACACACGCTTACCGGCAATGTCTGCAGCGGTCAGGTGAAAGTGGAGGACAAACTGCCGCCCGAGGTCCTCTGCCCCGCCAACAAGGATATTTATTGCGTGCAAAATGAAGACGACCTGACGGTGACCGGCCAACCGGTAGTGACGGACTGCTCCAGTTACGCGGTGGTGTACACCGATGAATACCAGGTGTTCAACTGCTCGGAAAATCCGCAGATCGCTACGCGCATCCATCGTACCTGGAAAGCTACGGACGCATTTGGCAACGAAAGCACCTGCGTCCAGATTATCAACGTACTGCGCGCCGTGGTGGATGACATCGTATTCCCTTCGGATAAAATACTGGACTGTACGGCTGTACCAGGCTCCCTGACGCCGAATATTTCCGGCTGGCCCCAACTGGCCGGCCTGAATCTGACGCCTGCCGGAAACGGCCCCTGTGGTCTGGCGGTCAATTTTACAGACGAGGTGACCACCTTCTGCCCCGGCTCCTACCGCGTAATCCGGACCTGGAAAGTTTCCAGCCTTTGTGTGCTAAGCGCCAACCTGGAATACAAACAGTACATTCAGGTGAACGATGTACCGCCGGTCATTACCCTTCCGGCCGCCGCGTATGATTCGGTGAGCCAATGTTATCTGGTGCCAGCCAATGCTTCCGGAAACGTATGCAGCGCGGCGGGGCCCCTGCCCATTGCCCAGATCGACGGCGCCTGCAATGGTCTGGTGAACGTCGAAATTGCCACGCCGCTGGGCGTAGTGGCTAACGGCGCTATCCTGCCGCAACCGGGCTTGCCGCTGGGTGAATACACGATTACCTACAGTGCAGAAGACGAGTGCGGCAATATCACCGAACTGTCGGTCAAGATCTGCGTGGTTGACCTGACTCCGCCGGTAGCCGCCTGCGACGAATTCACGCAAGTAGCCCTCGGCGGAGACGGCACGTCTTTGGTTAATGCCTCCACTTTTGACGACGGCTCCTACGATAACTGTGCGCCGGTGAGTTTCAAGGCACGCCGCATGGATGCCAACGCCTGCCAGTCGGATTCCCTGTTCTATGACCAGGTGAAGTTCTGCTGCGACGATATCAACGACACAATTTCGGTAGTCTTCCGCGTGTACGACGTTCCGGTTCCTGCCGGTGAAGTAGGGCTGGATGACTTCGAAGGGCACTACAACGACTGCATGGTCT
>CAYVDV010000598.1:0-2813 GCA_964450465.1 uncultured Saprospiraceae bacterium
AATCTGCTCCTCATTGGCGCGGTGTATTCGCTGGTGGCGTACCTGGGCAGCCGGGTGGGGAAGGGTTGAGTGCTCTCCGCGGGACTATTGTTACCCCACAATCTTCCGCCACATTCCGGGCATTTCCCCCAGCCGCTCCCGGGCAAACGCCCGGATAGTTTCTGTATCGGCCCCGGGGCGTTTCAGCCGGATATCCAGCAATTGCGGCTCGGTAATGGGTTTGCCAATTTGCGATACGATGAATACCTGCGCCGCTTCGGCCCACCCGTTTTCGCAGATTGCTTTGCTCAGATCCTGGGCAAAAATGTTGTAGATCTTGCCCACGTGACTGACCGGGTTTTTGCCCGCTGTGGCTTCCAGGCTCATGGGCCGGTAGGGTGTGATCAGGCCGTTGATCCGGTTACCCCGGCCCACCTGCCCGTCGTCGCCGCTTTCGGCACTGGTACCCGTGACGGTAAGGTACACACTTTCGGCAGCATAGTTGTCGGCGGTGTTAATGGCGACGGCGCTTTCCGCTAAGTCCAGCGCTTCGCGAAGCAGCGTTTTCACCGCCGCGACGCCGTCCCGGTAGGCACGAATGTTTTCAAGAAAAGCATCGACCATCGCAATGGCGACGGTGAACCGGGCTGACTGCCGGTTTTTCACGCCCATGACCTTGACGTCTTCCCCGATGAACGGGTATTTTGCCTTGATTTCCGGCGCATTCAGCAGCGTTTCAATTGCCAGAACCTTTTGCTCCAGGGTGCTGAAAGGGTAAAAGCCCGCGCCAAAGGAGGTATCGTTTGCCAGGGGCACTTCGCCCTTGCCGAAACGCCGGAACAGTTCCGTCAGATCGGCGCTGCCGGGCCGGATCTTTGGGACAACGACGACATGCCGGTCGGGGTCCACAAACCGGAAATGCCGGCGCAGCCAGTCTTTTGCCGTTTGAACGGCGATATCCTCTACCGGCACGATCGATTCGCCAACCTGCATCGTGGCCCTGCCGGCAAGGAACAATTCCATCTGTTGATGCACCCTGCCTCCGCCCCAGGCCGGCCGGGCGCTGCCGCCCACCAGGAGGGCTTTGTCCACATTGTGGTGCAGGATGCTGCCAAATTCGCGGAGATAATAGCGGCACAGCGCCACCGATACCGCTTCGGCGATTTCGTCGCATACGGTATCCGGATGACCGATGCCCTTGCGCTCTGCCATTTCTATGGCCGGCAAACGGGAGGAGGTATGTATAAGGATCTTGCTTTGCATGGCGGAATGCGCTTGGCAGACAAAAAACTACAGACACGCATACTGGGCAGATCCGGCGTCTAAAGATACGCAATTCCTGTAAACTTTCGGGGGCTATCCGTAGGTTTGTCCCGTTCACTATCCGTCATTTGTCCAAGTTCTAAATTACATGGAAAAACCGCAAGGTCAGTTGGTCCGCAGCCTGGGTCTGGGCGCAGCCACCATTCTCGTCGTCAGCTCGGTCATCGGCTCGGGCGTGTACAAAAAAGTAGCGCCGATGTCGGCCGAGTTGCTGTCGCCAACCCTGGTCCTGTGGGCCTGGGCACTGGCGGGGTTCATCAGTCTGTGCGGAGCCCTGAGCAACGCCGAGATTGCGGGCATGATGGCCGACTCGGGCGGCGAATACGTGTATTTCCGGCGGATTTACGGGCGATTTATGGCTTTTCTCTGGGGCTGGAGCACCTTTGCCGTGATCAAAACAGCGGCAGTATCCTCTATCGCGTATGTGTTCACGCAGTCGCTCAACGCTATCGTGCCGCTGCCGCACCTGCCCGAATCCATTGAAAGCATTGAGTTTCTGGTGTTCAAACCCTTCGAAAATGCCGGGGTGAAGGCGGTGACCATCGGCCTCATCCTGGCGCTGACCTTTGTCAACACCCGCGGCCTGAAGGGCGGCGCGGCGCTCAGCACCTGGATCACGCGCCTGGTTATCCTGGGGCTCGCGCTGATCGTGGTGGCGGGGTTTTGGCATGGCGGCGGCAGCCTGGAGAATATCCGGACAACCGCTACAGGATATGTGCCGCGCGACGCCATGGACTTTTCGCTGATCAAGGCCATGTTTGCCGCCTTGCTGGCAGCGTTCTGGGCCTATGAGGGCTGGAACACCGTGGGGTTTCTCGGCGGCGAGATCAAAAACCCCAACCGAAACCTGCCCCTGGCGCTGTTTGCCGGGCTGATGATCATCATCGGGACCTACCTGGTGGTCAACTTCACATACCTGTACGTGCTGCCCATCGACGAGATCATCCACAGTTTTAAAGATCAGAACGAAATCGCTGCCGTAGCCGTGGTCCGGCACTTTGCCGGCAACACCGGCGCCACCCTGATCTCGATCGTGATCCTCATCACCACCCTGGGCTGTACCAACGCCACCGTGCTGATGCCGCCCCGCGTGTACTACGCCATGGCAAAAGACGGCCTGTTTTTCCGCCGGGCCGCCGAGATCCACCCTAAATACCACACGCCGAACCCCGCATTGTGGATGCAGGGGGTGTGGGCCTGCCTGCTGGTACTCTCCGGGAGTTTCGACCAACTGACTGACATGCTCATTTTCGCCGCTTTCTTCTTCTATGGCGCCACGGCCTTCGGCGTGTTTGTCATGCGCCGCCGCGAACCCCACGCCGAACGGCCCTACCGGGTATGGGGCTACCCGGTCATTCCGGCACTTTTCGTATTGTTTTGCGCGGCGCTGATTATCATCACCTGCATCAACAGCCCGCGCGAGGCAGGCCTGGGTATCGTGCTTATGCTCACGGGCGTGCCGGTGTATTTGTTTTGGGAACAAAAAAAGGAGAAAGGAGGGTGAGGTTGCG
>CAYVDV010000599.1:0-2810 GCA_964450465.1 uncultured Saprospiraceae bacterium
GGTGCGGCAGCGTAGTGCGAGAATTCCATCGTGGACGATGCGCGGCCCGAGGTCAGTGTGCGCAGGGAGGTGACGTAGCCGAACATTTCGGCGAGCGGCACTTCAGCCTGGATGGCTACAGCGCCACCGGCACGGCCTTCCTGGCCTTTCGGCATACCGCGGCGGCGGTTCAGGTCGCCGATCACCGGACCGACATATTCCTCGGGCGTGATTACCTCGAGTTTCATGATCGGCTCCATGATCTGCGGTTTGCACTGCGGGGCAGCGGCGCGGAAGCCGTCCTTGGCGCAGAGTTCGAACGCGATCGGCTTGGAGTCAACGGCGTGCATGGAGCCGTCGAATACGCGGACTTTCATCGAATCGATGCCGTAGCCGGCCAAAACGCCGTTGCTCATCATCTGATTGAAGCCATCCGTGATCGGCTTCATGTAGTTTTTGTCGATAGCGCCGCCGACGATACCCCAGATGAACTGGAGTTTCTTCTTGCCGTTTTTGTAGTCTTCGCTTTCGAGGAAGTCTGCATCGGCCGGGCCGAGTTCGAATTCCATATCGGCAAACAGACCGGCGCCACCGGTTTGTTTTTTCAGGCGTTCGCGGTGCGTAACCGTTTTGGTCAGCGCCTCTTTATAGTTCACCTGCGGAGCGCCCTGGTTGCATTCCACCTTGAATTCGCGACGGAGGCGATCCACGATGATTTCCAGGTGCAGCTCACCCATTCCGGAGATAACGGTCTGGTTGGTGTCTTCGTCGAAGCGGACGCGGAAGGTCGGGTCTTCTTCGGCGAGTTTATTGAGGGCCATGCCCAGTTTGTCCAGGTCTTTCTGCGTTTTGGGTTCGATCGCCAGACCGATAACCGGCTCGGGGAAGACCATGCTTTCGAGCACGATCGGGGCGTTCAGGTCGCACAGGGTATCGCCGGTGCGGATGTCCTTAAAGCCCACGGCAGCGGCGATGTCGCCGGCTTCCACACTGTCAACCGGGTTTTGCTTGTTGGCGTGCATCTGGTACAGACGGCTGATGCGCTCTTTTTCACCGCTGCGGGTGTTGAGCACATAGGAGCCGGCGTCCAGTTTGCCCGAATAGGTGCGGATGAAGCACAGACGGCCCACGAAGGGGTCGGTGGCGATCTTGAACGCCAGGGCGCAGAACGGATCGTTCACGCTCGGTTTACGGGTGATCTCTTCTTCCGTTTTCGGGTTGATGCCTTTCACAGCGTCCACATCTACCGGTGAAGGCAGGTAGTAGCACACGGCATCCAGGCAAGCCTGTACGCCTTTGTTTTTATAGGCGGAACCGCACATGACCGGCGTCATTTTCATGTCGCAAACGGCGGCCCGGATAGCGGCGCGCATTTCGGGAACAGTGATCGAATCCGGATCGTCAAAGAATTTTTCCAGCAGCGAGTCGTCGTAGGTTGCGATCTCCTCGATGAGTTTCTGGCGGTATTCGTGTACCATTTCCTTCAAATCATCGGGGATTGGTATTTCCTGGTAAGTCATACCCTGGTCCTGATCGTTCCAGATGATTGCCTGGTTGGTCACGAGATCGACTACGCCTTTGAATTTTTCTTCAGCACCAATGGGCACCTGCAGCGGAACTGCGTTGGAGCCCAGTTTCGTCTGCATGTCTTTTACGACCATGAAGAAGTCGGCGCCCGTGCGGTCCATCTTGTTCACGAAGCCGATACGGGGTACTTTATAGTTATCGGCCAGGCGCCAGTTGGTTTCGGACTGTGGTTCTACGCCGTCAACAGCGGAGAACAGAAAGACCAGGCCGTCGAGTACGCGCAGCGAGCGGTTTACCTCCACGGTAAAGTCCACGTGACCTGGTGTATCGATGATATTAAAGTCAAATTTTTGATCTTCCACCGACCAGATGCATTTGGTAGCAGCCGAGGTGATGGTGATACCGCGTTCCTGTTCCTGCTCCATCCAGTCCATGGTAGCAGCTCCTTCGTGCACTTCACCGATTTTGTGGGTTACACCGGTGTAGTAGAGGATACGCTCGGTTGTTGTTGTTTTGCCGGCGTCGATGTGGGCGGCAATACCAATGTTACGGGTGAACCGGAGGTCCTTTGCCATTGCAATTAGAAATTGAGTAATTGAGTGATTGAGTGATTGCGTGATTGTCAGGTTGAGCGGGGTGCTTTTGGCGTCCGGGGTTGGGTTTTTATTAAAATTTTCTTTTGAAAAGAAAAGGCCGTGATATCTGTCTGAAAATTTGGCGAAACAAGTTTTTGTATTCTATAAGTTTTGAAAAACCTGATTGATAAAGGCCAAATTTTGTTTTATAAAACGGAAAAACCGTCGAAAAAAGCCGGCGGTAGCAGTAGGGCGATCGCCGGGCTTTTTCAACGGTAGGGCTGAAGGTATAGTCC
Organism: uncultured Saprospiraceae bacterium; assembly: GCA_964450465.1. Lineage (GTDB taxonomy): Bacteria > Bacteroidota > Bacteroidia > Chitinophagales > Saprospiraceae > M3007. Next base: position 2,378 of record CAYVDV010000599.1, read on the forward strand.
CGTGCTTAGGCCCTGTAGTGGGCGAAGGCGCGGTTCGATTCGGCCATTTTGTGCGTGTCTTCGCGCTTTTTAACGGCGTTGCCCTCTCCTTTGCTTGCGGCGACGATTTCGGCGGCCAGTTTTTCGGCCATACCTTTTCCGGCGCGGGAACGGGAGTATTTAATCAACCATTTGATCCCGATGGAGATTTTCCGGTTCGCCGGCAGTTCCGTCGGGATTTGGAAGGTAGCGCCACCGATACGGCGGCTGCGCACTTCCACTTGTGGCATTACGTTGTTCAGCGCTTTTTTCCAGACTTGTAACTCGTCCTCGTTGGTGCGCGTTTTTACGAGATCCATGGCCTCGTAAAAAATGCCGAACGCAACGCTCTTCTTGCCTTCCCACATCATGTGGTTCACGAAACGAGTTACCATCGTATCGTTGTACCGCGGAT
>CAYVDV010000600.1:0-2798 GCA_964450465.1 uncultured Saprospiraceae bacterium
TGGCTCGCGGAGCCATGGAGCATGGCCAGGAAGAACCCGGACAAGAAGCCGGAAGCCACGAAGGACACAACCATTAACTTTTATAGTTCAAATCAATTTGCTTCATTTTCAATTTTTCACATCATGAAACATTTAAAATTTCTTTCCGCTGTTTTAACAGCAATGCTTTTCACCACCTTTGTTAGTGCGCAAAGCGGCATGGTTAAAAAAAGTGCCTCTGCAAGCGCTACAGAAAAAACGGAAACGTTCCAGGTATTGGGCAACTGCGGCATGTGTCAGCGTACCATTCAAAAGGCCGCTACAGGAGCAGGCGCAGTCAAGGCGTTCTGGAACGAAGAAACGGACATGCTGAGTGTTACTTTTGATCCGGAAAAAACTTCAGTCGAGGCCATACAAAAAGCAGTAGCCCTCGCCGGCTACGATAATGTCGGTTTTAAAGCACCGGATGAAGCGTACAAAGCACTGCACGCCTGCTGCCAGTATGACCGGACAGGCGCACCGAGTACCGCAAAATCGTGTGAGGAAAAAAGTGATCCGGAACACAAGTGATCCCAGGGGCTGCTGATTGCTGTCAACCCTTTTTCTTTGTCTCCATAGCGGCGCAAGGACGCAAAACCATTCCCTTGCGTCTTTGTGCCGCTACAGTTAAATGCCTGAAGCAAAACATGCAAAAAATTTACTTCGCCCTACTTGCCCTTCTCACACTTGCCGGCATCAATTTGCATGCCCAAACCAATCAGGTCACCTTCACATTCGACCATAAGGCCGGAAGTGAAACCCTGGCTCTTGACACGACCATTTTCACCATTTGGAACGGCAAAAATGTCGTGATCAGCCGGGCGGAATTCTATGTCTCCGAAATTGAACTGACCAAAACCAATGGCTCCCGAATCCCGCTGACCGACGTGCATCTGCTGGTTAACGCCAATACCCCCAACCGGATATACGATGCCGGAAACTGGGATGTCGACGGGATCAGCAGCCTGACCCTCCACCTTGGCGTGGACCCCGACCACAACCATCTCGACCCAACGGCCTACCCGGAAAATCATCCGTTGGCCATTCAGGACCCTTCCATGCATTGGGGTTGGTCCGCCGGCTACCGCTTTTTGGTGGTGGAAGGCAAGGTGGATAACAACAATGACGGAATCCCGGAAACGGAGTTTCAGTTCCATAACCTGGGCGACGATCTGTACGTGAGCGCAACCCTCAATGGCGTGGCTACCGCACAAAACGGCGTACTGAACATACCGCTGAGCCTGAACTACATCCAGCTGTTTGAAAAACTGAGCATGACCGGCAACCTGATCCAACACGGCAGTGATCCGATTAACAAAGCCATCATGGCCAGTGCAGCCACCCAAGGTTTCCTCGCCTTGCTGCAATCGAGCAAAACACAGGATATCCTGGAAGAACAATCGCAGCGGATATCCGTAACGCCAAACCCCTTCCGTGGGCAAACCACCCTGAATTATGAGCTGGAGTCCACCCATGCGGTTTCAGCAATTGTTTTCAATTCCACAGGTCAAGTTGTCCGTTTATACGAACAATTGCCGGCAAACGGCCACCTGATTTTTGCCGGAGATAATTTACCGGCAGGCCGGTACCAATGCGCCTTTTTTTCCGCGGGCGAATTACTGGCACGGAAACAACTGATTATCGCAAAATAAATTCAGAACTGTGCATCGGTACCTGATCATCCTGTGTCTCAGCCTGCTGGGCCTGCTTTCCGGCTGTAAAAAAGAAGACAGTGAACCGGATCCAAATGATTATCACCTGCTTGTCCCTGCGGGATTCCCATATCCGGAAATCCCGCAGGACAATGCCTTAACTCCCGTCCGGATAGCGCTCGGAAAGCGCTTGTTCTACGATCCGGTACTCTCCCGGGACAGTTCGCTTTCCTGTGCATCCTGCCACAAGCAGAAACTCGCCTTCGCCGATAGTTTGCCCACAAGCCCTGGTATTGAAGGGCGGCCAGGAACGCGCAATGCGCCTTCCCTCGCTAATGTTGTTTACCAAAAAAAACTATTGCGGGAAGGCGGCGTACCCACCCTGGAAATGCAGATCCTGGTGCCGATACAGGAGCACAACGAATTTGACTTTTCGATTCTGACTGTGGCGGAACGCCTCAAACGCATGCCGGATTATGTAGCCTTGTCGCAGCAGGCGTATGACCGGGCTCCGGACCCATTTGTCATTACCCGCGCAATTGCAGCGTTCGAACGAACCCTCCTGAGCGGAAACTCACCTTTCGACCAGTGGTTTTATCAGGGGAACGACGATGCGGTACCGGCAACGGTCAAGCGCGGATATGACCTTTTCAAAAGCGAACGGATTGGGTGCAGCAATTGTCACGGCGGCTTCCTGTTTACTACCCAGGAGTTTGCCAACAACGGCTTGTATGAAAACTATTCCGATCCCGGGCGCATGCGGTTGACCGGACTTGAAAGTGATCGCGCCTTGTTTAAAATTCCAAGTATCCGAAACATCGGCGTTACCGCCCCTTACATGCACGACGGCAGTGTAGCCACCCTTGAAGCAGTGCTTGACCACTACCAAAGCGGCGGAAATGCCCACCCGAATAAAAGCCCGTTGATCAAACCCTTTACCCTTTCGGCATCGGAACGCGCCGACCTGTTGGCTTTTCTGCATAGCCTGACCGATGAATATTTTTTAAAAAATATTGATTTTCAGTAGTCTTATGAGAAAATACACCAGCCTGTTCATTCTCGCCATGCTTTTCCTGGTCGCCTTTCTGAAAACGCTGAGTGATCCGGACTTTTTGAATAACCCGGCAT
>CAYVDV010000601.1:0-2771 GCA_964450465.1 uncultured Saprospiraceae bacterium
AATAACCCATGCCCACCATCAGTGACATCATCGGCAACACCCCCCTCATAGAGATCCGGAACGCCGTCCGGAAACCCGGGGTAAGCATTTATGGCAAACTCGAAGGCCAAAACCCCGGAGGCAGCGTCAAAGACCGCGCGGCCTATGGTATGATCAAAGGCGCCCTGGACCGGGGGGAAATAAAGCCCGGCATGAAGCTCGTGGAGGCCACCAGCGGCAATACCGGCATCGCCCTTGCCATGATCGCCCGGCTTTTTGACATTGCTATTACCCTGATCATGCCCGACAACTCCACCGCCGAGCGGGTACAGACCATGGAAGCCTATGGCGCCGAGGTGATCCTGACTCCGGCAGCCCGCACTATCGAATATTCCCGGGAACTGGCAGAGGAAATGGTCGCCCGGGGCGGCTACTTGATGTTGAACCAATTCGCCAACCCGGATAACTGGGGCATGCACTACCGCACGACCGGACCCGAGATCTGGCGCGATACCGGGGGCCGGATCACGCATTTTGTTTCCTCGATGGGCACCACGGGCACCATCATGGGTGTTTCCCGCTATCTGAAAGAACAAAACCCGGATATTCAGATCGTGGGCGTACAGCCAACCGACGGGTCCAGTATTCCCGGTATCCGTCGCTGGTCGCCCGAGTTTTTGCCCAGGATCTATGAACCTGGCCGCGTGGACCGGATCATCGACGTTTCCGAAGAAGAAGCGTTGACTATGATGCGCCGACTGGCACGGGAAGACGCCATTTTCGGCGGAGTGAGCAGCGGCGGCGCCACTGCCGCCGCCGCCAAACTGGCAGAAGAAGTAAACGAAGGCCTGATCGTTTGCATTATCTGCGACCGCGGCGACCGCTACCTGTCGTCAGGGGTGTTTGGGGCATAAAAATAAGAAGCCATTCCGTTTATTGCCTGATGATGGATGCTGGAATTGTTTACCGGTCTACACGCTCCATCAATCGCGCAGTTATCCGCAGGAAGTCCATTTCCGTGATGATCCCCACCAGTTCCTTGCCCTTGACTACCGGCAGGCACCCGATCTTGTTTTCCTGCATTTTGCGCATGGCATCGATGATCGTTGTTTCCGGATTGACGGTCAGCGGTTTCTCGATCATGATATCTTTCACCGAGGTCAATTGCGTGATGTTCAATTTGCTGACCCGGGCAAAATGGCGCAACAACAGGCGCGAGGAGATCAATCCTACCAATTCGCCTTTATTGTTTTCCACCGGCATATAGCGGATCCGCCGCCAGTTCATGATCTCCGCCACAAGCTCGATCAGATCGTCGCGCTGTACGGTAAACAGATCAGTTGACATAAATTCCTCCACCTTCAGTTTGGCGGGATGCCAATCTTCCAGATCGGCGACGGTAGTATCCTTCCAGGTATGCACGGGCAGATTTTGTTTTTGGTTTTTGATCATAGCAGCCGTCAGTCCGGTAACCGCTTCGTCATTGGTCACCTCATTGCGAAGCGCGGTGAAGGAACGCAAAGCCCAGCGCGCGCCGGTTTTATGCGCCTTGGCGCGCGCTTCTATAATCTCCATGTATTTCTTGATATCCGCATTATTCACCTTGCGGTGTTTAAGGCCTTCCTTGGCCAGCGGGATCAATTCCTTCAGGATAAGTTCTGGTGCGTGTATTTTCTTATCGTTAAACCAGTTAAAGGTACTGTCGATGCCGAACTTTGCCGCTTTAATAAAATTATCGCGCACATCATCAAACTGAAGGTGCTTGGTAATATCGTTGTAATGCAAACTCATCCCGATCATGGCGCCCAGCCAAAAAGCGGCATTGGCAGTAGCGTCCACCGCGGTGGGACCTGCAGGCATTACCCGGTTTTCAATTCGCAAGTGCGGTTTGCCATTGGGTGAGATACCATAACAGGGCCGGTTCCACCGGTAAACGGTAGAATTGTGTATTTGCAATGCGCGCAGCTTGGGCACCTGGTTTGCCTGCACCATTTGCAGGGACTCCTCGTCTATTGCACCAGCCAACAACACCCGGAAGCGGCTTATGTCCTCTTTATAGATCTGCGTAATATCGCCGGTAAGCCAGCCCGAACCAAAATTTACACGCGGCAGGCGCTCGCGCATGTGATCGGAAGTTGTTCGTGTATCCAGACTTTGTTGAAACAATGCAATACGGGTTTCAGCCCATAGCCTTCGGCCAAATACAAGCGGGGAGTTGGCTGCAATAGAGACTACCGGACCGGCCAGCGCCTGCGCAATATTATACATCTTTACAAATTCCTTGGGTGCCACCTGCAAGTGCACCTGGAAACTGGTATTGCAGGCTTCCAATAGCGGCGAGTCGTGCTTGACCAACAACTCATCCACACCTTCCACACGCAACTCAAAGGCAGTACCCAGCAGGTGTTTTTGTATGGCCGCCATAAGCGCATAATAGCGATCAACCGGCGTAAGGTTCACCATATCCAGGTCGTGTTTGCGCAAGGTGGGCAATATCCCGCACAGTACGATAGAAGCGTCAAATTCGTTCAACACCTCCTGTATCCTGCCCAGATAATTCAGGTTCTCCGCCTCCATATCCCGGAGACAGGAGCCTGAAAACTCCTGCGGGGAGAGGTTGGTTTCGAGATTGAATTTGGCCAGTTCGGTTACACACCAGGGCGCATCCTTCAGTTTTGCCAGCACCTCCAGATTAATATTGGCCGGCTTGTACGTTTTATTGTGCACCAGGCACATTTCCTGTTCCGCGCCTATCCGTGTAATATCACTTTCAAACCAGTCGTTTTCCAACA
>CAYVDV010000602.1:0-2749 GCA_964450465.1 uncultured Saprospiraceae bacterium
AGCTACCCCCCAAATCCAGTCCCCCTGGGCGCGGTCGAGCAGGTATTTTTGGACAAAATACCAGCAGCCGAGCGATTTTTCATAAAAATGCATCTCTCCGCTGATCTGTCCGGCGTTCAGGAAGCCTACCATGCCTTCTGCCTGCACCCACCAGTGTTTTTCCGGGACATGGTCTTCGTACCACAATCCGCCATCGCTTTCATCGATGCCCCGGGCTGCCGCAGTGGCCATAATAACCGCATTGTCGCGGCACCGTTGTATCAGTGCCCGGTCGCCCAATACCTCAGCGGCTTCGAGCAGAAGCCAGGCCGTCTCGATATCGTGCCCGTAGGAGATCGCATCAGACTGCGGCGCCCAGCCCAGGTCAAAAAACAAGAACTGATGCCCGGACAAGGGGTTGATAATATGGTCCAGAAACAGATGGATCAGAAGGCGGAACTGGCGGGCCAGTGTGGGGTCCGGCCAAATGCGGTAGAGATTGGTGTACGCTTCCAGGACCTGCAGGTGGGTGTTCATGGTTTTGGGGTCGTTGCGGTCTCTGTCCGACAGACGCCAATCTGCCAGGGCAGCGCCATCGCGGGTAAAGGCTTCGAGATAGCCGCCCCGGATGCTGTCGAAACTGTATTTTTCAATCCAGTGAAACAGTTCCACCGCCTCATCCAGTGCCGTCTTTGGCCCACCGGCGCGGTAATACTCGGCCAGGCCGTATATCGCAAAAGCCAGTCCGAATATCTGTTTCCGGGTGTTCAGGGGGCTTCCGTCGGGCGCCACAGACCAGTAGGCGCCGCCGTATTCCCGATCGAGAAAATGTTCCCGGATATAGGCATAAGCGCGGTCGGCGACAGCTATCCGGGCCGGCTGGTTTTGTGTGCGGGCAGCAGCAGAAAAAGTCCAGAGGATACGGCTGTTGAGTACAAGGCCTCGGGGCGCCGCAAGGTCCGGACGATTTTGCGCATCGATACGGCCGATAAAACCGCCTTGGTCCGGATCGGTCATGTGCTCCACCCACCAATCGAGAATATGACCAAGTTCGCGTTGGAGATCGTGGCGGTAGGCAGCGAGTGTGGAAGCGAGCATACGTGCAAATGGCTAAAGAACGATGAAATGAACAATCTCCAGGTTTTGATCGGTTGTTTTTCCCTCATACATCCCATCATTCCTTAATGCTGCCCGACCGGAAGCAGCGTTAATCGGTATCGGCAGCTTTTTATGCGGAACATAATGCAGGCAAAATTACGGTAATTGATGCTGCAATGTCGTCGCCTCGCCGAGAGTGTTCATTAAACTGTGTCACTACCCTCAATCCGGATCAAAGGCGCCGTGCGTGGGTCTTTTGACCCCGCACAATAGCAACGGATAATCAAGCAGTTGGTGCGGGGTCAAAAGACCCGCGCACAGCGTTTCAGAGAAACCCAAAATATCGGCGACACAGTTTAGTGAACAGGCTCGCCTCACCTCCACCCACCGTTATGCACAAAAAAGCCCCCCCAGCGACATTTCGCGGGGAGGCCATCCCAAAAACCAATTGTTAAAGACATCTATCTTTCGCAACAGCAACCTTATTGGTTCTGCTGATACAAGTCGGTATTTTCCAAGGGGATACGCGGTTTTTTGCGTTCAAAGCCGTAGCCGACGGTAAATTCGTGCGAGCCGCTGTTATACTGCTGGAAGGGCCCGAACGACACGTCGTAGGAATAAAAGAGGTGAAATTGTTTGTATCGGGTACCCAGCAGGAAAGCCATGGAGCCGCCGGTGCTGGGGCGATAGGTAAGACCAGCCGTCAGCTTGTCCTCCAGGAAACGGCCCTGCAGGTTCAGGTCAACCTGAAAAGGGACATCGCGGACATTCCGGATAGCGATCGAAGGTACGAGTTTGAAATTCTGCGTTGGAATATCCAGAATGGCGCCGAGTTGGAAGATATAGTACTGAATTCCCGAGCCGTTTTCGGTACGCGGGTCATCCAGCGGAATTTCATCCAGGCGGGCGCGAATAGCGGTTGGCAATACCAGACTGGCAAATACGCGCTCGTCGAACAGAAGGTGTGCGCCGAAGGAAGAAGTAAACAGGCGTTGCCCGTCCACAGAGCCCTCCAGGGCGCCGTCATTGGGATCAACGATCGGGTTACTGAGCACATCGCTGGAGATCCGGCGACGGAGGAATTCAGTGGTCAAGCCCAGGCCGATACGGGCCCGCTGCACCTGAAACCGGAAAGAGTAGATACCCTGCAGCCGGATGACGTTCTGTGAGCCGATCTTTTCGGAAAAAATACTACCGCCCAGACCCAGCTTGTCGCCGGCAGGTCCATTGTACATAAGGGTATAGGTCGTAGGCGAGCCCGGGAAGCCCGTCCAGCTGCTGCGGGCGTTGATCAGGAAAAGGTGCTTGTTGTCAAATCCCGCGACACCGGGATTGATCAGATTGGGAAACACCTGATATTGGGAATATACGGCTTGTTCCTGGGCAAAAGCAGCCAATGCGAACAGACCAAAGAAGAGGGTAAAGAATATCTTTTTCATAGTAACCGATGTGATGGGAGTGTAAAAAGATGCACCGGAAAAGGGGGCAATTGTTTGATTTTAAATGCTTAACACATTGCAAATAGCTTGCCATTTTTATTAAGCGCCAAATAACAGGGTAGATTTTTATCCTGCGGCTCACCCCTGTCATCCAACCATTCAGGGGAGGAACAGGGGTGAGCGCGCATGAACTGCCCGGTATTAGCGGAGCAGGTTGATATAGCCTTTCAGCA
>CAYVDV010000603.1:0-2746 GCA_964450465.1 uncultured Saprospiraceae bacterium
AAACGCCCGGCTCAACAGCCCGCCCTGTCTGGTCCCCGCCTCGGAACCCTTCGGATCCTGCGGGATCCGCCTGACGCCAAATCCCGTGCAAGGGCAACCCGTATTGCATTGCACGAAAGCGCCGGCCGGACCGGCGCAGCTCAGCATACAGGACCAGCAAGGGCGGCTGGTATGGCAGCACGTACAGCAACTGGAATCTGGTCCAAACCGGCTGGCAGTGGGTCAAAAATTTCCGCCGGGATTGTACCTTTTATCCCTTGTCAACCGGGATGGACGCTTGGTTTGGAAGATGGTGATCCCTTAAAAGATCCGCCGGCGCTGCATGATCCAGTACAGGAAGCCGGTAAGCAGTCCGGTAAAAACGATGGTCAGATAAAACGCCCATGGGTTCTCCGGAATGCCGTTTGGGATATTCATACCGAAGAAGGAGGAGATCAGCGTTGGCACCATCAGCACCACTGTGATGATGGTCAGGCGGTGAATGAACACATTCAGGTTGTTGGAGATAATGCTGGAGTAAGCGTCCATGGTCCCATTCAAAATGTTGGTGTATACATTGGACATGGACAGGGCCTGGGAGTTGTCGATGATAATATCCTCAAAAAGGTCGGTGAGGTCCTCGTCGCCGTTGATATGCAGGAAGTCAGTCCGCTTCATTTTCATTTTCAACAGTTCGTTTGCATTCAGGGAGTTGACGAAATAGACCAGGCTTTTTTCGATCGAGAGCAATTGTTTGAGTTCTGCATTCCGGCTGGAGTGCATCAGTTCTTTTTCGATCAGGTTGCGGCGAAGGTTGAGTTTTTTCAGGCAGGAAAGGAAATAGTACACATTTTGTTCCATCACCTGGAGTACGAAGCGTTTTTCATCCGCAGGAGTGAAATTCCGGACTTTGTTTTCCAGGAATGTATTGAGTACCGGGGTTTCAAAAGCCGACACGGTGACCACATGCTCAATGGTGAGGATGATACCGATCGGAACCGTTATAAAGACCGCCTCGTTCTCTGCCTCGGAAATTTCATTGAGTACCGGCGTATTGATCAGGATAAAGCGAATGTCACCATCGCGCTCATAGCGGGCGCGCTCATCGAGATCCAACGAGTCAGTCAGGAAAACAGGGTCAAATTCGAGCCGGCGGGCAAAGTCCTCCAGTTCGTCAGGAGCAAAAGGCGGGGTAAGGTTTACCCAACAGCCGGGCTCCAGCTCGGGCAATTCCACGAGCCGTCGTTTTTCGCGTGCATAATAACGGATCACCGTCCATAGAGTGTTGGGTTGATAAAAAAGCGTATGCCGCTGCAAACTTACGCTACATCAACTTGGTAAACAACCCTACCGGTCGTATTGGCCGAAAAAAAAACAATGGAGATGGAATTTTATTTTGTGGCAATGGATGATGAAAACCTTTTGCAAAATATTATTGCATGTTGCGCGGCCACCGATAATGCATCACCATAGCAGTACAACATTGCCCCACATACTTTTTTGTTAAAATACACCCTAAAACAGAGAAAAATCCTTAATCTTGCCCGGAATTTAGTCAACTTGTACATTTAACAAGCGCAGCAGACCGACATAGCCTTGATCCATTGCTTCTTAGTTTCTAATCCATCCTGAATTTGCATTCCCGCCTGGACGCTTGTTTCAACTATAAAATTCCCATCTGGAACGGCATTTTTGCCGCTTCAGTTCGGTTTTATTGCCGCACTGGTCAGAATAGCCTACTTTGTGCAAAGAACCCGGTGCAGCGTCTGCCCAGATCAAGGTATCCTAATGGAAACGAGGTTTTTTACAATACCTATTTCAGATTATACGCAAACAACGATTAAGCTTATACCTTAAACTCATCCACGTATGTGCCTTTCTACTTTCCGCTTTCACATTTTGTCTGTACTGGTATGTGCTACAGTCTTTCCGCTTTTTGGTCAGGGCATCGACGAGCCTGCCGGAAAACCTGTTGTACTGGACGGGCATCAACAACGGCATGTAATTACGGCTACTTCCAGCGTACAGATACTCCAGATTGAGCAGCTGATCGCCGGTGAAGAATATTCGCTTACGATTCCGGAAGACCCGGCCCTGGGTATGTGCCAGCCGGAGTTCAAGGCGCTTGACCCTGCTGCCAAGGTGCTGCGCTATGATGAAGCAGCCCGGCAACTGGTATTTCAGGCCAGCCAACAGACGATGAGTTTTCAATTGACCTATCCCTGTACCTGGGATGCGGACAATCCACCAAGGCATTATGTATCCATTGTATGCCATACCTGTGTTAAAAAAGACCTGAAGGCTTACGTCGAATCGCTGTCCGCTGTTCTTGAAGTAGCCGGCGGCCAATCTGCCGAAGAACTCGTAAAAGACGTGCTCATCGGCGGCAATTGCTTTGACATTTCCGGAGTTACCTTTCAGGGCAACAGCGGCCAGATCGGTACCTTCTCCAATGGTCTGACCAATATCGGGTTCAACACCGGCGTCATCATGGCCACGGGTGACATTAGCCTGGCGCCCGGCCCCAACGATCAGGACGGCGCCAGCGCCGGATACGGCAGTTCCACGCCCGACCCAGACCTGGCCACCCTCACCGGAGGCGCCCTGTTTGACCGCGCCAGTATTGAATTCGACTTTACACCAACCCAATCGCCCCTGACTTTTAACTTCGCTTTTGCATCCGAAGAATACTGCGAATATGTCGGGACCCAATACAATGACGTATTCGGCTTCTTTATTTCCGGCCCCGGCATCCCGGGCGGCCAGC
>CAYVDV010000604.1:0-2734 GCA_964450465.1 uncultured Saprospiraceae bacterium
AGGGACCGGATGAGAAAAAGGCGGAATAGATCATTCCGCTTCCACCGCCTTAGAGTTTGCTCGGGCAAGGCGCAGTATCTCCGCATTGTTTAACCAAAAAGCATCGAAACGGCTCCGCAACCTATCATCCCCTGTTGTTGGGCGCAGATTTGGTACACCCGGGCTAAAAAACGGTGTTCCCGGTGGCTGTTGAACCTATGGTGTGTCAAACCGGTCGGCAGAAAAACGACTGTGAACTCAACGCGACAAAACGTTTGGTATCACAAATCCGGCAGGTGATACCCTTGGACAAGCTTTTGATTACCCTTGATGCCCTTGATGCCAATGCGCCACTCCTCCGTTTGTTGAAAGAACGGAGCACCATTACGGACATGTAAAACAGTGCTTTGCAAACAGACGAGCGGCCACTCTGCTGCTTCAGAAACTGCATTGGCTTCTTAAAATCATGTTAAGAATCGACTGCATGGGTTCCCTTGTCCCCGATTTCTGCACTAAAGGGAAAATCATTTTTAACAAAAACCTTTTTCCATGAAAAAGCACTTTATTCTGACTTCCCTTTTTGCGTCCATGCTTGTCGTCAATGCGCAAACACAAACACATGCATCGGCTAACCTGCAAACACCGGGCTTTCGTTTTGAAAAAAGCCACGGAGTAACGGAGCAGCCATCCGGCGTTTACACCAGTCGTAACTACGATCATGGAAGGGACAATCACTGCGATTGCAACAAGTGTAAAAAATCGAAAAAACAAGGCTCTTGCAGTCACCCCGGCAAACACTATGGCAAACACAAACATCAAAACAAACACCACAACTCCTGTCATACCTCCCGCTGTGAACAGGACAAAAACCGCGATTATAATGACAGGGATCGTTGGAGCAGTGGCAACCAGAGGGGCCGCCGCGACGACAACAAGCGCCCCAATACGTCCACCCGCCGCGACCGCGGCAGCCAATATCCCGGTGATTCCCGGTCTTCGCAACGAAGAGGAGGCGCTACCAGGCAGGTAAAAACCAATCGCCCGGGCGCCGCGCGAAAGGTCGGTTCGCGCCCGTCGGCCGCAAGGCTGTAGATCCTGAATTCGCAGGACGACTTAAAAAGAGTCGTCCTGCGATGGTTACATCGACTTTTTCAGACCGAAAACCGGGGTTTCTGAAGGGCAACTTATGCGCAATCCAGGCGTTAATGCGGTGTTCTGTAATTCCAACCAAACTGGTTTGCCATGTATAAAGCCTTCGGATTATTGCTATTAATCGCCACGCCGTGGGTCGCCCGGGCGCAGTATGAACAATTCTTAAAAGATCCGAATATCACCTGGGCTGCGGAAATCGAAATCACCTATTCGCTGAAGCCGCCTCCGGCTGTCGATCCGCTTCGGGAAAACGACATTTACTATTGGAAAAGTTATGATCCGAAGGCTCAGATTCAATACGATGGCGCCGAGATGCTGATCCGGAAAATGCTGGATGCCGCCCGCTCGGGCGCCTGGCCCGCCTGGCAACTGCAGGACATGAGCAGGCAGATCCCTGTCGCGGATGTTTCGGGCAGTCCTCCGGATTGGCACGACACCATTGTCACCTTCGACGTGGTTACCTTTGAAGAGCGTATAAAAATTGTCAGTTGGGAACCGGACCCGGAGGGCTACACCGCTATCCGGGCCAGACAACTGTTGTTTTTCGACAATAAAAAGGGGGAGTTCGGCTTGGCTACGATCGCCGTGGCGCCGGTATTTACCATCACCAGAAAAGTGAAGCGGCAAAAACCATGGCAGTTTGAGGGAGATTCCATTGTTTACGAATTTGCGCCGTTTTGGCTGAAAATGCCCGCCGTTTCAAAAAAGGCACTCCGCAAACACCCGAAGGTGAACGATTCCAAAGTGGTGTGGGCCGCCCAGATCAAAACCCTGGGCAACAGCCCTGAACCGGACCATGTGCCGGCATTGAAAAATACCGGACCGCCGGCCATGCAGGTATTGCTCGACCGCTTTCGCTATGACCCCCGCTACAAGGCGACTGACTTTTACGATGAACCGGTGGCTTTTGCGTCCCGAAATGGACTGTTCCTTTCGACCGACACTACCGTCTCGTATGAACCGGAAACCTGGAAGGAGAACCTGAAAGTGGTCCGGAAAGAGCTTCAGGCAGCCGATACCCCGCATTTGCGCCTCGTGGAAAACTGGTATTGGGACGAACGCCGGCAGCGGCTCATCATCCGGCTTGAGCGTTTCGCCCCCTTGGTTGAAAGAGAAAATGCGACACGGGGATATACTTATTACAGCCGGCCGCTTTTTTATCGCAGGAAAAAATGAGGCGGCCTTGGCAACGGATAATCAAGCGGTTAGTGTGGGGGCGATAGACCCGCGGCACGGCGTTTCAGGAAAATCCAAAATATCGGCGACACCGTTGGGTGAACACACTCCAAAACCGTATGCCCACCGGGTGCTGGAATTATTCGGCCCGCAGCGCCCATACCCCCCGGCTGGGGTAAGTATTGGATGGGGAACAGGTGCATTTGGACCGTGCCGCTTCCTGACCGGCGCCTGCACCGGTTCGCCGGCCAAGCCATCAATAGTTTCTAATTTGAGATAATTATATAATCTTGTGTTTCCAAAATATCCTTACCTTTCATCGCTGCGATCAGCTACCCGATAATACAGCATCCCCCAAAACCGCAATTCTTGATTCTAATCCGTAATTTAATTTTGTTTCCCTTCTTTTAATTACAAGCACGGATCT
>CAYVDV010000605.1:0-2714 GCA_964450465.1 uncultured Saprospiraceae bacterium
TAAGCAGGATATTCAATCCGGGTGTCACGGCCAGATGCTGAAAGGCGTCGTCGAGCAGCACGCACTGAATGTCCGGGTTGTGCTTTACCAGCTCCGGCACGCCGAGCGCACGGCTTTCGCTGACGCTGACGGGGACGTTCGGGAATTTTCGCTTGAATTGTACCGGTTCATCACCGGCCTGCTCCACCGAGTCGATCACGCTGACCGTGCGGTAGCCCATTGTTTTGCGGCCATAGCCGCGGCTCAGCACCGCCACGTTGATGTATTGGTCGAGCCAACGCAGCAAATATTCGATATGCGGGCTCTTGCCGGCCCCGCCCACCGTCAGGTTGCCGACAGAAATGACCGGCAGGTCAAAACGCACGCTTCGCAGCAACCCGATGCGGTACAGGAGATTGCGTATGCCCACGCCCAGGCCGTATAACAAAGCCAGGGGAAGCAGGAGAATGCGTATGACGATATCGTCGGACATATTGGAGGCGCTGGGCAAACATACAAACAAAAAAAGGTCCCGACGGTTGTCCGTCGGAACCTTTAGTGGTACCTCCCAGAATCGAACTGGGGACACACGGATTTTCAGTCCGTTGCTCTACCATCTGAGCTAAGGTACCAGCCCTGTTGCTAAAGCGGGTGCAAAGATAATGGCACTTTGGGTAAATAGGAAAGCCCTGGCTGCACTTTTTTTTCAAAACAATATATATGTTGGTCCGGTTCCATGGCCGGTGCGCTAAAAAAGTGCGGCTAATCGTTTTGTCCTGACGTATTTTCGCAGCATTATGGTTCAACGTTTTGCCAATTACCTCATCGCGCCCTTTGTTGCCGGAGCCTTGTTGTTTCTTTACCTTTCCTGGAAAGACAGCGACTTTGCCCCCTGGATCATCCCCTTTGTGCTGGTGGCTGCCCTGATCTATACCTTCAGCCCGCAGATCAACTGGTGGTGGTATTCGCGTCACCCGCCCGCCCTGCCGGAAGGGTTCCGGCATTTGCTCGAGCGCTTTTGCGGCTTTTACCGCAGCCTGGACAGCGGCGGCAAGCAACGCTTCCGCGACCGGGCAGGGCTCTTCATGATCGCGACCGACTGGACGCCGGTAGCCTGGCCGGACGAAACGCTGCCGCCCGATGTGCAGCTGGTCCTGGCCGCTCAGGCCGTGACGCTGAGTTTCCACCGGCCGGAGTTTCTGTTTGAAAAATTTGAAAAGGTGATCGTTTACCCCAAACCCTTCCCCTCTCCGGAGTACGACTTTGTGCATGCCTCGGAGCTGTTTGAACCCGACGGTTGCCTGCTTTTTTCAGCGGAACAGCTGATGGCAGGTTTTATCCAGTCGGGCCGGCTGTACAATATCGGTTTGCACGAATATGCCAAAGCCTTTGTGCTCAGCTACCCCGACGAACCCTACCCCGATCTTTCGGACGAAAACATCTGGACCAAACTTCAGGACATCAGCGCCATGCCCCGCGAGCACATCGAATCGGTGATCGGGCTGGCCGGCGTCGATGCCCTGCCCGTCGCGATCCATCATTATTTTATTTTTCCGGAAAAATTCCGCGCCGGGCTTCCGGAAACGGCCACGGCATTTGACCGGGTGTTCGGGAAAGTGTAAATTTGACCCATGCTCCTGCACACCCGCGGCATTGTGTTCCGCAGCATCAAGTACGGTGAAACCAGTGTGATCGCCGATATTTTTACCGAGGAAAAGGGCCTGCGCTCGTTCATCGGCGGCAGTGTGCGCACCGCCAAATCGCGCATGCCTTTCGGCCTGTTCCAGCCGATGATGGTGGTGGACCTGATCGCCTACTACCGCGACGCCGACGAGCACCTGAACCGCCTGAAGGAAATGCGCATCGCTGAAGTATTCACGCAGATCCCCTTCGATGTGCGCCACGGCGCCGTGGCGCTCTTTCTGGCCGAAATCTGTCGCAAAAGCATCCATTCCGGCGAAGAAAACCCCGATCTCTTCGAATTTCTGCTCGGCTACCTGCGCTGGCTCGATACCACTGCGCACCCCATTGCCAACCTGCATTTGCACTTCCTGATCCACTTGTCCGGCTATCTGGGCTTCCAGCCGCAGGACGAGTCGGGTGGCGAGGTTTTCTTCGATCTCCGGGAAGGCACCTTTGGCTCCGCTCCGCCACTGCATCCCCTGTACCTGGAGCCCCGGCAAGCCATGCCCCTGCTGGATCTGCTGCACACCCCGCTGGAGACCTGCTACGAAGTGGCGCTCACACGCACCGAGCGGAAAGCCCTGCTTCAGGGCCTGCTCCAGTTTTACCAGCTGCACGTTCCCGGCTTTTCGGAGGTGCATACGCCGGAGATTTTGGAGCTGGTGCTGGAAGGGTGAGGGGCATAGCTTCCTAATGCACCACCACCACCAGTTTCCTCCCCCGTCTTCCGTTCTTCGCTCTGTATTCAAGCAGATACATCCCCGCCGGCAAAGATGCGCACGATAGAACGGTTGCGCTGTCAGTATCGGTTACATGCCTTAAATTCTCCAACATGAGACGCCCCTGCAAATCATACAAATACAGGGAAACATCTCCATCCCCGGATAAGCCAGGAAATTCAACAAACAGATCTCCACAGGCAGGGTTGGGGTAAACATTCATTCCCGCATCCACTGCAGACGGGAGCGCGTGCGCAGCGCTTGGCGCACACAAAACACTGTCCAGGCAGCCGTCTGCACTGACCTTTACTACCCACCCGACAAAATTGTCGT
>CAYVDV010000606.1:0-2708 GCA_964450465.1 uncultured Saprospiraceae bacterium
TTAGACGTTGGCAGAAACATTTAAGCCCACAGGTATGGTTTTCTTAAAAAGAACATTCTCTGGCCATCTGAAAAACTGACCGCGTAGGTCGAATGTGAATAGCCCCGGGTCTTACCCGGGGTTTATGAAGCCCGGCCCGCTGCGCGGTCGTACGTCACGCATGCTACCCCATCTTTCCTGCGGGTTACACCCGGGCTATCCAAATTTGGCAACTGCTGCGAAAGCACTTTCTCAAAATCTCCGCCCAATGACCACCAATGACCCTAATGACCCTAATGACCCTAATGACCCCCAATGACTCCAATGACTCCAATGACAATAACCCCCAACGCCCCAAACAATCCCATTGGCCACATTAAAAAAACCAGCGTACATTTAGCCGCACTTTTTATCCTGCTTGACGAAAAACGAAAGGACATGCAGTTATTGATCGACATCGGCCGCGGATTGCTGGGCGTGGTCACCCTTCTGGGCATTTGCTATTTGCTGAGCCGCAACCGGGCCGCCATCAACTGGCGTTTGGTGGCGTCGGGCATCGGATTACAACTGGCGTTTGCTATTTTGGTGCTTAAGGTTCCGGGCGTAAGCTGGGCATTCGACTCTTTTGCGCGGATTTTCACCTACATTATTCAGTGGTCGGAAAACGGTGCGCAGTTTCTGTTTGGCGACCTGGCCAGCGGTAAAAATGGCTTTGGGTATATATTCGCCTTCCGGGTGCTGCCCACTGTGATGTTTTACTCTGCCCTTTCGGCCGTCTTGTTCTACTTCGGTATTTTGCAAAAAATCGTGTACGGTATCGCCTGGGTACTTACGCGCAGCATGGGCATGAGCGGTCCGGAAAGCCTGGCCGCTGCGGCAAATGTGTTCATCGGCCAAACCGAAGCCCCGCTGATCATCCGGCCCTATCTGGCCGGCATGTCGCGCTCCGAGGTTATGTGCCTCATGACCGGCGGCATGGCTACCATTGCCGGCGGTGTCTTTGCCGCGTATGTGGGCTTTTTGGGCGGCGACAACCCTGATCAACAACTCCTCTTCGCCCGGCACCTGCTGGCAGCCTCCATCATGTCGGCGCCGGCGGCTATTGTTTGCGCCAAGATCCTGATCCCGGAGACCGAGAAGCAGGAACTGGAAAAACTCACCCACACCGATACCCGCGTGGGCGATAACCTGCTCGACGCCATCTCCCAGGGCACCACCGACGGCCTCAAACTGGCCGTAAACGTAGGCGCCATGCTGATCGTGTTTACCTCCCTGGTCTTCATGCTCAACTGGATCCTCCAATATACTGTCGGCGACTGGACCGGCCTCAACGCCCAGATCCAGGCCGCTACCGGAGGCCGCTTCGAGGGACTGACGTTTACCTATGTGCTGGGACTGGTGTTCGCCCCCCTCGCCTGGATACTCGGCACTCCCTGGGCCGACAGCCTGGCCGTGGGCCAGCTCCTGGGCATGAAAACCATGATCAACGAGTTTGTGGCCTACGGCGCCATGGGCGAACTGCAAAAAGTGAATCCCATGGGCTTCAAGGCCGAGATCATCGCCCTGTACGCCTTGTGCGGATTTTCCAATTTTGCCTCCATCGGCATCCAGATCGGCGGCATCGGCACCCTGGCGCCCAACCAACGGAAAGCCCTGACCGAACTGGGTTACTGGTCGCTCATAGCCGGGTCTATCGCCTGTTTTCTGACGGCGACAATCGCCGGGATGTTACTGTAGTTACCGGACGGCCTTATATGCTCATCAGGGCAGTCGTGGATGCCGCATTGCACTTTGGCATGTTGTTTTTTATTCAAATCATGATGAAACGTCTGCATTTCCTGGTGTGGGCTCTGACTGCCGCCGCTATCCTGACTCCCGCCCACGCCCAAAAGATGTCGGGAAACCCCATTTTGTCCGGTTGGTATGCCGATCCGGAGGGCGTTATTTTCGACAATTGTTATTGGGTTTACCCTACCTTTTCGGATGCCTATGAGCAACAGGTTTTTCTGGACGCCTTTTCCTCCCGGGATTTGATCAGCTGGAAAAAACACGAACGCATTCTGGATACGAGTGCTGTAAAGTGGGCGCACAAAGCGATCTGGGCGCCGGCTATCGTCCGGAAGGACGAACGGTACTTTCTGTTTTTTGCAGCCAATGACATTCAAAGCGATGAAGAAGTAGGCGGTATCGGCGTTGCCGTATCGGACCGGCCGGAAGGACCATTCACCGACTACCTCGGCAAACCCTTGCTCGGTGCATTTCATAACGGAGCCCAACCCATCGACCAGTTTGTATTTAAGGATGTTGACGGGCAATACTATATGATCTACGGAGGGTGGCGGCATTGCAATATCGTCAAACTCCGGGAGGATTTCACAGGCTTTGTGCCCTATGAGGACGGGACTGTGTTCCGGGAAATAACCCCTGAAGAATACGTGGAAGGACCTTTTATGTTTGTCCGCCAGGGTAAGTATTACTTCATGTGGTCGGAAGGCGGGTGGGGTGGCCCCGACTACAAAGTTGCGTACGGCATGGCCGATTCCCCGTTTGGCCCGTTCAAACGCATCGGTGTGGTGCTGCAACAAGACCCGGCCGTTGCAACAGGCGCAGGTCATCATTCATTGATTCGGGTACCGAAGACGGACGAGTGGTACATTGTGTATCACCGTCGCCCCCTGACCGAAACCCACCACAACCACCGGGTCACCTGCATAGACAAACTGGAATTT
>CAYVDV010000607.1:0-2702 GCA_964450465.1 uncultured Saprospiraceae bacterium
AAAAAAAATATATATACCCGGAAATACGGACGGCAAAATGGCGTTACCTTCGGTGTCCCCATTTATTCCGGATTTCCCGCCGCTAAGTCTGCCTTTTTCACATGTTCTGAAATCAGGAGCATGTTTTTAACCCATCAATTGCCCAGCTGACTTGATAAATCACAGTGCCAGAAATTTCTGCTGCCCGCATTTTAATGACCCCAATGACCTTTAATGACCCCAATGACCTTTTAATGACCACAAGACCCCCGCCCCCCGCATCCTCCCGCCCTTTGGTTGCTGCTGCCATTTATTCACGACCAAATAATGTTTATGAAACTGCCAACACCTACCCTTTTGCGGCTTTTGCCGTTTGTACTCCTTTTTTCCACTTCTTTTCTTTTTAGCCAGAAAAGTGCCGTCCTTGAGTTCTCCGGCACGCGCATGCGGGCGCCGCTGGATGTGCCCGAGGGCCAAAGTGCGGTGCAGTTGTGCCAGCTGACTCCCGGCCAGGAATATCTTGTCATTGCAGTCGGGGCCGCGTATGGTCAAAAATCCGAATTCGATCTGGCATTGCCGGGCAAAGCGGGCGCTGCGGGCGCCCCGGAAAATCTCCCCGCCGGCAGTCTGCGCTTTACTGCAACATCGGCCTGTATGGAGTTGCTGCTGACGGCGCACGACCCTCAGCCCCTGACCAGCATTCCGCTGTACCTGTCGGTCAAATGCACCAGTTGCCCGGAAGACAACAGTTGGATGAAAAAATTTGCCGACCAGGTGGAAGCCGTCAACCTCTCCGTGGCGCCCGGCGTGAATGCCCAAAGCCTGGTGACCAATACCCTGATCGGGGGCAATTGCTTTGATGTGCAAAATATCATTGCTACCGGCAACAGCCAGTCGCGGGGCACCTTTACCAACGGCGCCACCAACATCGGCATTCAAAACGGCATTGTGCTTTGTACCGGCAATGCCGGCATGCTGCCCGGGCCCAATACCTCCCCCGCATCCAACGGCGGTTTTTCCAACAACTCGGGCGACGATCCCGATCTGGCCGCGCTGATCGGCGGAAACCAATGGGATTTGTCGAAAATCGAGTTTGACTTTACGCCTACGGCCAATATGGTGCAGTTCGACTTTGTGTTCGGCTCGGAAGAATACTGTGAGTTTGTGGGCACCCAGTACAATGATGTCTTCGGCTTTTTCATCAGCGGTCCGGGCATCAACGGCAACCAGAACATCGCCCTCATCCCGGGAACCAGTACACCGGTAGCGATCAACAATGTCAACTACCTGAACAACAGCGCTTTTTATAACAACAACACCCTTTTCCCGCCCTGTACCTTCTTCCCGCAAACTGCGCCAAACGAATGCGAGCTCGACGGATGGACCAGCGTGTTCACCGCCATGGCGGAAGTAATTCCCTGTTCGACCTACCACATCAAACTCGCTATTGCCGATATTGGCGATTCCGACTATGCCAGCGCCGTATTCCTCCGCGCCAATTCCTTCGACGCCGGCGGCGTGGCGGCGGTGCAAACCATTTATCCGAGCGGCCTGAACCATGCGCCGGAAGGTTGCGATACCTCCTACGTCCGGTTTTACCGCGGCAACAGCGACAACAGCCAGCCCCTGACCATCAGCTTTAATGTTTCCGCCGCCAGCACCGCCACTGCCGGCGACGATTACGCCGGACTCAGCAGTCCGGTGGTAATCCCTGCGGGCCAGAACGAAGTATTGGTGCCCCTGCAGGTTTTTGCTGATACCCTGACGGAGGGCCCCGAACAGATCGTCGTGCTCCTCAACGATGCCTGCACCTGCACCCAAACGGAGTTTAGCATCCTGCTCGACGATAAGCCGGACCTGAGTGTGGATTTGCCGGACCAGTCCGTTTGCGAAGGCGCCACCGCCATCCTTACCCCCACCGTTTCCGGCCTGCCGCCGTTTACGTATCTGTGGAATACCGGCGACACCTCCGCTGTGCTTCTGGTAACCGCCTCCGGGACGAACACCTACACCGTCTCCGTGACCGATGCCTGTGGAGTGTCGGAGGCCGATTCCGCCCAGGTGAGCATACTGCCGCTGGTGACCATCACGGAAAACATCGCCGTTTGTTCCGGCGATTCCGTTCTGATCGACGGTATTCCCTACACGGCGCCGGCCTCCGTGACCGATACGCTCCCCGGCGCCGCCGGCGCCTGCGACACCATCCGGATCCGGAACGTGAACGCCTTGCCGCTGCCTGTGCTGACCGATACGATCGTTTTCTGTGCCGGCGATACGGTGTTGCTGAACGGCATGCTCTTTACCGCCTCCGGCACCGCGCTGGATACCCTGCCGGGCACCGGCGGCAGCTGTGACACCGCTATTACCTATGTGCTCACCATGCTGCCCTATCCGGCGCGCCAGGAAGCCGTCAACCTCTGCCCGGGCGACGCCGTTGCGATCGGTGGTGTGCTGTACACCGCTGCGGCGACTGTGCAGGATACCATCCCCGGCATGAACGGGGAATGCGATACAATAGTGACCTACACCATTGCCCTCTTGCCCCAGCAAGTGCGCACTGAACAGATCGCGTTTTGTCCGGGCGGTTCCGTCACCATCGGCGGTACGGTGTACTCCGCTCCAGGCACGGTCCTCGATACAATCCCGGCTGCCGGAAGCGGCTGCGATACGATCGTCACCTACTTATTGGAACTCATGCCCCAGCCCACCCGTTCCGAAACAGT
>CAYVDV010000608.1:0-2699 GCA_964450465.1 uncultured Saprospiraceae bacterium
GCCGCATTATCGATGTTCCTTCTGCGGCCTTGCTGGAACGCATCATACCAGGTGAAAAAGTAGTGGGTAACCCCGGATAGATCTATCTACGGCGGGGAGCGCTCAAAGACTCCGCACCAGCCGCACGTAATTATAGATGCGGATCGCGTCGCCTTGCGGACCGTGTCCCTGCGGATAGTCGCCGGGATCACCCGCCTTGGGATCGCTGCGTTGTGCCCCGGCGCCGTGTACATCCCTCCAGGCGCCCATCATATAACCCATGGCCCTCCCGAAACTCAGATAGGCGGCATTTACGCCCGGCATGAGGGTCCAGTTGGCATGCGTGGTACCTGACCAGTAATAGGGATAATCGGCCTGCCCTGCTTCGTTTGTAATGGCGGTGCAGTGAAAGAGCGGATCTATGGCCGGCGAGCCAGTGATACCGGGCGAGCGCTGGTAATCCACAATACTTTGGAGTTCCTTGACGCTGGGTAGCCGCCAATCCGAATGGCCGGCGTAAGTCGTAGTATCGGCATAGCGGAGCGCATCCTCCCAGCGGAGGCCGGCGCCATTGTCCGTTTGCATCCACATCAGGTGCGTTGCTTTATCGGTAATGGTGCCGTCGCCGTTATCGGTGAATGCATTGACGCCGTAGTTGGAGTTGCCGCGCACATACAGGACATAAAACGTCTTATCCTTTCCAAACAGGCTGAGCCCGTAGCCTTTGATCCGGCCGTCGGCAAAGTTGACGCCAAACAGGGTTTCGTCCTGCACCATTGTCACATCAATATAGCGGGTTGACGAGGCAAACTGGGCGTCGATGATCCGTTCCCCGGCGTCGACATCGCCGTAGGCAAAATCAAAATAACCGGTGTCGATAAAGGGTACCAGCCCGGCAGTGGATGTCCCGGAATAGCCGCTGGGGTCTTTGCCGCTGAACAGGATCAGGGAATAGAGTTCTTTGATGCCGGGTAGCCGCCAATCCGAATAACCGCCCTCCCGGCAAGCAGAAGCGCCCTGGAGCGCCTGGGCGTAGGTGCGTTTGTCCTTGCTATTGATCGCCCCGTCGCCGTTCAGGTCCGGAGTCCGGGTCCATTGCAGTCCGGTGACGAAATCGGTGACCGTGCCGTCGCCATTGTTCCGGTACTGGGGCGGATTGTTCCGGTATTGGGCATCCTGGCCATAAAAAGCCTCCCCTTGCGCGGGCGCGGCGATTGCCACCGTATTATTGTAGCATGTGGTTTGGTTGGTACCGGCAACGGGATAGTCGCGAATGTCGGGCAATTCGCCGGCAGCTGCGGGGTTTTCTTTATTGCAGGAGTGGGTCGCGAGCGCAAGCGCGGAGCAAAGCGAAAACAATTTTATCCTTGAATACAGCATAAGGAAAGATTTCTAGCGTGTATTCCTTTAGATGCCGTATTGGTGAAAATCTTTCGGTGGCGGAACCTTTTTTTCCGCAACAACCTGCAGGCAGCAGGATTTTTTTATTTTTTTGCAAGTATGATCGTATGCGTTTCGTACTCCTTTTCCGCTTTACAGTACTCTTTTTTGATGCATTGGATAGAGCTAAACTGATTGTCTTCCAGCTTTTGGATCAGATCTTCCAGCCGGTAATAATAAAAGTAAGTCCGGTCTCCGCTGCTTGCGCTCTGATAACCGGAATCCCGCGGCTCGCCTTCCACGAAACTCAAATAAAGAGCCCCTTTGTCTGTTAGCATTTCTCCGCAAGACCGGATGAAGCGTGCGCCATCGTATGGCGACAAATAAGGGAGACAAAAGCCGGCAATTATTCCGTCAAATTTTTGGTTCAGTTGACTTAGGTCCCGGGCATCCATAACCCGGAATGTCGCCGTCGGATTGTTCTTTTGCGCCAGTTCAATCATGCCGGGTGCGATGTCAATGCCTTCCATGCTGAAATCGGGCCGCCGCGCCAATATATATCTGGTAATATTTCCGGGGCCGCAGCCAATCTCCAAAATGGAAGCATTTGCTTCGGGGACCAGGTCACAAAACGCATCATAGGTATCGTTATACAAGTCCAGGTCCATGAACTTGTCTTCATAGCGTTTTGCCACCTTGTTCCAGGTTTGGAATGTTTCTTCGTATTTATCCATGCTGTTCTAGCGCCGTTTCAAGCTCCCGCTTTTTGCCGGAGCATTTTTTTGACCAGCACAATTTGCCCCAAATGGTAATGACTGTGTTCGATAATGCCCTGAATGTTCCGGTAGTAACTGCCGTATTTTTCATCTACGAAGGTTTCCCACATCTTGCCCTCCGGCACTTGCTCGATCAGACCGGCAAAGGTTTCGGCATCGCTCCAGACCTGATCCAGAAATTTTTCCCAGTCTTCCTGCGACAGGATCGGCGGGTGGGCAAAGCTGTATTTATCCTTGGAGTCGAGCGGCCCTCCCTGCAATACCTTTGTGGCCGCGCGCACATAATAATTGATATGGAAAACGAGCGCCAGGATGGTATTGAAGGAATCGACCGGTGTGGTGGCTTCCTGCCAGGTCACATCGGCCAGATTCTCTTTCAGGTTTGACCAGGTCCAGTTTACGCCGAAATGGACTTCGCGCAGGTGCTTTGCCAGTTGTGTGGATAAAGTCATGGTTTCAGTGCTTTTGTTTAGTATTGCGAAAACAGCCTAAAGCTGCGAAACAAATATACGCCCTCTAATACTTGCCTTATGCGCTTCCCCAAAAAGTCGCGAAACGCCGCTC
>CAYVDV010000609.1:0-2677 GCA_964450465.1 uncultured Saprospiraceae bacterium
TGGAAACGCCCTCATCGGTTTGTTGAATGTTAGCCATGGTTCGAAGGATGGGAAAGTAAAATAATTAGGCCTGCTCGGCCCCGGAAAGGGGACCGTAACGGACCGGTGAATTCTTCCGTTCAAAAGTCAGTCTTTTTGCGTGAAAATGCAATAAAACCGTCCTGCAATTAATAAGTAGTTCCATTTTAAGAACAACGGAGAACAACTGCCCCTCTTTTCGGGAAGATGGAAGTGAAAAGAATGGGCAAAAAGGCAAAGTTTTGCCGGGGGCTGTTTTATGCCGCAGAAAAAAGAGCAACTTTTGCTTTATTTTATAACGATCGCTGTTTATGTCCCGTCTGCCCTTTTCGCTCACTGGCTTGGTCCTTTTTTGCGCAATTACTTTGTTCGGCCAAACTCCCAACCGTCCGGTTCCTGCCCGGATACCCGCTTATGAATTTGTGCTGCACGACAGCAGCTACCAGGGGTATTACCTGACCGCTCCGTTCAGGTTGGGCGCCGGCGCTGCCGGTGCGCCTCCGGCTGCCATGATCCTGGACTCCAGGGGTTACCTGCTTTGGTATATGCTTCCGGATGCACTGAACCTGATCGATTTTAAATTTCATCCAGGTACGCAGCAGTATCAGTTTGTCCGGTACAAGAGTCCACAGCAAGTCTGGTTTACGCTGATGGATACCGGATTTAACCCGGTGGATTCTTTTACGACCGTAAACGGTATTTTACCGGACATACACGATTTCCAGATCTCGAAAAACAACACCTTTCTGTTGGCCGGGGCCAGCGACAGCGTGATGAACCTGAGCACTTATCTGTTCGACGGGGTGCCCGGTAACGCCAATACCCACGCCATCGGGTTTGTCGTACAGGAATTTGATGCCAATCATCAGCTGTTGTTCCAATGGGACAGCAACGACCATATTCACCCGGGCGACACCTATGCCGGATACGGATATAATGCAAACAACTTTGACTACTGCCATGGCAACGCAATCGAGGAAGATGCCGACGGCAATCTGCTGCTTTCCTTCCGCAACCTGGATGCCGTGTATAAGATTGAACGCCAAACCGGCGCCGTTTTGTGGATATTGGGGGGCAAAAAAAGCACGTTTGCCTTTCCGAACGATGCCGGTTTTAGCGGCCAGCACGACGCGCGGCTGTTGCCCAACGGTCATATTGCCCTGTTCGACAACGCCAATATGGCCGCGCCGCCGAAAATCTCCCGCGCTGTGGAGTACAGTCTGGATACGGTGAACGGGGTGGCTACAAAAGTCTGGGAATACCTTTACAACCCGGCATTCTTCAGTCCGGCCATGGGGGGGCACCAGACTACGACGGACCGGCGGCATTTGATCAATTACGGGCTGAATTACCGCCCTAATCCGAGTATGGTGTTGGTAGATGATGCCGGCAAGCTGCTCTCCGAGTTGTTTTTTGCCGACTCTTTCATGAGTTACAGGGCATATTTGTCCGACTTGCCCCTGAACGGGGTACAGCGCCCCCAGATCTCCTGTTCGCAAAACGGCGGCACAGTCACCCTTTCTGCACCTTCGGGATACGACCGGTATGCCTGGTCAACCGGCGAAGATGCCGCATCGATCAGCGTTTCGGGCACGGGTACGTACCAGCTGTGGGTCAATCAGGGCACGGGTATGCTGGGTTCCGAGCCTTTTGTGATCGAAGATCTCTCCATGGCCTGCCCTGCAAGCGGGGTTTCGGAGGCGGGTGCGGGAAAGGATCAAACGATCATTGGCTATTACGACCTGTTGGGCCGGGCCGTTGCAGCGCCTGTGCCACAATCGGGCAACCCCGGCAGGCTGTATATGGTGCGTTTTGCCGACGGGCGGGCGAAGATCGTATTATATTGAAAATAACGGCTTGGCGAGAGATACACTTTTTTGAACAGTATCAAGGGAGACGGCCGTGGAGCAATTGGGTTGATGATAGATAGCAAATGTTAATGCTCATTTTTTAAAATATTGAATATCAACAACTTACCTCCCCCTCTTGCGCCGCACATGACAGTTCGCTACATTTGAGTAGTCTAATTATCGCCGGCGCCCTCTTCCGGCATTCTAATCCCAAGTGGCAAAAACCCTGGAACATCGGTTCCAAACGCATTTCAATGTGTATTTCTGACCATTGCGGCAGTCGGTATGGCTCTTCTCTACGGGCTATCATCTTTAATCACATGGGCGTACTCCTCCGGTCGGTTTATCTCTCTTCGGAAAAAACGGAAATCGATATCAGCCAATGCTATCCGGGAATTTATTACCTTGTTCTTTCAAGCAACGGCGTTTTAGTGGAGTCTGAAAAATTGATCATCATGCGCTAAAAGCGTTTGTATTCCTTACATTAATCAACGACAAGGCTGTTTCACCCTTCCCGGTGGAACAGCCTTGTCCGGATTTCTAATCCTATGTCCATGAAATACCTTATACCGGTTTTAGCATGCTCCCTCCCGGCGGCCCATCCGGCAGCCCAGGCGCCTTCCGACGCAACGTTTTTTTTCTGCGGAACAGATACCCTGCACGCCCGGATGCTAAAAGATTACCCCGACTTGGCTGCACAGGAACAAGTCTTCGAAGCCCAATACCGCACGGCCATGACTAGCGCCCAAAAAGGTTCGGGCAGCGGCGTGCTCACCCTCCCTGTGGTCGTCCATATCATCCACGACAAC
>CAYVDV010000610.1:0-2677 GCA_964450465.1 uncultured Saprospiraceae bacterium
TTTTTGTTGCTGTCCCGGATGGCTCGGGTGATCTCGGCTGTATTGCTTGCCGTGGCGGTCAGCCCGGCAGAACTGGCGTCAAGGAACTCATTGATCTTGTGAGTCATCATGGCGATATTGAGCAGCGCATCGTGCAGCGACACCAAAGTGCGGCCAAACCCTTTCGGGTCGCGCGGGTCGGCAATGGAATCATAAATAGAGGTCAGCCCAATGCGCATGCGTTCCAGGTACACATCGATTTCTTCCGGAGTGCCGACTACGCTTTCGATAAAGGACTTGGTTCTTCCGACGAGGAAATCCCCGCTTTGGGCACAATCGTCGCCCGAACAGGGGTGCGGAATGCCGAGGTCAATTGCCTTGCCCCCCATGATGCTGGCACTGACGATAGTGGCTACCGCGTCTTTGGGTATGTCCACCCCGCGTCCGATGTTGATCACGGTGATGATCGTTTTATCGTCTTCCGGATCGACATAAATATCTTTGACCATGCCGACCTGGAGGCCATTGATCAGGACCGGACTGGAAGGCCGCAATTGATCCACATTGTCGTACTTGATATAAAAAGTCTGTGATGCCGTAAGGACATTGATGCCTTTGAGAAATTTGAACCCCCAGATGGCCAGGGCTACGGCTGCTACGGCGAGCAGGCCGATTTTAGTTTCGTTGCTTAATTTCAGCATGGTTGGATGAATGCATTAATTTGGCTGGCAGGGAGCTTGGCACAATGATTATTTAGTGGCTTTTGGAGAGAGTATCCGAGCCGTTCGGAAGCCCAGATTAAACAATTCGGGCAGCATTTTTTCCGCTTCGGCGCGCGTGGCAAAGGTACCGGTAAAATAATGAAACTCGCCACCATATTGTTCTTCGGTTACTTCGCTCAGCAAACTCAGCTGCCCGGCATTTCGATCCAGGCGGCTTTTCCAGCTCATCAGATGGATGCGGTATGGCCCGCCTGCGCTCTGGCCGGGAATAGTCAACGGGATTTCATCAGCATATAAATTAGTTGCGGTGGGAGTTGCCGGCAAGGGTGGCGCCGGGTCAGCGATCGCTGCGGTGCCTGTATTTTTTGTCGCCTTATCTGTCGTCACGGGTGTCTTTAAACTGGTGGCTACAGCCTTTGGCGTCTGCGTGCCTTTGGCAGCCAATTGAGGCTTTCCGGCTTTGCGAGCTGCAAGCGGAACGCCTTCCATTTGGGCTTTATAGGCCCGGAAGGCTTCAAATATGGCATCCGCCATTTGCGACTGGCCTTCTTCAGAGGCAATGAAACTCTCTTCGGTGCGGTTGGTCAGGAAACCCGCTTCCACCAGTACGGAAGGCATGGCTGTTTCCCGGAGCACCAGAAAGCCGGCTTGTTTGACCCCGCGGTCTTCGCGGTTGGCCAGTTTCTTGGAATAATTCTGCACCAGTCCGGCAAACAAAATACTTTGCTCCAGATAGGCGCTTTGCCAGACACTGCCCAGGATATGCGCTTCGGGGCTGTTCGGGTCATAACCGCCGTAGTTTTTTTGATAGTTATCCTCCAGGAAAATGGCTGCGTTTTCCCGCTTGGCTACTTCCAGGTTATGATCGGCGGTGTGCAGGCCCATGACGTATGTTTCGGCGCCTTTGATGTGCGATGCACTAACCGAATTGCAGTGTACGCTGACGAAAAGGTCTGCATTGTTCCGGTTCGCAATGGCGGCGCGTTCGTTGAGTTCAATAAACACATCGGAGTCCCGTGTATAGATCACTTCTACATCCGGATATTCCTCTTTGATCAGTGCACCCAAACGGAGTACGATGGCCAGGGCATTGTGTTTTTCCCTGGAGATTGCGCCGATACAACCTGGGTCCTTTCCGCCGTGACCAGCGTCCAGTACTACCTTATGGATCCGGTAGGCCGGAACCGTTGTACAAGCGGCGTGGTCTTTGACCGATAAAGAATAAGGGGATTCTATACCTTTGCCGCCGTAGTTCCCGAACGGGAGCGGTAATTCCAAACCATGCAGCCCGGCGGCCGCAATGTTAAAGTTTCCAAAAACAAGCCACGCCAGCAGGGTTAGGAACGTTTGATGGGCAATTTGTTTTCTCATGTTTATAAGACGTGCGTGTAAATTATGGGCAAATATCGGTTTTTCTGGCAAATAGCCTGCGCTTTCGTGTGGGGGCCTGTTTTTGCCCAGGAACCGCTGGCGCCGCGTGATACCCTTCCGCCCACCGGTTTGCGCGATTCCGTCGTATTTGATCTGAGTCCGGTGCGGATCTCTTCCGAAGCGCTGGAGGACGAAGTGGCCTATGGCTCAAAGGATTCGATGTGGTTTGACGTAAAAAACAAACAACTGCACCTATACGGACAAGCTTACCTGAAATATACCACTATCGATCTGAATGCCGGATATATTTTACTGGATTACGAAAAAAACGAGGTGACGGCCGAACAGTTCCCCGACGAATCCGGCACTCTGACCGGGCTGCCGGAATTTAAAGACGGCGACCAGACCTTTACCGCCTCAAAGTTGCGCTACAATTTCCGCTCCAAAAAGGGAATTATTTACGAAGCGCGTACGCAGCAGGAAGACTTGTACGTACTGGGGCAAAAAGCCAAGTTCGTCAGCCAATCGGAAAAAAAAGATACCGCCAATGAAACCCGGAATATTATTTATAACCAAAATGCTCTGCTTACAACTTGCGATGACCC
>CAYVDV010000611.1:0-2674 GCA_964450465.1 uncultured Saprospiraceae bacterium
GGTTTTGTGCGAGAAGAGCCGCTCAAAGCCCACACGGCTCTTCTCGCCGAATTCAGATTTGTGGTTCTGCTTGGTGACAACACCAAGCAGGGCGTTAATGGCCATTTCTCACCCACTTCTGGTATGGCGAGGACTGGCCTCCGGCAAGATAAGTCCTAATCTTGTGTGGTTCTGCTTGGTGACAACACCAAGCAGGGCGTTTCAATCAATCACTCCATCACCCAATCACTCAATCACTCCATCACTCCATCACTCAATAAAACTCACCGCACCACCGTCAGCGAGCCTTCCAGCGCAGCCGAAGTGCCATCTACAAGGTCCAGTTCCAGCGACCAGACATACACGCCGGGCTGTACGGCCTTCCCCTGCCAGGTGCCGTCCCAGGCCCTGGAATCGTCGTGGGGAAGGGCATCGCGAACCTCATACAGCAGGCCGCCCCAGCGGTCGAAGATCTGCAGGCGCCGGATGCGCGCCACGGAGGGGCCGAAATTCAGGGTAAAACGGCTGTTGAGATCGGTCTGCGCGCCGGGCAGGATGGCATTGGGCACATAACTGAGCAATTGCCGGTCCACCCGGATGTACATGTCATCCGTTGCGGAGCAGCCGCTGGTATTGGTTACCGTAAGGATGTAATGAATATCGTCCAGCGGCCGGGTTACCGGGTTGGGACAATCCATACAACTCAGATACGCCGGATTTTCCCAGCTGTATTGCAGCAAGCCCGGGTAGGACAGGTAAATATTCAACGGAAGGGAATCGCCCAGCAAAACGGTAGCGTCGGCGGGCAGGCTTACCACTACTTCCGGCGGCTCGGATACGATAATGCCCTGCGTCTCCACGCAACCGTGTATATCTTCGGCAAATACCGTGTAGGCGCCGGCGGCAAGCTGGTCAAACACCGCAGACTGGTAATACACATTGCCGTCCAGACTGTACAGCAAGGCCGTGTCCGGACTGGAGATCAGTATAGCGCCGTTTTGTTCGCCGAAACACTGCACGGAGTCCGCGCTTAGCTCGTAAAAAATAGGCGGATAGTTGACCACCGCAGCCGTCGCCGTTTCCGTACAATCCGCCGCATCGGTGACAGTAAGCGTGTAATTCCCGGCGGGAAGATTCGTTGCCGCAGCGTTATTCCCCCCCGGAACGCTCCAGTTGTACACAAACGGCGGGGTGCCCCCGCTGGCCAGCGCACTCAGCACCCCCTCGGATTTATCCAGGCAGGTCGGCGTGCCGTCCACGGTAATATCGATCTGGGGCAACACGGTCAGTTGTACGGTATGGGTAGAGTCACAGCCGTTTTTCGCGGTAAAGGTTTTTTGGTAGATGCCGGAGACGGCCAGCGGCTGCCCGAACACGGGGAAACTCTCCCCGGCACAAATGACCGGGCTTTCCGCCGTGGCAAAGGTGTCTTTCGGGATCAACTTGACGAAGACCGTCGAGTCGCAGCCGGTAGCGGCCGACAGGAAAAAGGTCTTTTCCTCGCCGGGCAACAACAGAAAGCCGTTGTAGGGCAGGATATCGCCCAGGCACACTGCGGTATCCACCGAGATCTGGTAGGTGCCCACCGCAGTGCCGTGAACCCGCACCTGTACGATAGAGTCGCAGCCGTTTGCCGTTTGCAGGGCGAAGGTCCGCTCCTCATCCGGGGGAATGACCGTACCGTACCAGTCAACGGTGCGCCCGAAGCAAATGGTCGTATCGATTTTGTAATTAAACGTATCGTGAACGGTAAAATACACGGAGTCGATGCTGTAGCAGCCGTTGTTCAGGCTGGCGGTGAGCACCACAAAGCCGGACGCGCCGGGGCCGGCAGCCACGTCCGGGCAGCCGGCGCAATTGACGGCGGCTGCGGGTTGCCAGTCGTAGGTATCGAAACCCGACTGGCCAAGCGCGACGGTTTCACCCTGACAGATCACCTGGTCGGGCCCGAGCACGAGCACAGTGCTGCTGTCGATGCCGATGACGCGACTGTCCGTCTGTGTGATGCCGCAGATATCTGTGACTGTTACGCTGTACACGCCGGCATCGGGCGCCGTAAATGTGGGATTCACAGAGCCGTCCTGCCAGAGCCAGCCGGTAAGGTCGGTCCCGCCGGCGTTCATTTGCAGCGTGGCATTGTCGCAAAGCAGCGTGTCCGGACCCAGGTTGAGTACGGGCGGGTTATAGGCATAATAGACGGCGGTAATATTATTGCCGAAAGCACATTCGCCGATCGTGGTCACCGGAAAATCCTGTGTCAGGCTGAACGGTGCAGGATGGGTATGATTGTCGTTGAGGACGATAAATACCGAATCGTTGGTCACCCTTGGCAGGCGGGCGGTAAAGGTCCGGCAGCTGTCGGGCTTGAGGTCGAAGCCGAGGGGCAGCAGGCCCAGCCAGAGCGCAGTGCTGGTTTGCGGGTTGCCGCGATAGGCCGAAACCGGCGTTTGAAGGGGCAGTACATTGTCGCCGTTATTGCAAACGGTCAGGGAGATCTCGATGGAATCGCCCAGGCAACTAATGGACGGGGTGGACAGGACGCCGTCGGGCGAGGGGAAGGTGGGGTTGAAGTATTGGTTGAGGAAGCTGTTCATGCGGAGGCTGTCGCCCACAATATTCGGGTTTTGCTGGATCCGCGGCACGCTCAGGTCTTCATTGATATTGGTATTGAAATAGGCGTGCTGGTTCCACACCC
>CAYVDV010000612.1:0-2628 GCA_964450465.1 uncultured Saprospiraceae bacterium
CCGGCGGCGCCTGGTCGCCCATCGGCGACGTGACCACCATCATGCTTTGGATCGGTGGGCAGGTCACCACGCTGGAGATCATGCAAAACACCTTTTTGGTTTCCCTGATCTGTTTGCTGGCGCCCCTGATCGTTGCTTCACTGGTGCTCCGTCGGGGCAGCGGCCAGGAAGCCATGGCTAAGGTAGAGGCCAAAGCAGGTGAAAGTGCCACGACCCCTTTCGAACGCAACCTGCTGTTCGTGCTGGGGGTTGCAGCTTTGTTGTTTGTGCCCGTCTTTAAAACAGTGACCCACCTGCCGCCGTATATGGGTATCTTGTTGTCCGTAGGCGCGCTTTGGTATGTAACGGAACTGTTGCACCGGGGAAAAGAATCGGATCACCGGCGTTCGTACACGGTAGCGGCTATGCTGCACCGGATTGACACACCGGCAATTTTGTTTTTCCTTGGGATCCTGCTGGCTGTGGCGGCGCTGGACTCTTCCGGGCATTTGCACCTGATGGCGGAAATTCTGGACCGGAATTTTGGCAATATCTATATCATCAACACCCTGGTCGGGTTGCTGTCTTCGGTGGTGGATAACGTACCGCTGGTAGCCGCTTCCATGGGGATGTATAAAATGACCGAATTCCCTCCCAACCACGACTTCTGGAACCTGATGGCTTATTGCGCCGGTACCGGGGGTAGTATCCTGATCATCGGCTCAGCAGCCGGTGTGGCCTCCATGGGTATCCTGAAGGTGGATTTTATCTGGTATATGAAGCGGATTTCCGTGTACGCCGCAATCGGGTATTTTTCCGGTATCGCGGTATATTACCTGACACACCTGTAGAGAGAGGGGCTTAAGGGGCATTAAGGTCATTAAGAGTCATTAGGAGTCATTAAGGTCATTAAGAGTCATTAAAAAGGTCATTGACCCCTTTAATGACCTAAATGACCTAAATGACCTTAATGACCTAAAATGACCTTTCTTAATGACCCTTAAAGACTTAATCTTCCTTGCCGCAGGCTTCGCCGGGTTTTCTGCCGCAGACCCCGCAGACGACGTCTTCATTTTTGAGGAAAGCGCTGTTGCCGGCGCAGGTACCCCTGAATTCACCGCCTTTGACAAACACCAGACGCAGGCTGAACAGGAAAAACGCAGCGAGCATGAAGAGTACCGATACCAGGAGAACAGTCAGCATAATTGTGTTTTTTAACAATAATAACGTTGTACAAAGTTACAACCTTACTATATCAACAACCCGATTGACATAAGGTTTTTCGATGGCGCTACCGGGTTTTTGGAATGTTTCCCCGGAAGCAAACGGCAACTTTAGTCCTCGTGGTATTATCAAACAGGAGGGTGCCAAATTTGGCGCCGGGATTATTTGGTTAATAAATGGTCATGCCATACCTTAGCCAGTAGGTAACACTACGTGGCCAGATCGTTATGGGCCTGTTCAAACAACAGAAATAAACGACCATTTATGCTTCCTGTACACAAACTTCTTGAAGGGAAAATGGACCGCGTGCTTTGGTCTGTGACGCCCGACCACATGGTCATTGATGCGCTGCAGCTGATGGCAGAGAAAAATATCGGCGCTGTTTTGGTCATGGACGGCGAACGGCTGGCCGGGATATTTTCCGAACGGGATTACGCCCGCAAAGGCATCATCAAGGGCCGGAAAGCGAAGAGCACGCCAGTTGCCGAGGTGATGACGGCCAATGTGTTTACCGTTACGCTCGATATGAGCATCGAAGACTGCATGAACCTGTTCAGCAGCAAGCGCATCCGGCATTTGCCAGTGATGGACGATGGCAAAGTTATCGGCCTGCTCAGCATCGGCGATATTGTGAATGCAATAATTCGGGAACAAAGTATCCATATTCAGTTTCTGGAGCAATATATCTCCGGGACCTGATGTATATCTGTTGAACTTGTGAACAATTTACCTAAACCTATTCCTATCACTTACCGCTTTTTTACTCCATCTTCCGTATGGCCTTACTGATTGTTGTAGTGTTTATCCTCGGATATGCGCTGATCGCTCTGGAACATCCCCTTAAAATTGACAAAGCCGCTTCCGCTCTTCTTACTGGTGTTCTTTGCTGGTTGGTATTACTCTTCGGCATCGAGAGTATGCCTGGCTTTGCATCGATAAACCGCGAGGAGTTTCCGGACCTGCACACATTTATTGATCATTCCCTCTTTGAACATCTGGGCGAGATCGCCGGTATCCTTTTCTTTCTGCTGGGCGCTATGACCATTGTGGAACTGGTGGATACGCACGACGGTTTCAAAGTTATTACCGACCGGATCACCTCCCGTAACCGGGTGAAGCTCCTGTGGGTGATTTCCTGGGTTGCTTTTTTCCTGTCGGCATTGCTCGATAACCTGACCACTTCCATTATCATGTGCGCCCTTATCCGGCGCTTGGTCAAGAAAAAAGACAATATATGGCTGCTCGGCGGCTTTGTTGTGATTGCTGCGAATGCCGGCGGCGCCTGGTCGCCCATCGGTGACGTGACCACCATCATGCTTTGGATCGGCGGGCAGATCACGACTTTCCATGTGATCCAAGCCGTACTTGCCCCCTCTGTGGTGAGTCTCCTGGCTCCCCTGGCCGTGGCATCGTATTTCCTGCGCG
>CAYVDV010000613.1:0-2627 GCA_964450465.1 uncultured Saprospiraceae bacterium
CCGCATTCCAGATCCCCCGCACCCGTTTTTTGTCAACATTAACCGACAACAACAAGTGGGATAAAGCGGGCAATACCGCAATGCCCAATACAAAAGAAGCGCCCAGGGCAAAGGTTTTGGTAAACGCCAGCGGCCTGAACAGTTTTCCCTCTGCCGACTGCATGGCAAAAACGGGCAGGAAACTGACCACCGTTGTCGCAAGCGCCGTTGTAATGGCGGATGATACTTCGACCACAGCTTCGTAAATTACTTCGAGCAGCCGTCGCCCGCGCGCGCCGTGGTTTTCCGGTAATTCGAGATGGCGGATGATGTTTTCCACGAAAACGATCCCGACATCCACCATCACGCCGATGGCAATGGCAATACCCGAGAGTGCCACGATATTGGCATCTACGCCGGCATAGCGCATGACGATAAAGGTCATGAGCACAGCTACCGGCAACATGCTGGAGATAAGTAAGGAGGCCCGCAGGTTAAGCACCAGCACAATGACCACGATGATACTGATCAAAATTTCGTGCGAAAGCGCCCGCTCCAGAGTGCCCAGCGTTTCCTGGATCAGCTGGGTGCGGTCGTAAAAAGGTACAATGCTGAGCTGACTCACCCGGCCGTCGGCCAGCGTCTTTTTCGGCAGGCCGGGTGCGATCTCCCGGATTTTTGCTTTGACGCCGTTGATGACGGCCAGGGGGTTGGAGCCGTAGCGGGCGACGACCACGCCACCGGCCACCTCGGCGCCGTCTTTATCGAGCAGGCCGCGGCGCGTGGCCGGCCCCAAGGAAACAATACCGATGTCTTTGATACGGATGGGTACGTTGTCGTGTACGGCTACGACGGCCAGTTCGAGGTCTTCCACCTTTTTGATATAACCCAGGCCCCGAACAAGGTACTCGGCCTTATTAATTTCGATCGTTTGCGCTCCGGCATCCCGGTTCGATTTTTTCACGGCAGCCATCACCTCCATCAGTGGAATATTATAGGCTTTCAGTGCGTCGGGATTCACATCTACCTGGTATTCCTTCACCTGGCCGCCCACCGATGCCACCTCCGACACTCCTTCCACGGCATTAAGTGCATACTTAACGTAGAAATCCTGCACCGTCCGTATTTCATGCAGGTCCCAGCCGCCGGTGGGGTTGCCTGCTGTGTCGCGCCCCTCCAGCGTATACCAGTACACCTGTCCCAGGGCGGTGGCGTCGGGCCCGAGGGCCGGTTGTACACCGGGGGGCAGCAGTCCTGAAGGCAGGGAGTTTAGTTTTTCCAGAATCCGGGAGCGCGACCAATAGAATTCAGTCTGTTCATCAAAAATGACGTAAATACTGGCAAAGCCGAACATCGAGGTGCTCCGAATGGATTTTACCCCAGGAATACCGAGCAAAAAGGTCGTGAGCGGATAGGTTATCTGGTCTTCCACATCCTGTGGGGAGCGCCCCATCCAGTCGACGAAGATAATTTGCTGGTTTTCCCCGAGATCCGGAATTGCATCAACAGGTACAGGGTCGGAAGGCAAAGCGGTCTTCCATCCAAACGGTGCCGTCGCTATACCCCAGCCGATAAACATCGCCAGCAGGAGCAGGGTGACAAATTTATTTTCGAGGAAAAAACGAATGATTCCGTTCAGCATGATTTTCCATCAGTTTAATTCGTGAAACGGGCTGCTGTTCAGCAGGTACCAAATAGCCAAGGCGCCGCGATAGGTTTCACCCGGCGATCAAAACGGACTGATAGAAAAGGCTAAAAGCGAAATACCTGCAAGAATGCATGCATGGCATCGCAGTATCGAACAGGCGGTTTATAGCGGAGAAAGGCGGAAACGGGCGTGTCCGGAATAAGAAGGGAAAAAGCGGAACCGGGGAGGATAACCGCGAAAGGAATCGCGTGTTTAAACAGAAATACGGCTGGCGTATCCGTCTTTTGGTCCTGGCTGAGTTTATGCAACTCAAGCGTATTATGGCAGCAACTTTTTTTAGTCCAGTTTCTTTGTGCAGTACAATGCCTGCTTTTTGCGCATCCTCCATGTTCGACGCGCCCGGCACAGCCTTTTGCCTTGATGAAGATGCTCGCATTTTTCAGCTTGCCCCCGCAAAAGTGTTTGTCCACAGTAAAGCCCGCCGAGCTGAACAGCACAGCCAAAGCAAGAACAATATGGAGCGCCCGGGCCAGATAGTGAGCCATATAGCAAGCAAAGTTAGCGATTTTTTATTCCTAATGGTAGGGGTAATCCGGTTTGCTCCTTCATGCAAGACCATTCTTTCTCTATTTTTGGGGAATAAGCCTGGAATGCCCGTGGTAGCGGTTCCCCAACACTCAATACACCGGAGTCTCAACTGGCCAGGGCTGCGGTTCCTCTATTTCCATTACCTTTGCAGCATGTCCTGGTTCGTCCGCATATTTACCCTGTATTTGTTTGTTCTTGGTTGCCTGCCTTGTGCAGACTTCGAACACGACATGCATGTACAGCAACCGGTATTTAAAGCGGCCGATTCACAAGTTTTTGGACATCAGCATGCCTGCGCCGACCCTTGCTCCCCGATTTGTAGTTGCGCGTGTTGTGGTTGTGTAACCATCTCCGTCAAAGCGCCGGTATTAGAATCGCCTTTGCCAACACCTTCGGTTAAAGAAACGCAAAG
>CAYVDV010000614.1:0-2616 GCA_964450465.1 uncultured Saprospiraceae bacterium
GAACACCTGGGCCCACTGCCACAGGACGAAGAAGATCAGGGCGACCGGCATGTTGGGCTT
This sequence comes from uncultured Saprospiraceae bacterium, assembly GCA_964450465.1. Lineage (GTDB taxonomy): Bacteria > Bacteroidota > Bacteroidia > Chitinophagales > Saprospiraceae > M3007. Next base: position 61 of record CAYVDV010000614.1, read on the forward strand.
GCCGATGATGCTGACCAGTATCCAGGGCGCGAGGCCACCTGCCGCGAACGCCAGAGGGTCCGTCGAAAACGGCGCGATCAAGGCCCAGGGGGAAAACGTGACCCAGGTGCTGGTGGATGGAAAACCCTTTTTCGGCAACGACCCTACCGCCGCCCTCAAAAACCTGCCCGCCGAAGTGATCGATAAAATTCAAATCTTCGACCAGCAAAGCGAACAAGCCCAGTTTACCGGCTTCCAGGACGGCAATACCACCAAAACGATCAATATCGTGACCAAAACCGGTATGCGCAACGGCCAGTTCGGCAAAGTATATGCCGGCTATGGCTATGAAGATAAATACCAGGCCGGCGGGAACATCAACTACTTCGACGGCAACCGGCGCATTTCGCTGATCGGTATGACGAACAACATCAATGTGCAAAATTTCTCGTACGACGATATCCTTGGCATGATGGGCGGCGGCGGCGGTCGCGGCCGAATGGGCGGCGGCATGCGGCCCGGCGGCGGTCGCGGCGGCGGCGGTTCGGCCGGTGATTTTAGCGTGCGGCCACAGGGCGGTATCGCCAGCACCAATGCACTCGGCCTGAACTATACCGACCAGTGGGGAAAAAAAACCGAGTTCAATGCCAGTTACTTCCTGAACGACGGCAAGACCGATGCAGAGTCCGTCACCTTCCGGCAATTCCTCAACAACGGCGAGTTTGCCGAAGTGTACAATGAAGATAACCGCACCAACAGCCACAACACCAACCACCGCCTGAACGCCCGCATCGACATCACCCTCGATAGCGCCAATACGCTGCTGATCCGGCCCAGGCTGAGCGTTCAGCAAAACAACGGCACCTCCGCCATTATCGGAGAAACAGCCTTCCAAAACACCCTGCTCAGCGAAACCAACAATACCTATTTCTCCGACCTGACCGGTGTGAACTTCAATAATTCCATCCTCTACCGCCACCGCTTCGGAAAAAAAGGACGTACCGTATCTTTCGATGTCAGCTCCGGCTATGCCCCCAAAAAAGGCAACAGCACCCTGCAATCCAAAGATGCGTACTATACCGTTCCATTTTTTCAGGACAGCCTGGACCAGATCTCCAACCTGGACGTGAACAGCTGGAACGTGGCCGGCAACGTGGAGTACACAGAACCCGTCAGCGAAAACGGCCAGGTCCTTCTCAACTACCGCCTCAGCTACCAGCAGGAGGAATCCGACAAACAGACTTACGACTTCTTCGTGCCGGATCAGGGCTACACCGCCCTCAACGAGCAGCTGACCAATATTTTCTCCAACGACTATATCACGCACCAGGCCGGCGCAGGGTACAACTACAGCAAAGGCCGCGATATGAATTTCAACCTGCGCGCCAACGCACAATGGGCCGATCTGTCCAACACGAAAACCTTTCCAACGCCCGGACAATTCGACCAGACCTTTTTCAATGTGCTGCCCTCGGCCATGATCCGCTACAACCTCGACAAGACGCGAAACCTCCGATTGTTTTACCGCAGCAGCACCAACCTGCCCTCGGTTGACCAGTTGCAGGATGTGGTGGACAACACCAATCCACTCCAGTTGCGCGTAGGCAACCCTAACCTGAAGCAGTCTTTCCAACAAAGCCTGTTTTTCCGCTACCAGGCCTCTAACCCGGAAAAATCATCGACCTTTTTCGGCATGGTCGGCGGCAGCATTACCAACGATTATATCGCTAACGCCACCTATCTGGGCCGCAGCGACGACCCCATCCTGCAGCAGTATCAGGTGCAGCCCGGCGCGCAACTTACCCGGCCCGTCAACCTCGACGGCAACTACAGCCTGCGCTCCTTTATTTCCTACGGCAAACCGATCAAAGGGCTTAAGACGAACATCAACATAGACCTGTCGTACAATTACTCCCGCTCACCGGGCCTGATCAACAGCGAGCTGAACTACGCCAACAACAACACGGTTGGCATCGGACTGACATTTGCCAGCAACATCAGCGAACGGGTCGACTTCACCATTGCCGCCCGCCCCAGCTGGAACAAGGTGACCAACAGCCTTCAGACAGGCGGCAACACCGAATACCTCAGCCAAAGCTCCCGGCTCAAGTTCAACTGGATCATCGTCGAGGGCTTCGTGCTGCGCACCGATCTTGCCCACACGCTTTATTCCGGCCTTTCGGACGGCTTCAACCAAAATTACTGGCTCTGGAACCTCGCCATTGGCAAAAAAGTCTTCAAAAACGAACGGGGAGAAATTGCCCTGGCCATCAACGACCTGCTCAAACAGAACCGGAATATCACCCGGAACATCACCGAGACCTATATCGAGGACCTGCGGTCCAACGCCCTGCAACAGTTCATTATGCTGTCGTTCACCTACAATATCCGGAATTTCAACTCCGGCAAACAGTCCACCCGGCAAGAAGAAGAGCGGCGGCGGGATTGGGGCCCGGGGCCAGGCCCGGGAATGTGGCGGAACTAATCTGTCAGGTCGAAATTTAAAACAAAAATAGACGCCCGGCGTCTATTTTTGTTTTAAATTTCGACCTGACAGATTAACTTTGCCCAAAACCA
>CAYVDV010000615.1:0-2615 GCA_964450465.1 uncultured Saprospiraceae bacterium
GCGGCACTCGTTTGTGCCGCGGCGGTTTCCCGTATATAATCTCATGAAAAGTCTCAAATCTGGAGGTCAATGTTTACCGCTTTATTTTCTCTCGCCGCCGTTGCCGTTCATTGACAGTACAAAAGTGCAGCAAGTCCCGCCAGCAACAAAGGACAAAAATATTAATTTGTTATGCATTATTTTAAAGCAAAAATTGCAAATTAAAAAATAAATTTTAATACAATTAAATGATAATCAATATTTTATTTTCATTATTATGTTTTATTAATTTGAAATAAACAGGCGTTTTGTTGAAAAAAAAATCTATTTTTTATCTCAACTTTTAAAAAAAACAAATTACTTGGGGCCAAAGCGGCAGAAGTACCGCCCGGCCTCAGCGCAATAAAATATTAAGTGGCCGCTACTGCAAAACCCGCTTTAAGCGGGCTGCCAGAAGCAAAAGCGAGGTTTTTTAGCCGCTTTCCTGTTTTTGAAGGAAGATCGCCGAAACCATGCGACTGAAAAAAGATGGAAAAAACTGAAAAAGAAGACTTTATGGCTGGCAAGCATTGTTTATACGCGCTCAGGCAGGGGCAAAAAAAAACCGCGGCACTCGTTTGTGCCGCGGCGGTTTCCCGTATAATCTCATGAAAAGTCTCAAAACTGGAGGTCAATGTTTACCGCTTCTTTTCGTTTCTGCGCCGTTGCCTTTCATTGACAATACAAAAGTGCAACATATTCTACCAGTGCTAAAGGACAAAAAAACTGGTTTGTTGAATAAAATAATATCTTGCTAAACAAATAAAAAATCCAACAATAGAAATAAATAACTAGTAAACAATGCCTTATCAAAAAGCACTTTTTATTCAAAAAATCACTTTTGTTGATGAAAAATTATTTTTTTTATTTCAATTTTTGAAAAGTGTTAACAACCAGGCGCAGTAAAGAAGACAGAAGCAGCCCCGAATCTGTAAAAATTGGCAGGATGAGGCCGGGGGCCTTACGAAAAGATGAAATGGCTGAAGTGGGGTAGGGGCAAAAAAAAACCGCGGCGCTCGTTTGCGCCGCGGCGGTTTCCCGTATAATCTCATGAAAAGTCTCAAAGTTGGAGGTCAATGCTTACCGCTTCTTTCTCTTTTGCCGCCGTTGTCTTTCATTGACAGTACAAAAGTGCAACACAACCTGCCAGCACCCAAGGACAAAAAAACGCGTTTGTTGAGCACTTTGTTGCCTGAATCCAAGGGTAATTTCAGGTTTTCAGGAGCAATAAAATTGTAAATATTTGATTTAAAGTGCTTTACAAACATAAAAAAGACACTACAAAGTGCCTTCAGGAAAAATTTGTTGAAAAAAACTATTTTTGGAAAGGTTGATTTTTTTGAAAAAAGTGTTTTTCTATGAAAATTTATTCTGCACGGCACTCTGTACCCAGCCTGTCGGGGTGTTGAGCCGGGATCGGGAAGGGATAGCTGGGGTAGGGACAAAAAAAAACCGCGGCGCTCGTTTGCGCCGCGGCGGTTTCCCGTATAATCTCATGAAAAGTCTCGAGTTCTGTGGTCAATGAAATTTACCGCTTCTTTCCTAATCGCCGCCGTTGCCTTTCATTAACGATACAAAAGTGCAGGAGATTGTCTCAGTGCCAAAGGACAAAAAAATGCATTTGTTGAGTAAAATTTTCGACAGGAGAAGCAAGTCGAAAACAGGTATTTTTGATAAACGATTGATAATCTGATATTTAAATTAAATTTGTCGCGCAGATTACATTTCAACTCAATCTGTTTTGTTGAAAAAAACTATTTTTTTCAGCGTGATTTTTTTGAAAAAAAAGTTTTTCCGGGTGAAAAAAGTAGAAAAAACGGCAGCAACAGGGCTGGAAATTCGCTCCTGCTTGCCTACGACAAGAGCGCCTGCCTTGCCGTTTCCTTTGGTATTCCGTACTGCAAATGGCAGAAAAGAGTCCCCCGGCCGCGGTTTGACCGGTTTGGCGCCATCAAGAAAAAGGCACCCGCAGCTCCGTATAGGCCACCTTACCGTTTCACCGCCACCGGCATCGACGGGTCGTAAGTCCCTTTGATCACCGGGCTTTGCCGGTTGCCGGTATAGGCACGCACATTGGTGTAAACAAAATCGTAGATCTCCTGTACGGAAACGATATGGTCCTGGTTTTTGTCTGCCTCCCCTTTGAGGCCGCGAATGAGGAAGTGGCTGAATACACCCTGACGAAGACCGGCCGATTCCAGGGAGGTTTCTTCCGCCTTGGACGACATGATCAGGGCGGTGCCGGATACCGACTTGGACAAAGTCTGGTAATACTGCGACAATACCGGCTCTGTCTCTCCCGAACGCATCGCAAAGAGACTTCCGGAATGGCAGGCATCCGCCAGGCAGAGCTTGTATTTTGCCTTGCACTTGTTGAACATGGCCGCGATGTCCTCGTGATTGATCTTGTTGTTGTACCCGTCGAAGTCAATGGGCAGAAACGAACCGTTGAGGCCATGGCCGGAGAAATAGAACATAACCAGATCGTTTGGTCCGGCTTTGTCGAAGACTTCCTGCATAGTGCCAAGAATATTATCCTTGGTGGCTTCTTCATCGATCAGAATACGCACCTGATCATCGGGCAATGCGCCTCCTTC
>CAYVDV010000616.1:0-2600 GCA_964450465.1 uncultured Saprospiraceae bacterium
TACGATTACGACAATGCAACCCTCCTCATCCATCTGGGCAAAACATTCACCCGGAACGATGAATTCAAGGTCGTCATCGACTACACCGCCAAACCTGACGAACGCGACTCCTATGGCGGCAGCGCCGCGATCATGAGCGACAAAGGCCTGTACTTTATCAATGCCGACGGCGCTATTCCCGGCAAACCCCGGCAAATCTGGACGCAGGGCGAAACCGAGAGCAACTCGTTCTGGTTCCCCACTATCGACAAGCCCAACGAGCGCTGCACCCAGGAAATGTATATTACCGTAGCGGACAAATACAAAACCCTCTCGAACGGCGTACTCGTATCGTCCAAAAAGAACGCCGACGGCACGCGTACCGACTACTGGAAAATGGAAAAGCCCCACGCCCCTTACCTCTTCATGATGGCAATCGGGGAATACGCCGTGGTGAAGGACAAATGGCGCGGCATTCCGGTGGAGTACTATGTCGAGCCGAAATTCGAACCCTATGCCCGCGACATCTTCCCCTACACCACTGAAATGCTGGAGTTTTTCTCCAACAAACTCCAGTACCCGTACCCCTGGTCAAAATTCTCCCAGGTGATCGTGCGCGACTATGTGAGCGGCGCCATGGAAAACACCACCGCCGTAATTTTTGGAGAATATATGCAGCAGGACAAGCGCAGCCTGCTGGATCAGCACCTGACGAATGAAAAGGTGGTGGCGCATGAAATGTTCCACCATTGGTTCGGCGATCTGGTAACCACTGAAAGCTGGGCCAATATCACCCTGAACGAAGGCTTTGCCAACTACTCGGAATACCTCTGGCTGGAGCACAAATACGGCCGGGAAGAAGCTGACTTCCACGAAATGAACGAACGGCAGGGCTATATCTATTCGGCCATGGGCGGCGGTCATCCCCTGATCAACTTCGGTTACGACAACCGCGAGTCCATGTTCGATGCGCACTCCTACAACAAGGGCGGCGCCATCCTTCACATGCTCCGGACCTACCTGGGCGACGATGCCTTCTTCGCCGGCCTCAACCGTTATCTGAAAAGAAACGAATACACCGACGTAGAAGCCCACGAACTGCGCCTGGCCTTTGAAGACGTAAGCGGACAGGATCTCAACTGGTTCTTCAACCAGTGGTTTTTCAGCGCAGGACATCCCAAACTCGACATCAGCTACGACTGGGACGAGGCCAATAAAAAGATACTGGTAACGATCACCCAAACCCAGGAACCTGCCAATGGCGTACCCTATATTTTTGACCTGCCGCTCAAGGTCGATATCTACGCAGGAGCAGGCAAGGTGCGCCGGGAAGACATCCGGGTAACCAAGCGCTCCCAAACTTTTTCGTTTGACGCCCCGGCCAAACCCGCACTCGTCAACGTAGATGCCGAAAAAGCCCTGCTGGCGGTCAAAAACGATCAGCACACGGAAGAAGAATGGGCCTTTATGTACCGGAATGCCCCCTTATTCCTGGACCGCCAGGAGGCCTTCGACCATTTGCAAACCAGGTCGTCGAAACTGGCCAAACAGGTCTGGCAGGAAGCGCTGCAGGACAAACACTCGTCCATCCGGCAGGAAGCCCTGGCAAAAGCCGATCTGGAAGAGCCGGCGGTTGAAGCTCTGGTGACCAAAATGGCGACCAGCGACCCGGAGCCCGGCGTGCGCGCCGCTGCCATACAGGCGCTTGGCGCTACGGGCAAGGATACCTACACCCCGATTTTTGAAAAAGGCATGCAACCCGACCAGCCCTACAGCGTCCTGGGCGCCTCCCTGGAAGCCCTGAGCAACATCAATACGGAAGCGGCCATAGCAGCCGCCCGCAATCTTCAGGATGATGAAAACGACGGCATCGTGCTGGCGCTCGGCGACCTGTATTCCGCCAACCCCACGCCGGAGGCGCTGCCCTGGTTCCGGAAACATGCGGAGAAAATGGACAACATGGGCGCCTTCCGCTTCTATGATCAATATGCCCGCTTTCTGATGGGGCTGAAGGATCAGGCAGTGCTGGATCAGGCGGTGTCCGGCTTCCAGTCGGTTGCACTCGACAAAGGGGCCAGCCTCTGGCGCCGGTTTGCCAACGCCAAAAGCATTGCCGACCTCCGCAACTTTTACCGCGAAGGCGCCAACAAGGCAAAAGCCGATGAGCTCAGCGCTATGCTGGCCGAAATCCGGGAAAAAGAAACAGACGCCACGCTGAAACTATACTACGGCATGTTCGATCAGCCCTGATCCGGCACCACGGCTATACACTTCAACTCAATGGCGATGGGCGTCGGCAAACGGTCGATGCCCACCGTCGTTCGGCAGGGTTGGTTGTCTTTGAAATATTCGGCATAGATCCGGTTGAAGGTGTGGAAGTCCCGCTCCATGTTGGTCAGAAATACAGTGACATCCACCAGATCTTCCCAGCGGGCGCCGCTGGCCTCGAGTACGGCGCGGATATTCCGGAATACGGAATGTACCTGCGCTTCAAAGTCGAACGCCGTGTAGTTGCCGGCAGCGCTGCGTTGCAGGCCGGGCACCCCGTCGTCCTGCGGATCGCGGGGACCAATACCGGAAAGGAAAAGCAAATTGCCCACCCGGCGCGCATGCGGATACAG
>CAYVDV010000617.1:0-2584 GCA_964450465.1 uncultured Saprospiraceae bacterium
CATGAAATAAAATTGGCCGCTTGCAGCCCGGTGACTGAAATTTAAACACGCTCTATGCTTCAGATATAAAATACATCTCCATCTCCCCTTTACCTTTTACGTCCACCTTGCCGCGAGGTTCAAAGGCAAATTGCGGGTCTTCTTTTAGCAGTTCATAGGTTTCCCGGCTGATGTTTACCTTACCCGCTGCTCCCGAACTTTCCATGCGGTTGGCCATGTTTACCGTATCGCCCCAGATGTCGTACTGGAATTTCTTTACACCCACGATACCCGCTACTACCGGACCGGTATGGATGCCCGCGCGCATTTGGAATCCCAGCTTTCCTTCTGCTTCCAGTTTGGTCTTTCGGTCCTGAATGAAGGACTGCATTTCCAGTGCGGCCAATACCGTGTTCTTCACTGAATCGTCCGTGGGTACGGGCAAACCTCCGGCAGCCATATAGGCATCGCCAATGGTCTTGATCTTTTCTATGCCGTATTTTTCCATGATGCCGTCAAAGGCTTCAAAGCATTGGTTGATTTCGCTCACCAGTTCGGAAGCACTGAGCTTTTCGGAGGTTTCGGTGAAGGAAACAAAATCGGTAAACAGGATGCTCACCAGATCAAAGTCACGGGCATCCGCCTTGCCTTTTTCTTTGAGCTCCCGGGCGATTTCTTCGGGGAGAATGTTGAGTAGGAGTTCTTCGCTGCGTTGCTTTTCCTTGCCTATTTTATTACGCTGCACGAAGAACACGCCCGCAAACAGGAGTACCACCGCAAATCCGCCCATGAACCCATTTCTTGCCATGGTTTGTCGCTTCAGTTCCTGTGCGGCCAAGGCATCTTTCTTTTCCTGCTCTGCTTTCGTAGTAGCTTCCTTCTTATCAAACTCATACTGCATTTCCAGTTGGGTGAGTTTCCTGGTGTTCTCTTCGTTGAACATGCTATCCCGCACAGCAATCATTTGTTCATAATAGGCCAAGGCATTCTTGTCCTTGCCCATGGCTTTGTAGGTATTGTAAAGGCATTGGCAGGCGTCTTTTTGGAGATCTAAAGCACCAATTTCTTCCGCTAGTGCCAGGCCTCTCTGGCAATAGTTCAGTGCGCTTGCGTTTTTACCTTCCTTTTTATAGAGTATGCCGATATTGCTTAGGATGTCTGCCATGCCGTTCTTATCCCCGAGTTCTTCCCCGATTACCAGTGACTTTTGGTAAAATTCCAGAGCGAGAGGGAAATTGCCCTGGTCCGAGTATATGTGGCCGATGTTGCCCAAGTTGGTTGCGATGCCAATTTTATCCCCGAGTTCTTCAAAAATGGTCAACGACTTTTGGTAGTGTTCCAGGGCGCGGGGGTAATTGCCTTGACCATAGTAAATGATGCCGATATTGACCAGGCTACCTGCGATGCTTTTTTTATCCCCGAGTTCTTCTTTAATCGCCAGCGACTTTTGGTAGTATTCCAGGGCACGAGGGTAATTGCCTTGGTCATGGTAAATGAGTCCGATATTATTCAGGATGGCTGCGATGCCTTTTTTATCCCTGAGTTCTTCTTTAATCGCCTGCGACTTTTGGAAGTATTCCAACGCACGGGGGGCATTGCCTTGGTTCATGTAAATGAGTCCGATATTGTTCAAGTTTTTTGCGATGCCTTTTTTATCCCCGAGTTCTTCCTGAATCGCCAGAGACTTTTGGAAGTATTCCAGAGCCTGGGGGTAATTGCCTTGGACATAGTTTGCAATGCCTTGCAGGTTATAGCCTGTAGCAGAAGCTTTGGGGTAATGCTGTTTCTTAGCATAGGCGTGCAGGGCTTCGGCCAGGATGGCTGCCGTGTCCGGCCATGCGTACAAGTAGTCGTTCACGATGTAATCTTCGTACGCCTGTACCCGCGTTGAGTCAGGTTGGATTTGGTCTTGCCATAGGGTATATAAAGAATCAAGGTTCTGGGCTTTTAGGGATAAGCCCAAAATGCTTATTATGATAAAGAGGAAGGTTTCTTTCATTGTGTGGTATCATTAAATGGCATACAACGGTGCGTATATGCGTAGTGCGACCGCTTAGGGAGCATTACTGCAAATACATTGTTGCAGCCAGTTTTTTCCTGTATTTGTCCTCTATTACACTCGCAAAGGTGGCTTTGTCTTTACGCAGTAGTTCCATTGATGCTCCATTTACAATGGTTGGATGCATATCTCTGAGGTAACTGTCGCTCCATATTGCAAGCTCTACAAGCATAGGTATCAAAGCCAATCCCTTGTCGGTTAATAGATAAAGATTGGTCTTTTTATTATCTGGACGTTGTGTCTTGATGATGACTCCCGCAGCCTCCAGCAATTTGAGTTTGGTTGAAAGAATATTGGTAGCGATGGCTTCATCACTTTCCGTAAAGTCTTTGAAGGTCTCTTTGCCTTCAATTAACATTTGCTTTACGATAACCAACATCCACTTATCACCTAAAACGTCAAGGGCAGAGGTAAACGGGCAATTACATCTAAATTTTATATCCATTCTTTTATTGTTTTAACCGGCCGGTAAAGGTAAAAAAAACGAATTTGCTTGCAAAATGAAATTTATTTTTAAAATACTTGCGAATTAAAAGCAATGTTATA
>CAYVDV010000618.1:0-2581 GCA_964450465.1 uncultured Saprospiraceae bacterium
CGACGCCGCTACGCTCGAACGCATCAAATTCGGCGCAGCCATCGGCGCCCGCGGCACGCTCGTCGAATCGCAGGGCAAGGGCCAGAAAGTGGAACTGAAAGCCGCTGAGATTACTATTTACGGCGACTGCAACCCGGAAGAATACCCCCTGCAGCCTAAAAAACAGACGCTGGAGTACCTGCGGGAACTCGCGCATTTGCGCTTCCGCACCAGTACATTTGCGGCCGTGTTCCGGGTGAGGCATGCGCTGGCCTTCGCAATTCACAAATTTTTCAACGACCGAGGTTTTTACTATATCCATACGCCGATCATCACAGCCAGCGATGCTGAAGGCGCCGGCGAGATGTTCAAGGTGACCACGCTTCCGCTGGAAAACATGCCGCGCAACGAAGCCGGCGATATCGATTTCAGCCGCGATTTTTTTGAGCGGCCTACCAACCTGACGGTGTCCGGCCAGCTGGAAGCCGAACTCGGCGCCCTGGCGCTGGGCGAGGTGTACACCTTCGGACCTACTTTCCGCGCCGAAAACTCCAATACCACGCGCCACCTGGCGGAGTTCTGGATGATCGAGCCGGAAGTGGCGTTTGCCGACCTGAACGACAACATGGATCTGGCCGAAGCCATGCTGCAATATCTCTGCAACTATGTGCTTGAGCATTGTGCCGAGGATCTGAAAATCCTGGAAGACCGCCTGATCGAAGAAGAAAAATCCAAACCACAAGACCAGCGTTCACCCATGAACCTGAGTGACAAACTGCGCTTTGTGGTGGAAAACAGTTTTGAGCGGCTGACCTATACCGAGGCGATCGATATCCTGAAAAACTCCAATCCGAATAAAAAAGGCAAGTTCCAGTATCCTATCGAGGGATGGGGCGCCGACTTGCAGAGCGAGCATGAGCGCTACCTGGTGGAAAAACATTTTAAGAAGCCGGTGATCCTGACCAATTATCCGGCTGTGATCAAGGCGTTTTACATGCGCCTGGACGAGCCGAAAGAAGGCGTCCCGGGCCCGACGGTATCGGCCATGGACATCCTTTTTCCGGGCATTGGCGAGATCGTGGGCGGTTCGCAGCGCGAAGAGCGCTATACCGTGCTGCAGCAAAAAATGCGCGATATGCACATCCCGGAGGAGGAACTGTACTGGTATCTCGATACCCGGCGCTTCGGCAGTTGCCCGCACGCCGGCTTTGGCCTGGGCTTCGAACGCCTGGTGCAATTTGTGACCGGAATGGGGAATATTCGCGACGTCATTGCTTTTCCGCGGTATCCGGGCAGCGCTGAATTCTGAGTATGGAACAGGAAGGGAATCAGCAAAAGCCGAAAGTAAAGTCCACCTTTAAAAAGGTTGCGGAGTGGGCCGGGCTACTGCGCAACTTCGGGTCCATCATTACCTCGCTGATCTCGCTATTCACCCTTTTCATTCTGATCCGGCAAAACGAGCGGACTTACCGGCCGGATCTGGCTTTTTCGCCAAGCCCAGAGGTGTTTAGTGTACGGTACCAGGATGATTTGACGGCATGCAAGAGCATCCGGTTTGAATCTGGAGCCGACTCCCTGCTGGATCAATTGACGCTCCGGATCTCTAACCTCGGCATGGGCGCTGCCAAGGATTTGCTCATTGCCTGGTCATACGATCCGGACAGGTTTGACGATACAACTACGGTCGGGCATCAAAAGATTGTTACCGGATTGGGATACAATCGCGATTTAAACGCCCTCCTTTACCGGGATTGTTTTTTGAAAGAATCCCGGGAAGATCGCGTGGAATTTTGTTTACCGATCAATTCGGAAAAGGAGCCGGTTCAGGTTGCAATGCCCAGAAACTATGTTTACTTGTGGTTTAATCTGTTTCTGAATTCCTGTGGCAATCTCGATTTTGCCAAAGGTCAGCGAATTGAGATGCTTAAAACGATGGTAACGGACTTTCAGGATCTGAAGATCAAAATATCCTATCTGGACATCGATAACAAATTCTACCAGAAACAATATGTGGTTCAGTTTGTTCCACGTTTTATCGATCTCTCCAACAAACAGGTGGTGGTTTCGGTCAATCTGAAGGATACCGATGCCCGGAATCAACCGCTGCGGCACTTTGATATTTCCATGCATGAGCCCGACCATACCTTCTTTGAAACGGTGATTGACCTGTGACCTTTTGGCCCGTTTCCAGTCAAAATACACCGGAAAAAAGCTGCTGACCCGGAAAAAAGTGTCCGTTTGACACTTTTTTGAAAAAAAAATTGATATTTTTTGGGGTACCCCCTTGCGCGATGGGTTAAGAAAATCTTAAATTGCGGTGTTTTTTGCAATTAATCCTTCCATGAACTTTCGCAAGCACCGCTAATCTTTGCTTCTAATCCATCCGCTAAGGGTCAAAGTAAATAGACTGTCGGATCTTTAAGCGCGAATAGCACACCCAGCCGATTTCCCAGGCAAACCTGTTTGAAGAACCTTTACACTGTGCAGCCTGATTCTAACACTACATCTTGCGAATGAGCGATTTAAACACGAACCTAACCCTTCCTTCAAACCCCGATAATGTTTCTCAAGTTGAACCTTTCGTATATGATCTAGCCCAACG
>CAYVDV010000619.1:0-2579 GCA_964450465.1 uncultured Saprospiraceae bacterium
CCGGTACAAACCGGGCTGTTGGAGCTTGCTGCAATGGCCGGGGCGCTGTTGCCCGATACGGTCACCGCCGTAGTAGCCGAGCCCGTACAACCCTTGTCGTCGGTCACCGTCACCGTGTAGGTGCCTGCTTTGGCCGGCGCAGCGGGAAAGCCGGACGGATCTTCCACCGAGGAGGTAAAGTTATCCGGACCTGCCCAGGCATAGGTGGTGTAAACACCCGAGCCGCCCGACGGCGTGGAACTCAGCGTGATGGTTGAACCCGCACAAAACGGGTTATTGCTGCCCATCGCGGTAATGGTTGGGCTGGCGTTTACGGCAATGGAAACCACCGCCGTGCAGGCGACGTCATCGGTCACTGTGACCGTGTATGTTCCGGCTGTATTGACCAGAATGGCTGCCGTAGTCGCATTGGTGTTCCACAGATAAGTGCTGCCGCCGCTCGCCTGCAGCTGAACCGATCCGGTCAGGCACAGTTCTGTCGTACCGCCGTTGATCTGGGCTACGAACGGCTCATTCAGATTGTCGAGCACCTTTACGGTGAGGGAAAGGGTGTCGGAAACACCCAACGAGTTGGTCACCCGGAGGTCCACTTCATACATATTGTCCCCGTTGGCATCGCCCGGAACCTCGAAGTCCGGTGCAAAATTCAGCCAGCTGAGCACACCGGTCTGCGGATGGATGGCAAACTTGGTCGCATCGGGGCCGCCGGCAATACCGTAGGTGAGCCCGTTGCCCTCGCTGTCCTGCGGGTCGGTGGTTTGGACGTCGTAGAGCGTGTAGCAGGCATTTTCCACAAAGTTCACCATATTGGGTGAGACGATATGCGGCCGGTTGTCCTCCATAACGCTGAAGGTCGTGGAGCTGGTATCGCGTTTGAGGAGGGGGAAATCACAGTCCCAGGCGATAAAGTCCACCGGGTACGTCCCCAGCCAGTTGGCATCGGCGATGTTCACCTGCACCGAGCCGTCGGGGGCAAGCATCGGCACGAGGGGGGAAAGTTGTATCTCGTAGGGAACGGCCACGGTTCCGGCTGAGCCGCCGGGTACAAAGTTCAGGGCCGTGTTTTTCGTGTACAGGTATTGGTTTTCCGCGTGGTAAAAGCGGAAGGTAATGGTTCCGGCAGCCAGGTTGGACAGTTGCATCGTATAGGACACATTGGGCGGCGTTCCCACCGGTGTGGCGGTACCCACGAGGGTATTGTTGACAAAGGCAGCCAGCACGGCGCCCGGGCCTGCCAGCTGCACGTCGGCAAACAGGGGTCGCGCTACGATCGTCATATACTGCACCCCCGGGGCCGGCGGTGTCCAGCCCGGATTGGCATCGGTACCGCTGTAGGGGAATACATCAAAATCAAACATACGGCAGGTGCCGCCATACGTCAGGTAGTTGTCCAGGTCAAAGGGCGTAAAAGCGCCGCCTTTGTAAATGGCTTGTGGAGGAATGGCGGCCAGGGCCAGGGGGCCATAATCGGGTAGAACGGTAAAACAGGCCGTGATCGATATGGAATACTGGTTGGCGGTACTCTCCGTGCCGGTAATCCGCACCGTATCCGTACCGGTCCAGTTAGCCGACAGCGGTTGCACGGTAAGTATGCCATTCGTTACGCTGGCCGTCAGGTTCAGACCGGGCAGTACCGACCAGTTGATCGGATCGCCGTCGGGGCTGAAGATGTAATCCGTAAGCGTATAGGACGGGAATGGAATACCTTGCAGGGTAGTATCCTTAAATTCCGTAACGTTCAGTTCTGGCGGAAAATCGGCATTGGGATCCAGCGTGATCCAGAAAGGCTGGGCAATGGAACCGCTGGTGGCGTTGTGAAAAAATTGCTCCGTTTCGGGTGCAACATACACTGCATCGTCGGGCGCATAGTAGGCGCGGAAATGCAGGGTTTCACCGAAATAGGTATTTGAATAGGCGGTAATAAAATAATAGAGCTCGCCGCCAATATCCGTTGCCGTAGCCACACCCCGCAATTCGTTCCCAACAAAAACACCGACAACGCTGCCGGCAGCATTGCTGGGCATCCCGTTGTACTGGATGCGCGCCACGATGCTCATATTAAACTGAAAATCAGCCGGATCGATCGTCCAGTTTGGCGGAGGCAGTGTGCCAACCGGATTGGCTTGCACCGAGGGAGGTTGCAACGTGGCCAGCGCAAACGCCAGGAATACGGCGGGGCCGATTCGCCACGACGCCAGGGAACAAGGAAAGCACACGTACACGGCCCGCGCACCGCGCAGGATTGCGGTAGAAAGACTCATCATGAGACAGGATCTGTTTATGGATCAGAAGATTAAAAAAAGAACCGGTTTTCAAGCAAATCACGCACAAATGTCGGAAGGCATACCTCCACTAATTTAACATTTACGAACTAATGCTTAACACTTTTGAACATGCAGGTTTTTATTTTTCACCGCGAAGGCGCGAAGACGCAAAGGACAATATTTCGCGCCTCCGCGCCTCCGCGGTGAAATAACACCCTACGGCAGTCGCTGCAATACCAGTTTCTTCGTCATACTACCCAACTCCGTCTGCAGGCGCACGTAATACACCCCGGAGTTCAGGTGCTGACCGCCGTT
>CAYVDV010000620.1:0-2569 GCA_964450465.1 uncultured Saprospiraceae bacterium
CTTGCCGCACCGGTTCGCCGGTAAAATTGACATCGAGTTGTTCCACCCTGCCCGTTAGATGGGTCACCTGGGAAAAAATCAGCCGTTCATCAGGCTGAACTTTTCCGTTCATCCTCACTTCCTTGCTGGGTATGCCATAGCCCACGACTGCCGTCTCCACGTTGGCGAGTTGCATGGCCGTGGCCGACATCCTGATCTCCAAAGGGTCCCCCTCGGAAAGGTTGTCATCCAGCGGGATCAGATCCATCCCGCAAATGGGGCACTTCCCGGGTTCGGGCTGGCGGATTTGGGGGTGCATGGAGCAGGTCCATACCATCGTTTTGGAAGTGTTGTCCGATGCCATCGGTTGTTCGTCATGTGCGCCGCCGGTCGTTGCCGAAGGTTTGGCAAGCCAGCCGATAAGCAATCCTGCCGCCAGCATGACAAGGGCGGTGACAAGGGTGGAGCGATTGAATTGTATCTTTTTCATTGTTGAATTTTTAAGCGTTATTTCCCGGTCAGGTAATCGAGTTTTACCTGTGCCAGCTGATACCCGGTTTGTGCGGAAACTTTTTCCATCCGGTACCGGAACAATTGCCGCTGCAAACGCAATACTTCGTCAAAACCCTGCCCGCTATTGCTGTAAGCCGCCATCAACAGGTCAATGACCTGTTGCGTTTTCACTTGTTGCCTGTTGAGCAAATCGACCATTTGAGCCATCTTTTCCATCTCATAGAACGTCATTTCGTACATGGAAACGAACTCGTTTTCCATGTCTTTCTTCATATCGGTATACGCAACCTGCATTAACCGCCGCTCTTCGACGGCGGCATCGTACTTTTTACGCCATATTGGAATAGTGACCGAAACCATTGGCATTACCATATTGGCGCCCTTGTTCGGTGGAAGGGCCAGATCGCTGTTTTTCCGTTTTAGCAGGGGCATGTATTGCAGCCCTGCACCGATCATCGGTTTCCGCTGGTATTCCACTGCCTTTTCTTCCGCTTGCGCCGCCTCGATTTTTTTGTCAAAAACCACCAGGGCGGGGTTGCCGGCCAAAAGGCTGTCGCGGCGGGCAGCGGCGCCGGCGACCGGCTCCGGAAGGATACCGGATATCGGTACGGGGGCATCGTTGTCCCGGTTGAGCAGACGGTTGAAGGTCACTTCCAGCGGCTTGCGCTTTTGTTCCAACAAAGTGATATCGGTTTTCACTTCATCGATCATGATGTCCGCCCTTATGGCATCCGTCATGGGCGCCATACCATTTTGAAATTTGAGCGTTGCCAGGTCTTTATCCGTTTCCAGCACCCGCAAGTTCTCTCGCAGGATGCGGACTTGTTCTTCCAACTCAAACAGTGGATACCAGGCATTTTTCACTTTGAAAAACAGTTCATTTCGGGCAACTGCCACCGCCTGGAGTTTCACGTCGGCCATCCGGGCCGCTTCGTTTTCCATTGCATCGAGGGCGCCGGGCCAGGGAAACATCTGCATGGCAGAGATACTGCCCGGTTGGTTGCCCATCGGCAACATCATCGGGCGGAGGAATACCGAAGCGTTCACCGTGGGATCCGGCAGCGCCCCCGCCTGCGGTATTTTTTGCAGCGCCGCCTGAAATTCCGTTTGCTTAGCCTGGATACCCGGGTTGTTTTCGGCAGCCATTTTCAGATAGTCTTCCAGTGTTTGAGCAGGAAGAACATGAGCTGCCAGTATGGAAAGGATGATAATATGAATGCGCATGATTTGTTTCTTTTTAAAAGTACATACTACGAATGCCGGTTCAAACATCAGGATCTGGCCAGCTGTCGCCGCACCACTCCTTCCCGCCAGTACGCCTGCAACACCGGTACCACGAACATGGTCATCAACTGGATGGTCATGCCGCCAAATGTAGGAATGGCCATAGGAACCATGATGTCGGCTCCTTTGCCCGTCGATGTCAGCACGGGCAGCAATGCGATGATAGCTACGGCGGCGGTCATCATCGCCGGACGCACCCGTTTTTTGCCAGCCACCAGGACGGCTTTCCGCACTTCGGCAACTGTAGCCGGTTTTCGCTCTTCGAACACCTGGTGGATATAGGTGCCCATGATCACCCCGTCATCCGTGGCGATGCCAAACAGGGCGATAAAACCCACCCAGACCGCCACGCTGAGGTTGATCGGATGGAGTTGGAACAAGTCCCGCATACTTTCCCCGGCAATGGAAAAATTGAGAAACCAATCCTGCCCGTACAGCCAAAGCATGATAAATCCGCCGGCAAAGGCTACGAAGACACCGGAAAAGTGAATAGATGAGGCGATGACCGTTTTAAACTGAAAAAAAAGCAGCAGGAAGATGAGGACCAGGCTGATCGGGATCACGATGGACAGCCGCTTCATCGCGCGCAGTTGGTTTTCGTAACTACCGGAAAACTTGAAGTTTACACCGGCGGGTACCGTGAGTTCGCCGCTTTCAATGCGTTGTTGGATAAATCGCTGCGATTCTTCCACCACATCCACTTCGGCATACCCCTCTTTTTTATCGAAAAGTACATAACCCGTGAGGAAGGTGTCTTCGCTTTTGATCATTTGCGGGCCTCGTATGTACTCGA
>CAYVDV010000621.1:0-2568 GCA_964450465.1 uncultured Saprospiraceae bacterium
ATTATCCTTGGTGGCTTCTTCATCGATCAGGATACGCACCTGCTCGTCGGGCAATGCGCCTCCTTCCAGACTTTTGAGGAAAGCGTAAAAGCGATAGGCATCGTCGTCGGTATAGCGCAATACAGGCATGTGGTCGTAGGCGGCAACGCCGACTACAATAGCCCAGACTTTGGTTTCGGTTTCGGTGGGCGGGGTGGGAGAAGGTTCGGTATGTGTCGGTTGGTAATCTTGCGGGATTTCAGTGCCGACAAACTCGCCGGCGCGCCAAAAGCCGCTGACATCCGTGCTGTCGTGGAGGTAGAGAGTGCCCTTCCCCATAAAAGCGCCGTCAGCCCATTCGCCGCGGTAGCGGTCACCGTTGGCATAGGTGCAAATCCCGAAACCGTGGGGTTGTCCGTTTTGGAAGTCACCCACGTATTTGGCGGAGCCCTCCTTGAATATATAGGTGCCGTTGCCGTCGGTACAATCGCCCTGAATACAGCCGACCTGGCCGCTTTCAATCAGGCTGGAGCCGATAAACTCTCCTTCCCGCCAATCGCCGCTTTCTACCAGACCGTCGGCGTGGTAGCGTGTGCCGGTACCGTGCGGGTAGTTGTTTTTAAACTGGCCGAGGTATTTGTCGCCGTTGGCAAAAAAGAAGGTGCCGTTGCCGTCAAATTTACCATCGACAAAATTTCCCTCAAACTTGCTGCCATCGGGATAGGCAAAGATCCCGCCGCCGTTCTTGCAGTCGCCGCTAAGGCAACCCGACTGGATATTGGTGCCGTCGTCCTGCGCCTCTTCTTTCCGGCCGGCAATGTATTCTTCGAGGATATTGCCTTGCTCATCAACCGGTTTGCCTTTGAGCCAAAGACCAGTGCGTTTGGTGCCGTCCGAGTACGTCCGGGTGCCTTTGCCGTCGGGGTAGCGGTTTTTCCACTCGCCGCTGTATTTGCTGCCGTCCGTGTAATAACAGACGCCAACGCCGTGGATTTCACCATTTTGAAATTGGCCGATGTATTTGGCGCCGGAGGGGTACACAAAGGTACCTTGCCCGTTGACACAGTTGCCGGCGACACATTGTGCTTCTGCTGTAGCAGAGAAGGCGAGCACGAGCAGAATAAAAATCAGTATTCGTTTCATTATTTTAACAGCGCAAAAAAGCAAATATATCGATATATAAAGGATGTGTTTGTTTAACCGGTTAGTGCGGGAAATATTGTTATGGTAACCTCCAATGCGGCATTTTTTCTTAAAAATAAAAGCAAGGCGCGTACCGGTCAACTGCGGGGGTTTTGGCGACGGTATTTTTTTAGACCGGAATTACATCTAATTTCGCCCGCAACGCATAACTGTACTTTTATGAAGAAGATCGCACTACTCGCCGTATTTACCATTATCGCCAACCTGGTTTTTGCCCAGCAAAAGCCGGCTTACATACTCTACAACGCGCAAGGCAAGAAAGTCTCCTATGCTAAAATGCTGCGCAGCCTGGAAGGCAAGGACATTGTTCTTTTCGGTGAATATCACAACAATCCCATCGCACATTGGTTGCAACTGGAACTGACCAAAGACCTCCATCAGAAGCGCTTAATGGTGCTGGGCGCCGAAATGTTTGAAGCGGACAACCAGGAAGCCCTGGACCAATACCTTAAAGGTGAAATCGACGCCAAAGGCCTTGATTCGCTGGCCCGTTTGTGGAAGAACTACAAGACCGACTACGCCCCGCTGGTCAATTTCGCCAAGGCAAACAAGATCCCTTTTGCAGCCACCAATATCCCCCGGCGCTATGCTTCCATGGTGTCGCACGACGGTTTCGAGGTGCTCGACACGCTGAGCGATCAGGAAAAAGCCTGGATGGCGCCCCTACCCATGGCTTACGACCCGGAATTGCCCGGTTACAAGAACATGCTGACCATGATGGGCGGCCACGGCGGGGACAACTTTCCCAAAGCGCAGGCCAGCAAAGACGCCACCATGGCGTATTTTATCCTGAAATACTACCGCCCGGGAAGCCTGTTCCTCCACTTCAACGGCTCCTACCATTCCGACAACTTCGAAGGTATCCTCTGGCACCTGAAACGCCAGCAACCCGGACTGAAATACGCCACGATCACTACCGTTTCCCAGGCAAACCTGGCCAAACTGCTGGAGGAAAACCGAGGGCTGGCGGATTTTATCCTGTGCGTGGATGAGGATATGACGACGACGTATTAGTTTGACTTTAGCCTTTTGGGGCCAAAAGGCTAAAGTCAGACTTGCACTCAACGCCGCCAAATCAAAAATTTCTGGGTTAAAACCCGGCCCTCCGGTCGCACAACTTCGAGCACATACATGCCTTCCGGCAGGCCTGCCGGTAACGGAACCGTTTGCGGACCCGCACCGGATGCTATTGCAGTATGGTGCACAACCGAACCTTTCCCATCCAGCACGCGCAGCAGGAGTGCATCGCCGCCCGCTTGTCCCGGCACATCGACGAACAGCAGGTCCTCGGCCGGGTTGGGAAACACCAGCATGCCCACATCAAGCGTTGCACTCCGGTCATCGGCTACCGGCCGGAGATCGTCGCAGCCAAATGTCGTTAGGTAA
>CAYVDV010000622.1:0-2564 GCA_964450465.1 uncultured Saprospiraceae bacterium
TGCCTGAAATAAAATTTGCTCGCTTTCGCTCCGGCACCGAAATTTAAACACGCTCGTAATGAACGCGTAAGCGAATATCTAAAATTTCCCGCCCTAACCCGCTTGCTCGCTTTCGTTTCGTTTGAAAAGCAGGGTCAGGCCAACCCAGTTGACCATGGAATAGCCAGCCCCCGTGAGATATTGATAGACGGCTTCCTGCATCACCGCCTCCAGCGTTACCTGGTGGGTTTCCACGGCAATGAGCCGGGGGGCATATTTCTCGAGGTCAAAGGATTGCAACACCTGGTAATCATGCCCTTCCACATCAATCGTCAGAAAGTCGATCCGGCTGTCGCGGTATTTGGTGCGGCCGAGAATATTGTTCAGGGTGTCGGCCTGCACTTTTTTGGCGATATAACCGGGCTTGCCGGCGGCAAAGGCCTCGTCGAGCGTGATGGTCAGGGAATAAAAGCCGTTGGACCAATAGTTCAGTTCGCCCGGCCGGTCGCTCACGGCGCAGGCGATGTTGACATCCTTCGGACGGCGGATCTTAAAACCGGCGATCTTGATCTCGTCGATATCGATATTCACGCCCCGCCAGCCTTTTTTGTAAAGCCGGTAGGTATTGTTGTATTTGACCGGGTGAAAACAGCCCACATCCACAAAGACGCCCTTGTAGCGTTTTGGAAAATGCCGGATGATGGACACGTCCTCGGCAAACTGGGAGTAGTGCCGGAAACTGCTCTGGATTAAAAATAACTTCCGGAACAAGAACAGGGCTCTGAAAAGTTTGTTCCGCTCCAGCCATGCCGGCAAATGTGAATAGTTGAGTCCCATGGAATTGAGATGCGTTGCGGGCGCAAAAGTAGGAAAATATGCGGGGCGCCGTACATTTGAGTGATTGAGCGATTGAGTGATTGAGCGATTGAGTGATTGAGTGATTGAGCGATTGAGTGATTGAGCGATTAGTGATTAACCCGGCCCTTCCCCTTTTGTCCTTCTGTAAGGATCTGTTCACGTCGCGCCGAGACTGTTCATGGCACAGTGCCCTGCGCAAACAGAGGTATCTAATGTAAGAAATTATACGCTACGGTTACATCTTAAATCATGTAATCTATTAATCTTCAATTAAATAAGAAACATCATTCCTTAAGTTGATGGCTATGGGGGCCGGGGATGGGGTTGAAAGCAAGCGGCAGAAGATTAAGTATTGTGTAAATGTTTTTCATTAGAAATTGTTGTTGGCGAGTTTATGACCTGCGGTGCAATTTATTGGCAAAAGCATCCCCTCTTCCCCGCGAACCCTTACTTTTGCGCCTGCACCGGCGCATACCCAAACAAAGCAGCGTTCCGGCACAAAACACATGACAAAATTCAATTTCTCCGCCGGACCGGCCATTCTGCCGGCGCCGGTACTCAAAGAAGCCGCCAAAGGCGTGGCCAATTACCAGGGCAGCGGCCTGGGCCTGATCGAGATGAGCCACCGCGGACCCGAATTCACCGCAGTAATTGAAGAAGCCGATGCGCTGATGCGCGAGCTGCTGGAACTCCCGGCCGGCTACCATGTCCTCTGGCTCGGCGGCGGCGCCAGCACCCAGTTCTTTATGGCGCCCATGAACCTGCTCAACCCGGATGAAACGGCGGCCTACGTGGACACCGGCACCTGGGCGAACAAGGCCATTAAAGAAGCAAAAGCCTTTGGAAATGTCGCCGTACTGGCCTCCTCCAAGGAGCAGAACTACAGCTTTATCCCGAAAGGCTGGAAGACGCCCAAAGACGTCAAGTACCTGCACATCACCAGCAACAACACCATATTCGGCACGCAATACCAGCGCTTTCCAAAGTCGCCGGTACCCATCGTGTGCGACATGTCCTCGGACTTCCTCAGCCGTCCGGTCGATGTCACACCCTTCGGCCTGATCTATGCCGGTGCGCAGAAAAACCTGGGCCCCGCCGGCGTCACGGCAGTTATCGTACGCGAAGATATCCTGGGCACCGTGAGCCGCCACCTGCCGACCATGCTCGACTACCGCACTTTCGTCAAGGAGAAGTCGCTGTACAACACCCCGCCGGTATTCCCGATCTACGTGTCCATGCTGACCCTGCGCTGGCTGAAAAAACTCGGCGGCCTGAAGGCCATGCAACGCCGCAATAAAGCTAAGGCCGCCCTGCTGTATCAGGCTATCGACAGCAACCCGCTGTTCCGCGGCACAGCCGTCAAGGAAGACCGCTCGCTGATGAACGTTTGCTTTGTCATGGCCGAAGGCTACGGACAGCTGGAGCAGGAATTCCTGAACGAATGCAAGGCCAACGGCCTGGTCGGCCTCAAAGGGCACCGCTCGGTGGGTGGATTCCGCGCTTCCATTTACAATGCCATGCCCAAAAAAGGCGTTCAGGCATTAGTGGACCTGATGCAGGACTTTGCCGCAAGGAAAGGATAAGACCGCAGGTCCGGATATAAAACATGCACCGCAAACCGCAAAAATACAGTGCCAGCATCACCGTCAACGGCAGTGAGCTGCCGGTGGAAGTGGTGTTTGAGCACCGCAGAGGGCATCGCTTCAGCATCACCCGGCAACGCATCA
>CAYVDV010000623.1:0-2559 GCA_964450465.1 uncultured Saprospiraceae bacterium
TTTGTGCAATCAGAATAAGCCGGCTGGAGTCCTTCGGATTGAATGGCTGCAGCGAATAATCACCGTATATATGCTGCAAGTTCAGTCCGGCCGCTTGAAATAAGTTTTTGAAATCTTCCAGGGTAAACAGCCGGACACGTTCCCGAAAGGTGAACCTGCGGCCTCCCGTCGTGAAGTCAACCCGTTTGTACACCCGGTTTCCACGAACTGTTTTGCGGACATGGAACTCGATACCATCCAGCACCTTCATTTCGTGGGGGACAAGGTTTTGACGCACCCAATTCGAATTAAAAAAATCGAGCAGGAAGAGCCCGCCGGGCTTAAGCCCCTTGGATACATTCACCAGCGTACGAAGGTGATCCCGGTCGGTATCAAAATAACCAAAACTGGTGAAAATGTTCACAATTCCGTCGAAGTAATTCATCCGGAAAGGCAGGCGCATATCGTGTTGGAAAAACGACAGATGATCATGTTCAAAATGCCGCGCGAACGCAATGCTGGCAGCCGAAATATCCAGACCGGTTACGTCAAAGCCTTTTTCGGCCAGATAGCGGGCATGCCTGCCCTTCCCACAGCCCAGGTCCAGGATCCGCGCGCCGGAGGGAAGCGCGAGCGGGGTAATCAGGTTATCGATAAAGCCGCGCGCTTCTTTATCATCGTGGCTTTGGTAGAGGATGTGATAATACGGCGAATCAAACCAGGTTGCAAACCATTCACTGGCCATAAACGAAATTGTTTCTGGCGGGCAAGTTAGGAAGGTTTTTTCCGATAGTTCAGGACACACCTTATTTTCACGGGAAAAAAACATGGAAATCCTGCTCGTCGCAGCCACCCCTTTCGAGATCGCTCCAACACTTACCTTCCTGGAAAAGACTTTTATAACAGTAAAGAAAGGTGTTTTTGCAAAGAAAGGAGTACAAATCCGCGCTTTGGTCACAGGCGTAGGCTCCGTCGCAACGGCCTGGCATCTCGGGCGCGATTTGGCCCGCCACACACCCAATTGGGTTATTCATGCCGGTGTCGCCGGTGCATTCGACCGCCTGCTGACACTGGGCACTGTGGTTCAGGTAAAATCGGAACGTTTTGCCGACCTGGGCGTAGAGGAAGCCGACGGGCGCTTCACCGACCTTTTTGAATTAGGCTTATGCCTGCCTAACGAACATCCCTATGTAAATGGACGACTCTACAACCCTGCAGCCGAACAAGCGCTGTTTTTGCCGGTCGCCGAGGGGCTGACGGTCAACCGTGTACACGGATATGCCGCTAACATTGATGCTATCCGCACCAAATACCCGGAAGCACAAGTAGAGAGTATGGAAGGGGCCGCTTTTTTTTATGCATGCCTGATGGCCGGGATTCCGTTTACCGCGGTACGGAGCATTTCCAACTATGTGGAACCGCGCAACCGCGATGCCTGGGAACTCGGTCTGGCAATTGAGCAACTCAACATTGTAGTGGTCGCCATGCTGGACAGCATCACTCCTCGTGTTCAATAAACTGGACACCATGTTCTTCCAACTCCTGCATCACCGGTTCGTACACTTCCGGCATCGTGGGAATGGTCACCCCTGTCGTCGAAATCTTATTCAGCATGAGCAATTTGACGAAAATACCGAGCGGCAGGCCCACCAGGCGGGACATAGCCGTGTCTGTGCCGTTATTTCCTTTCATGGTAAGCGTGG
Organism: uncultured Saprospiraceae bacterium; assembly: GCA_964450465.1. Lineage (GTDB taxonomy): Bacteria > Bacteroidota > Bacteroidia > Chitinophagales > Saprospiraceae > M3007. The sequence continues at coordinate 1,683 of CAYVDV010000623.1, forward strand.
AGACCTGTTTATGTTTCCGGCGATTGAGCTCGTATTCAAACACGTGCTGCATGATCACCATGTCTTTATCCGTCGGCTTGAGCGCCCATTTTTCCAGTAAAAGATTCTCCAGGATCAGGGATGGCGTTGCATTATTGATCTTGATCCGCCGTTTGCTGAACAAGCCCAGCCACTCCAGCTTTTGCATGATTTCGCCTTCAGGATCAACGTCAATAATTTTTGCGATCCGGTCCTTTACGGAGCCCGTGTGCTGACTGATGCCTAAAAATGCTTCCATCAGATCGTGGTAAGTCAGCCGGTCGGAATCAATAATAGGGAAGGTTGCATCCGTGAGGCCGATTCGGACAAGTGCGTTCCAGGCATCGCAAAAGCCGCGGTGCCGGATCGTGCCCCGGAACATAGTTTGGACATCGTTTAACCCGTATGCTTCCCGGTATAACAGGGAATCGCGGTTGGCATAAACTTCCCATTCGCCCATACCGGGAATGTCAATCAGGCGGTATTGCCGGAACAGCCGGCGGTAAGGAATGTATTTCAGTTTGCCGTCTTCCAGAAACTGGGCCGTGCCCTGACCTGCCAGCACCACATTCCGGGGGTTCCAGCTGAATTTATAGTGCCAGGGATTATCGTCGCTTTCCGGAGCGACCAAACCACCGGTATAAGAGTAAAATGCGGTGATCTTGCCCCCTTTTTTCCGAATCTGATTGATGCGTTGCATGGCACTCATGTGGTCGATACCGGGGTCAAGACCGAGCTCGTTCATAAAAACAAGTGCGCGTTGCCGGGCTTCGTCGCCCAAGCGGAACACCTGCTTGGAGACGTAGCTCGCGGTAACCATATGTTTGCCGAGGGCGATGCAATCCTGAGCCACCTCCAG
>CAYVDV010000624.1:0-2538 GCA_964450465.1 uncultured Saprospiraceae bacterium
AAGCCTGCTTGGTGACAACACCAAGCAGGGCGAAATACCAGAGGCACTAGTACAAAGCCTGCTTGGTGACAACACCAAGCAGGGCAGGATCCGTACAATACCAGAGGCACACTAGTACAAGCCTGCTTGGTGACAACACCAAGCAGGGCGGGAGGAGTTTGACGCCGGTGCCAAAGCCAGGCTCAGGCATCCGGCTCCGTTCCGTGCTTGCCGTTTTCGGCGTCACAAGTCTCTTAGCACCGGAATTTGCTGAAAAAGCCAGGTGTAATATTTCTGGTTTTTCGGCTCGTAGTAGGGCTGGTAATAAAGCCCGAACGGAGTTTTGCCCTGATATCTTTTTGCGGCCAGTTCTCCTTCCTCCCGGGAATAGGGATAATAATAGGGGATCTTATCGCATTTCGACCGGAGAAGTGTTTTTTCAGCCAAATTGACCGTTCTTGTTTGGCCTTTTAAGTAATCCGGGGCGGCTACCATCCACCCGGCATCCCATCGCCCCGGATAATAATACTCATCCGTCAGGTGGTAGGTTAGGGTGGTGTCGGTAAACCGGTATTTTCCCCAGAAATAACGCACGGTGTCGCTCTGTTGGTCAACAACCGTAAAAATGACGTTCCCCTTTTGGGTAAAATAAATAGCGCCGAATACTTCCACGGGACCGGGTATTAACTGATCGCAAAAGCCGGCGTCTTCCGTTTCAAAAAAGTGAAAGAGCTGGTTTTTGAACGGATACTGTACTGTAGCAGCTTCTTTCGGAACAGAGTTGCTTTTGTCCGTACAGGAAACCCATACCATGCCGAGGAGGGCAATCAGGATCGACGATTTTTTCATGGTTCGGCAAAAACTATTTTCCGGCGGGAGATCTTTCCATCAACATCCAACAGGATGAAGTACATCCCCGGAGAAATGCCCAGCCGTTCAGGTTCGATTTTTTCCAGATACTTGCCCGTGCCGCGCCATTCGCGGTCGATCAAACGGGCGCGAAGGTTGCCCTGGAGATCAACCAGCGACAGGCTGACCAAGGCCCTTCGATACAAGCGGAACGAGAACCCCGTCGTTTCCGAAAACGGGTTCGGGTAGGGATTCTCAACGGAGAAAGCAGTCCCGGCAGTTGCCGTGGGTTCGCCGGTGGAGACCAATACGGAGGGGTCCACAAGGGCTGTCCAGACGGAAAGACTATTTCCGTCGAGCCGGGTCCAGATCGGGCGCACCACATTGTTGGCGGCAGTAATATTGGTATAGTCGCCAAAAAAGAAAGCAGTGGAGGGCAAAAACGGACTTTCGCTGACTTTGAAGTTCTGGAACGTCTCGCCGCCGTCTTTGGAGACTGCCATAAACACATCGGTCTGCTTGTCCGGGTAATTGCGGCGGTCGTAGAATACGAACCAGAGCCAGCCCGTTTTTTGGTCGATGGTCATCCAGGTGAAAAACTGATGACGGGTGCTCGTATCATTGTTTACGCGTACGGGGGCCGACCAGTTGTTGCCGCCGTCGATACTTTTGGCGAGCCAGACATCGGTGTTGTTTTCGCCATTTCGCTGGTCCGTCCAGTTGATGTAAATTGTCCCGTGATACGGGCCGCCGCTGGTGTCGCAGGTAGTCACGGGCAAGCCGTTGGCGCGATAAATGCCGGGAATGTCGAAGTCCCAGCCTCCGGGTTGGTCGCTGACAAAAACATCCTCGTCCAGCCATGTCGCCCCGCCGTCCAGCGAGCGGTCGAACCATATTTTGTTGCGATTGGACCAGGCGACGAAGACTTCGCCGTTTGGTCCGACAGCGGGCATCGCGCCTTCGGCGGTCAGGTCGCTGTCCAGGCAGTCGCCCGCGAGCTGGCTGATGCGCCGGGCCGCCGACCAGCTTGCGCCGCCGTCGGTGCTTTTTGAAAACAGGATTACGGAGCTGTCGGCCGGTGAGGGAGAACCGTATTTGTCGAATTGCGTCCAGGTGACGTAGAGCGCGTTGGTTTTCCAGTCTGTCGCGATCCAGTGCTTGTCCTGTGCCCTGGTACCGTTCAGGCCCATGAAACTGCCGGCCGACCAGGTTTGACCGCCATCGGTGCTTTTTTGGGCGATGATCCGGTCAATCCAGCTTCCCGGTGCGGGTGGATTAGAGAGGTGCAAAAAATAGAATGCTCCCGCGGTGTCGATGCCGATGACCGGGTCACCCCAGACGCCCCAGGGGCATGCTACGGGTGTTTGTTGCCAGGTTTCACCCCCGTCGCCGGAATAGTATATATTGTCGATATTCGCTCCGGCGACGAGCTGTCTGGGGTTCTTCGGATTGATGCAAATGGACGGCTCGTTCGGTGCGTTATCTGTACCGATGAGCACATTCTGGTGCTGCGCCAGGGCGAGGTTTTGAACCAAAACGGCAAGGCAAAAGACGGGAATAAAGCGCAGGAGCATTTTGACACTTCTTATTTCGTTACAAGCTGATACGCACTCCGTTCTTGAAAACAGCGCGCAGGTAGCCGCGTCAAAAGTGCTCCTTTATATTGAGCAATCTACTGGTTTTGAGAATTTTAAAATAATTTTAAATAAC
>CAYVDV010000625.1:0-2525 GCA_964450465.1 uncultured Saprospiraceae bacterium
TTGTCCATTTTGTTGCACACCACTAGCCCCCCCCTGCCCCCCCCAAAGGGGGGGGGGAACGTCGTTGGGGTAGGTATGGTTGTAGGGGTTGCTTTTGATTCGCCGGTAGTTGTTTGGTCTGTTTCTTCCACGCGATCTTCCTTTACCACGTTCTCCCCCCCTTTGGGGGGGGCGAGGGGGGCTTGGGGTCTGAGTTGCTCAAGATCCGCATGCACCTCTGCCAGCGTCAGTTCGCTCACATCCCACACGTACACCACGATCGACGCCTCTTGTATTTTCTCCATGGTCCGTTGCACGCCGATGGCCTCGATGGCGTCCTGTGCTTCGCGGATGCCGGCGGTGTCGATGAGGCGGAACTGCACGCCATTGATATTGAGCACTTCCTCGATGGTGTCGCGGGTGGTGCCGGCGATCTCGCTGACGATGGCGCGCTCTTCGTTGAGCAGGGCATTGAGGAGGGTGCTTTTGCCGGCATTGGGCCGGCCGGCAATCACGGTAGCCACGCCGGTCTTGAGGGCGTTGCCCAACTGGAAGGAGCGGAGCAGCGACCCGATGACGCGCCGGATGTTTTCCACCAGGGTTTTCAGCTGGCTGCGGTCGGCAAACACCACGTCTTCTTCCGAGAAGTCGAGTTCGAGTTCCACCAGGCTGGCGAAATGGATCAGCTCCTCGCGCAGACGGGCGATCTCGTTTTTGAAGCCGCCGCGCAACTGGCGCAGGGCTACCTGATGGGACGCTTCGCTCTGGCTGGCCACCAGATCGGCCACGGCTTCGGCCTGGCTGAGGTCCATTTTTCCGTTGAGGAAGGCGCGCAGGGTGAATTCGCCGGGCTGGGCGAGGCGGGCGCCCTTGCGGAGCAGGAGTTGGAGGACTTCCTGCTGGATGTAGGGCGAGCCGTGTACGGAAATCTCCACCAGTTCTTCGCCGGTGTAGGAGCTGGGGGCGCGGAAGAGGGTGACCAGCACCTCATCCAGGGTGCGGCCCTGTTCGTCGGTGATGCGGCCGAAATGGGCCGTGTGCGAGGGCTGGTTCTCGAGCCGCTTGCCTTTGAACACGCCGTCGGCGATGATCAGGGCGCGGGGCCCCGACAGGCGCAGCACGGCGATGGCGCCCACGCCGGGCGGGGTGGCCAGGGCGGCTATGGTATCGGTAAGGTCGGGCAGCGTCATAAGCGGAAAGCGGCTGTGTCCGACAAAGGTACGAGTATGCGGCCGTTATGTAAAGAACGGCCTCAGGCTTCCTGAAAGCGGCCCCAGCGCTCCAGTTCGTCGGCGCTCCAGAGTTCGGGGAAGAACACCACCAGCTGGAGTTTGGGGGGCAGGTATTGTTGCCAGTTGGTGCCGCCGGTTGCGGCGATCTCTTTAGGCTTGGCGTCGAGGTAGCGCACGGCCGAGCGGTAGTGGGAGAGTGCCCAGCGGACATTGGCGTTCAGGTCGTGCTCGCGCAGCAGGAGGCGGAGTTCGGCGTCCTGTTGGTCTTCGGGGGAGAGTTTGTGGAAGAGGCGGCGCAGGTTGCAGGTTTGAAATTTATCGGCGTAGCGGATCAGTTCCTCGCCGTATTTGGTCTCAAACTGGCGCAGCGTGAGCGTTTTTTTGCCGGTAGCGAGTTCGGTGGCACCCGATTTCCAATAGAGCACGGAGTAGAGCAGGCGCACATCGTCCACGTCGGCGGTGAGTTCGCGTTTGCTGCTGTGTACCAGTTGGCGCAGGTCGGTGCTGGCCATCTCGATCATGCGGTATTGCATGCTCTGGAAGCCGCTGGCGGGCAGCAGGCTCATGCGGAAGCGCAGGAACTCCTCGCGGTCCATGCCCTCGACCATGATATCGAAGGAGTTGATCAGCTGTTCAAAATAGCGGTTGACGCGCAGCAGCTGGCGTTTGAACAGATCCGGGGAAGGCGCCGGTTCGCAGTGTGCCAGTTGCTCGATAGCGTCGAGGCTCAGGCGGAAATAGAGTTCGGTGATCTGGTGATAGAGGATAAAGATCCGCTCGTCGGGGATAGGCGTGCGCGGGTTTTGCAGGCTGAGCAGGGTGTCGAGGTGGATATAATCCCAATAGGTCAGGTAATCGGCGTAGAGCAGGCCATCGAGGTAGGAGTTCATATCCTGGCCCATGGCGGCGTATTTTTCCTCCAGTTGGCGTACGCGCAGGAGGATTTCCGGGCTGACGTCCATATTTAGCGTTGGTTAGGCTGTAATTTTCAACCCCAAAAGTAGGCAAAGGATGCATACTCCCAAATTGAGCAGCACATTTAGCAGGGCGGCAAGCGAGTGTCCGCTTTGCCAGAGGCCCCAGGTTTCAACTGTAAACATGGAATAGGTGCTGAATCCGCCGCAAAAACCGGTAACCAGGAGCAGGTGGTTTTGGTCGGACAGCAGGGCGTGGCGTTGCCAGCCCAGAAAAGCGCCCACGGCAAGGCAAGCCAGTCCGTTGGCCGAAAGGGTGGCCCAGGGGAATTTCGCCTGCCAGGGTCGGAACAGCAGCCACATGGTGTAGCGCAACATACTGCCGGCGCCGCCGCCGGCA
>CAYVDV010000626.1:0-2516 GCA_964450465.1 uncultured Saprospiraceae bacterium
TCAGCGACAATCTCAATGAGGAAGTCGTTCAGATTGACAACGTCAATGTCTCCGGAGTTGTGACATGCCCAACGATCACCTTCACCGCCACCCCCACCAATACCTGCCCGGGCAGCAGCAATGGACAAATCGCAGTGAGCGGCGTAACCGGCGGCACCGGGCCGTATATGTATTCGAAAGATAACGGCGCCAATTACCAGTCCGGCGCTACGTTCACCGGTCTGGCTGCCGGTATGTACGACATAGTGGTCAAGGATGCCAATGGCTGTCTCAGCGCCGCAACGCAGATTACGGTCGGTACTTTTTCGGCGCCTGCTTGTATGGTTACCGGCCCCGATTATGCTTGCAGTAACACCGAAAATATCGTGTACAGCGCCCCGGGCGGCATGAGTGCTTATAGTTGGGACATCAGTGGCGACGGCTCTATCCCGGGGTCTAAAACCGGCTCTTCGGTATCGGTTACTTCCGGAAATTTCCTAAACAATTATACCGTTTCTGTAACGGTCACCGACGGCAACGGTTGCACGAGCAGCTGCTCGAAGTTAAGCGATATCTTTTTGCTGAAGCCACCGGCCGATATTACGGCCAACCCCAACCCGGTATGCCTGGGCGCCATCCTCAACCTGTCGCTCAATGCTCCCGCCAGCAGCACGGTCTCCTGGACGGGCGAGGGCATTGGGAATCCCAACGGAAATCCCTCGACAACGGCTCTCCCAACTACCCTTGGGTCGCATGTGTACAGTGTAATGGTTACCTCAAACCCGGCAGGGTGTACCAATACCGGTTCGGTGAATGTTATGGTTGAGCAGTGTGAAATTGATTTCAGCGGCAAAATTATCTGGGAGCATGATGCCAACCCCGTCAAGGACGCCACGGTCAACCTCACCGGTTCCGCCACCGGCAGCGAAGTGACGGATATAAATGGCAACTACTCCATCATGACGGGCCTGACCAGCGGTAATTTCACGCTCAAGCCGGTGAAAAATATCAACAAGTTCAACGGCGTAACTGCCGCCGACGCCACGGCCATCCAGCAGCATGTGACACTCATAAATGTGATTACAGACCCATACAAGCAGGTTTGCGCCGATGTGAACAAGAGCAATTCGATCAGTACCTTTGATGCCTCCTTGATCGTACAGACCTTGCTGGGCAATCCGGCAGCTGATGCGATTTTCAATACCTCCTGGCGTTTTGTACCGTTAAGTTGGGTCTTGTCCGTTCCGCCTTGGGGTTTCCCGGAACAGCTCACCTACACCGGCATTTCCGGCCCGCAAACTGACCAGGATTTTGTAGGTATGAAGATCGGCGACGTGACGGGCGACGGCAATCCGGCCAATTTCGCGGCCGAATTCCTGAAGTTGACCGCTCAGGATCAGGTGTTGAGCGCCGATGCCGAATATGCCGTAGATCTTGTTGCCAGTCAGATGAGCGATCTTATCGCGTTCCAGTTTGCCCTGAACCTCGATCCGGCGTATCTGGAGTTGACGGCCGTTGAACCGCTCGCCGGCAGTTTGCCCCTGACCATTGACGATATTGGTCTGTACCGGCAGGCGGAAGGGGAAGTCCGGGTGGTAGTTGCCAAGACGACGGGATTTTCCGTAACGAAAACGCCGGCCCTGCGCCTGCACATCAAGGCGCGGCAAGGCGGCGTACGTCTGAGCGAGGTGATGCAGCTGGACGATTCGATCCTCCCCGCGCTCAGCTATAACAGTGCCCTGGATCCGTCACCGGTAGACCTCGAGTATCTGGAAACAACGGGTGTTGCGCCCGGCGATCCCGGCGCGGCGGGCTTGCAGTTGCAAAACCGGCCCAACCCGTTCAACCAAACGACGACGATTGGCTTCCGGCTTCCCGGCGCTTGTGATGCCCGGCTGCGCGTGCTCGATGTGAACGGACGCGAACTGTTGCGCATAGACAAGGCTTATCCGGCCGGTTATCACTCCGAGACGCTGGCCCTCGACGGCCTGACGGCATCCGGGGTGTTGTATTGCGAACTGGTGACCCCGTTTGGCGTGCTGACCCGGAAGATGTTGCGGATGCAGTGATTCGGTACGATTTTCAGGTCGTTTGGTATGATTTTCAGGTTGAATTAAATTTGCATATGCGAATTTAGCTGGACATTTACACTGAAATTCTAAAAGACTTTTTAATCCGGTTTAATCCGTTGTATACTCGTAATATTCTCGTGAGAGTCAGAAGCCTGAGGTATTCGATATTCCTCTCTTTTTCGCTCTCCTTTTTGGCCCGGTTTGTTTGGGCATTTCGAGTATTACCTACGCGTTTTCAGAAAAAATATGATGTTCCGCTTTTGTGCAAACGGTGGAACAATACTTGCCCCTTCGCTTACTGCAGTTAAGGGAAGAAAAACGGGCAATGTTTAATCCTTGTACGTTGTGAAAAACCTCGCCTCCCTAACGCTCGGGGGGCGAGACGTCATACTCGAGTTAAACGTTATAATCACGTGATCAGTCTCTTCGCCCGCTTGCGGGCTTGCCTCATCCTGAACGAGGCAA
>CAYVDV010000627.1:0-2511 GCA_964450465.1 uncultured Saprospiraceae bacterium
GGGACCGGAAAGAAGTAAACCTGAACCGTATCTGCTGAATAACACCAGCCGTTGCTTTCAAACCATTCGAACGTATATGCGCCAATGGTTTCAACCCGTACCATTGTTTTCGCCGTTGCACTATCGGCGAATATTGCATTGCCTGGCCCGGAAACCAGCCTCCAAACACCCAGGTTATTTGAACTGCTCCATACGGCCTGCAACAGGGAACTGTCTGCACAGACGGAGGTGTCCGGGCCAGCATAAGCCACTGGCAGGGGTAGCGCAAAAACCGGCATGCAAGCTGCACTGCCCGGACCGCAGGCGTTTACGGCCTGAACACAGACCTTCCCATCTTTAGACAAACTGTCCCACCGCACCTGTATCCCGGTGGTGTCGCCGTCACCCAGAATTTTTCCTCCGGATATACTCCATTGGTAACCATCTGCTCCGGGAACCGGAGCAATTTCATAATTCGACAGGGTGCCCGCACAAACCGTATCCGGGCCATAAATCAGCGGAGGGGCCGGCGGGGCGAGTACTTCAATAGTGCGACAAGTAACAGCACTGGTATCGCAAGCGTTTACGGCGCGGACGCACAGATCCGATACCCCGGGCATGGTCCATACGATCTGGAGGCTGTCGTCATCAGGGTTACCCAGCAGCAGGGCAGCAGCGGGAATTTCCCAAATAAAAACTGAATCGCCGGACGAAGGCGTTGCCAGGTACAGTATCGTGTCGCCCACGCATGCGGTTACACTCCCTCCCAGGATTGCCGGCGCAGCTGGCGCAGCGATCAGATTGATAAAGAGACAGGTGTCCGGGCTAAACCCGCAGGCATTTTCGGCAGAGACACAAACCGGTCCGCTCACTGCCGTATTCCAGGTGGCGTTGAGGACTGTGGAGTCTTGTCCTCCGTTTATGAAAACCCCGTTGGGGACTACCCACGAATAGCCATTGGCATTGGGGACAACCGGAATACTCCAGTCAATGGTTTGCCCGTAACAAACCACTTCAGGTCCGGAAATCATCCCGGGCACTGGCGGAGGGCTCTGGTTGGCCGCAACATCCACCGTTGCCGTATCGCAGCAAACCACACCTCCGTCGCTTTGGCAAACCTCCAGCATGTAGGTGCCGGCACTTGTCGCTGAGGCGTTGATCTGATTCTCCGGTCCACTCAGTGTCCCGCCGTTGGATGCCAGCCATTGATAACTTATTCCCGGGCCAAGTGGTGTTGATCCGGTTCCGAGCAGTTGTACTGCAGGTTGCGAGCAGGATAGAACAGGTGGCAAAGCAATATTGGCCGCAACTTCCAAAACCGTAAAGTTCAAAAACACTGTACTGTCGCAGCCATTGACCCCAGTGTAATGGATCGGATAAGTTCCTGTGCTGCAAACAGTATCAAAACCGGGAGTCAGGGAACATGCGCCGTAGCATACTGTTTCAAAAATTGTATCGACAACCGGTTCGAGTACTGTAAGATGAAGTGTGGCTGTAAAAGAGCAACCGTTTTGTGCAACAAGTACGGGATAAGTGCCGCTGGCACAAAATGTCTTACCGTAGTAATCCAGGCACTGTGGCGCACAAATAGTGTCGAAGTCTTCCAGATCCGCGAGTGGGGTCAAGATGGTAACATTGACGCAATTGGTCGTTATTTTTCCACAAAAAGGCGGGGTGGCGGAGTTTAGCTGTACGGTTAGTTGTGTGATCGTCAACGAACCGTCGGGCGGAGGTATCTGATCCTCATCTGCGGTCAGATAGGACAAACCGCAAACAGTGTAGGAACCGGGCGGATAGGCCTCCAGATCGGGCCCCTGATCGTAGGCTATGACCAGTCCACCCGAGCCAATCACATACGTGTAGGAGTACAGGTTTGCCGGCGGCGGCGTTTGAGGCGGCGGATAGGTCGGCGGAAGATTCAGCAGGAGCGATGCATCACCGGCACAGGCGCTGATATCCCCCTGAACCAGATTTCCGGCATTTGCCTCACAGGAAAAACATTCTATGCCGGCGGGATCGCAGAATATGATTTCATAATCGAAAAAATCTCCGATGTCGTTGGTTATGCCGTCCGTCACGGAAAGCGTCCATTGGCCGTTTACCGGACCGGTGTTGAAATCTTCCAGGCAGCCTGCTTCCGGATAATATGAACCGGTGTAATACCCAAACGCACCCCAGTTTTGATTATTCGTCCAGGTGTCAGCGAATCCGGGATCCGGATCGGCGACGCTTGAGCAGGGTATAAAACTTATATCCCAGCTGGTTCCGTCCGTTTCTCCAAACAATCCAATCGGTCCGATCAGGGTGACGGTTTGCCCGGCAGGAGAGGTGAGCGTGATTTGCAGATCACCCACATATTCGTGTGAAAAATTCAGGATCACCCCGCAGACTCCCTGTCCATTTTGGCCCAAGATTGTTTAAAAATATTGCCTATTAAAAGTCCACTTTCTTCGTACCTTTTTTTACTACATTGATCATGATCGTCAAATTCTCTATTTCGGTATACACATTGTAACATTTTTTGAATCTTTT